>CALJUL010000109.1 GCA_937975725.1 uncultured Pseudoxanthomonas sp. | reverse complement strand
GCGATGCACCACTGGTGCTCAGGTTGCGCTGAGCATTGAGCGACATCGTGTTGGTGTTGATTACCTGTGCCATGAGATGTGTTCCTTAGGCGTTGCGCACGGGGGAGGGAGTTTCACGATTCCCCGCCGTGCAACGGGGGACGCGATCGGGATCAACCCTTCAACAAGCTGAGGACGTTCTGGGGTACCTGGTTGGCCTGGGCGAGCATGGCGGTGCCGGCTTGCTGCAGGATCTGGGTGCGGGTCAGTTCGGCGGTTTCCTTGGCGAAGTCGGTGTCGCGGATGCGGCTGCGCGAAGCGGCCAGGTTTTCCGAACTGGTCTGCAGGTTGGCGACCACCGAGGTGAAGCGGTTCTGGATGGCGCCCAGGTCGGCGCGCGCGCCGTTCACGGCGGTCAGCGCCTTGTCGACGATTTCCAGCGCCTGCTGCGCGCCCTTGAAGCTGGAGATGTCCAGGTCCTTGACGAACTTGGAGGCCGGCGCGGCCGGGGCGGTGTTGTCGCCAGCGTAGGTGGCGCCGGTCACCGCGACCGTCATGTTGGCGTAGGCGCCGCTGGCGTTCAGGCTCTGCTTGACGGCGGTCAACACCACCGCGGTGCTGGCCGAGTTGGCTTCGGCGTACACGCCGGTCTCGCCCAGCTTGGCGTTGAGGTGCGCGGCCAGCGCGCTCACGGCGGACTTCTGGGTGGTGGCGGCGTCCACGCCCGACGCCCTGACGGTCAGGTCGTCGAAGCTGATCGTGCCGCCGGTGCCGTTGGCGATGCTCAGGCCGGTGAAGCTGACGTCGGTGTTGCCGTCGGCCGGCGCGGCCACCGTGACGGTGCCGCTGTCGAACAGGCCGCCGCCCAGCGTCTGGGTGCGGGCGTCGACCACCTTGTCGATGGCGATGGCCTGGCCGGCGTTGGCGCCGACCTGGAACAACTGGCTGGTGAACGAACCGTCCAGCAGCTTGGTGCCGTTGAAATCGGCCTGCTTGGCCACGCGGTCGACTTCGGCAACCAGTTGCTTGACTTCGGCGTTCAGCGCGGCGCGGTCGGAAGCGGAGTTGCTGGCGTTGGCCGACTGCACTGCCAGTTCGCGGATGCGCTGCAGGTTGTTGCCGATCTCGCTCAGCGAGCCTTCGGCGACCTGGGCCAGCGAGATGCCGTCGTTGGCGTTGCGGACCGCGACATCCAGGCCGCGGATCTGGGTGCTGAAGCGTTCGGAGATCGCCAGGCCGGCGGCGTCGTCCTTGGCGCTGTTGATGCGCAGGCCCGAGGACAGGCGCTGGATGGTGGTGGCCAGCGAGGCGCCGCTCGTGCTCAGATTGCGCTGAGCGTTGAGCGACATCGTGTTGGTGTTGATGACCTGTGCCATGTTCGTCTCCTCTTATCTAGGTTCACGGCGTGGAAGGAAGAAAGCGCTGCCCGTTTTTTGTGTGGTGGCCAGTCGCCTTCGGTTTGCGAAAGGGATAACGGCGCTCCCGAAAAAACCTTTAGGCTTTTTGCGCGGACCTGTGCTAGGCGCGGGAAAACCGCTGTTTTCGCGGGCCAGAACGAAGCCGCAAGCAGGCGCCGCGGCGCCCTAAAGTCCCGGCCGGAGCCGCCGTTAAGGGCGCGCCGCGCGCGGCACGGGCCTGCGACGGCGCGTCGCAGGGGCGGTGCGCGAAAGGAATAGAGAAGGTATGGAGCGGGAAGGGCGGGGCGCGGAAGCGCAGCGCCGCCGCATGGGCCGGCTCAGCGCGTCGGCTTGCGCCAGGCGTCGTCGGGATCGTCGAGCAGCGACAGTCCTTCGGTGCGGTATTCGCAGCCGATCAGCGTATAGCCCTGCAGGCCGGGACGGTCGCCGGCGTAGACCACCAGCGCGTGGCCGTTGTCCAGTGCGCCGGCCAGCGGCGTTTCGCGGGTCTGCTCTAGGGCGCGTTCGAGCTGCGCCGCCACGTCGTTCTGCGGCAGGTCCACCAGCATCAGCACGCGGTTGTCGGTGATCACGATGGCGTCGGCGGCGTTGCCCCAGGCTTCCACGGCGTCGTCGAGCCGGTACAGGTCCATGGCCGGGGCGGAGTATTGCCGCTCGGTCTGTACGAATTCGGAGGGGCGTTCGCGGCGCAGGCGTGTCAGCAGCCGCGGAATGTCGGTCACCGGCGTGCGGCAGGCGAGAGCGTCTTCCAGGGTGTCGCCGGACAGGGCCGGCGGCGGCGTGGCCGGCGCGACGTTGCCCGAGGCCGGTGCGGGAACGGCTTGCGCAGGCGGGGTCTGTGCAGGCGCCGTCCGTGCAGGAGCCGGCGGCGCGGGCGCGGCCGCGCGGGCCTGCGCCAGGCAGGCTGCAGCCATCGCGAGCGCGGCGAGGGCGGGCTTACTCGATCTGCGCATTCGCGTGGGCGGCGTCGAGCGCTTCCATGGCATCGCGCGGCTTCAGCTTGCCGGCCTTCTCGAAGGCAGCCGCGGCGGCGTCCTCCTTCTTGTCGCCGTACAGCAACAGCAGCACGTTGCCGTGCTCCAGGTGGGCGATGGGCGAATCGGGGGTGAGTTTCAGCGCGGTCTTGATGTGCGCCTCGGCCTCGCCGGCCTTCGCCCCGTAGGTCAGGCCGCCGATCATGGCGCCGATCTTGCCGATGATCTCGGCGTGGTACAGCGCCAGCGCGGTATGCGCCTCGGCGTGCTTGGGCGCCAGTTCCAGCGCGGTGCCCAGCGCGGCGCGGACCTTGCCGGCGATGCCCTGCTTGAGCGCCTTGGCGATGCTCAGGCCCTGGCTGTAGCGGCCCAGCGCGAAGGCGTGGCGGTAATGGCTGTTGGCCTCGTCCGGCAGCGCCTGGATCGCGGCCTCGGCCAGCTTGGCGGCCTGTTCGAAGCGCTTGAGCTTCTCGTCCTCGTCGTCCACCAGGTAGGTGGCGTGGATGCCCAGCGCCTTGACCGCGACCGAGGCGCCCAGCGGCCCCAGCGCCTGGCCGGCCTCGAACGCCGCCTGGAAATCGCCGCGGTGGAACGCGCGCCAGGCGTCCTGCAGCCGCTGCGCCAGGTCCGCCGGCTCCAGCCCCTTGGCCGCCTTGCCGGCCGCCGCGATCAGCGCCTTGGCGCGCTTCTCGTCGGGGAAGGGCTCGGCGTCGCCGGCGTGCAGGGCGGGCCACGCCTTCTTCAAGGCGTCGCCGGCGTAGGCGAACGCCTTGGCGTCGTGCGGAAACGGCGCCCACTTCGAAGTCTTTCCGGCCATCGCGTGTTCCTCCCAGGATGCGGGGAGGATGGCGGCGAAGGCCGCTGCCAGCAAGCCCTACGCAAAGCGCGCGCGGACCGGCCAATAGTGTGATTGCTCGAGCGCGCGCCGGCAGCATCGGTTCATGGAAGCCGGTCATCGTGCCCGGCACGTGGAGCCCCCATGGCCACCCGCAAGAACCCCCGCCGCAAGATGCCCGAACCGAGCCTGCGCCACGCATGGCTGGCCGGCCTGGGCCTGATCGCCGTCACCCGTCGCCAGGCTGCGGCCGCCGCCGCAGGCATGGCCGACCGCCTGCACGGCGCCCGCCTGCACGTGGAGAAGCTGGCCGGCGACGCACAGCGCGACGTGCTGGAACGCTTCGCCGCCGCCCGCCGGCAGGGTGAGGCCGGCATCGACCGGCTCGGCACCGGAGTGGAAACCCGCCTCCAGCCCGTGCTGGCCCGGCTGGGCCTGAAGCCGGCCGGCAAGCCGGCGGCCCGCACGCGCAAGCCCGCCACCCGGCGCACCGCTTCCCGCACACGCACCGCGCCGGCGCGCAAGCCGGCCGCCAAGCGCGCCCGCACCCGCAGCGCCTGATGGCCTGACGGCGGTGGCCACCGCAGCCAACCTGCGCTCCCGGCTGCGGCCGGGGGCGTCATTCAGGCATTCCGTTGCGGACGGAAACCGTCCGCAATGCGCGGCATACTGCCGCCCATGCTCAGCACCTCCAACCGCCTCCTGCGTCTGCTGTCGCTGCTGCAATCGCGCCGCCACTGGACCGGCGCCGAACTGAGCCAGCGGCTGGAGATTGACCGCCGTACCCTGCGCCGCGACGTGGAACGGCTGCGCGAACTGGGCTATCCCATCGACGCTTCGCCCGGCCTGGGCGGGGGCTACCGGCTCGGTTCCGGCGCCGCCATGCCGCCGGTGCTGCTGGAGGACGACGAAGCCGTCGCCGTCGCCGTGGCCCTGCGCACCGCCGCGGCCAGCGTCGGCCGGATGGAGGACACGGCGCTGCGCCTGCTGTCCAAGCTGGACCAGTGGCTGCCGGCACGGCTGCGCCGGCGCGCCAGCGCGCTGTACTCGGTGACGCTGTCGCTGGCCGGCGGCGCGCCCACGTCGGACGTGGACGCGCTGCTGCGCATTGCCGCGGCCTGCCGCGACGGCTTCCGCCTGCGCATGCAGTACTGCGACCGCAGCCAGCGCGCCAGCGAGCGCCTGATCGAACCGCTGCGCCTGGTCCACACCGGCAGCCGCTGGTACCTGGTGGCCTGGGACCTGAAACGCGAGGACTGGCGGACCTTCCGCGTGGACCGGGTGCAGGCGCTGCACGACACCGGTTCGCAGTTCGCCCCGCGCGAATTCCCCGGCGACGTGGCCGACTACGTGGCCAAGTCGATCACCCAGCCCTTCACCCGCTACCAGATCAGGCTGCGGCTGCCGGGGCCGATCGAGGAACAGGCGGCGCGCGTGCCGCCCTGGTGCGGGATCCTGGAAGCCGGCGATGCCCACCACTGCCTGCTGGAACTGGGCGCCGAATCCATCGAGGCGCTGCTGGCGTTGCTGGCCCTGGTCGGGCCGCACTTCGACGTGGTCGACGACCGCGGCCTGCTGCCGCAACTGCGCGCGGCCTCGGCGCGGCTGGACGATGCGCTGGCCGAGGCCTGATCCACGGCTTCGCCAAGCACTGCAGGAGGGGCTTCAGCCCCGACGCTTTTCGGCCAGCGTTGCGAAGACTTCCAAAGAAAAGCATCGGGGCTGAAGCCCCTCCTGCAGGGCAGGGCGGGCGCTAGTCCACGTAGGCCTGGGTCAGCGTATTCAGGTGCACGCGCTCGGCGTCGCGCAGGAACGGCGCCACCAGTATCATCACCTGCACGATGCCCTGCCGGATCGCCACCTGCTCGTCCTTGTCGCCGCGCGCGGCGGCGTAGTTAAGCCAGAAGGTGGACAGCACCAGCACGTTGGTGGCGGTGGCGGCCAGTTCCGCCGCCGAGGCGCGCATCACCCCGGCCTGGCCCAGGCCGCGCATCACCGCGTGGGCGCTGTCGTCGGCGCGCTTGAGGATGCGGGCGAAGCGCAGCCGCAGGCGGCGGTTGCGGCTGAGGATCTCGACCAAGTCGCGGTACAGGAAGCGGTAGTCCCAGATGCACTCGAACACCAGGTGCAGTTGCAGCCAGATGTCCTCCAGCCCGGGCAGGCGGTCGGCCGGCGGCGCCAGCGCCTGGTCCATGCGCTCTTCGTAGCGGGCGAAGAGCTGCTCGATGATGTCGTCCTTGTTGCGGAAGTGGTAGTACAGGTTGCCCGGGCTGATCTCCAGCTCGTCGGCGATGTGGTTGGTGGTGACGTGAGGCTCGCCCTGCGCGTTGAACATCGCGAGGGCGGCATCCAGGATGCGCTGGCGGGTGTCGCGCGCCACGGGAGCGGGCGGGCCGCTCAGGCCAGCAGCTTCTTCACCAGGTCCACGTACTTCTTCTGCGCATCCTCCCGCGCCGTGCCCTTGAGCTTGGCCCAGGCCTCGTACTTGGCGGTGCCCACGAAGTCGAAGAAGCCGGGCTTGTCGCCCGACACGTCCCCTTCGGAGCCCTGCTTGTAGAGCGCGTACAGGCGCAGCAGCGTGTCGTTGTCCGGGCGCTCGGACAGGGTCTGGATGTCCCTGGACGCCTGCTCGAACGCGGTATTCAGATCGGCCATCGATGATCCCTCCCAGTGATCGCGGCCATCACACCACGGGGGCATCGCGGGGTCAATCCGCGGCGGGATTGTCGAATCCGGGCCGCTCTGGCAACGTAGGCCGCAGGGCGGTCGGAGGGGCGCGCCCACCACGCGAGGGATGGGTGTCATGAGCTATTTCGTCACCGGCGCCACGGGATTCATCGGCCGCTACCTGGTCGGCAACCTCCTCGAGCGCAGCGGGACGGTGCACGTGCTGGTCCGCAAGGACTCGCAGAAGAAGTTCGACGCCATCGCGAAGAAGGCCGGCTGGGACATGAAACGGATCGCCGTGGTCCACGGCGACATGACCCGGCCCAACTGCGGGCTGAGCGCGGCGCAGGTGCGCGGCCTGTCCGGCAAGATCAAGCACTTCTTCCACCTGGCCGCCGTCTACGACCTGACTGCCAGCCGCGAAGCGCAGCAGGCCGCCAACATCGACGGCACGCAGCACGCGCTGGACCTGGCCGCCGCGCTGAAGGCTGGCTGCTTCCACCACACCAGCTCCATCGCCGCCGCCGGCCTGTACCCCGGCATCTTCCGCGAGGACATGTTCGAGGAAGCCGAGGGCCTGGACGATCCCTACCTGCGCACCAAGCACGAGTCCGAGGGCCTGGTGCGCAGGGAGAAGCGCATCAAGTGGCGCATCTACCGTCCCGGCATGGTGGTGGGCCATTCGAAGACCGGCGAGATCGACAAGATCGACGGCCCGTACTACTTCTTCACCCTGATCAAGAAGCTGCGCGAACTGCTGCCGCAATGGGTGCCGGTGCTGGGCATCGAGGGCGGGCGCATCAACATCGTGCCGGTGGATTTCGTCGCCGACGCGATGGACCACATCGCGCACAAGCCCCGGCTGGACGGCCACACCTTCCACCTGACCGATCCGGAACCGATGCGCGTGGGCGAGGTGCTCAACACCTTCTGCCGCGCCGGCCACGCGCCGGAGATGACCATGCGCATCGACGCGCGCATGTTCGCCTTCGTGCCCGGCAGCATCCGCATGGCGGTGGGCAACCTGCCGCCGGTGCGCCGCTTCGTCGGCATGCTGCTGCGCGACTTCCGGATTCCCAGGGAAGTGCTGAAGTTCATCACCTATCCCACGCGCTTCGACAGCCGCGAGACCGAGCGCGCCCTGAAGGGCAGCGGCATCGCCGTGCCGCGCCTGGACGACTACGCCTGGCGCTTGTGGGACTACTGGGAACGCCACCTGGACCCGGATCTGTTCGTCGACCGCACGCTCAAGGGCAAGGTGCGCAACAAGGTGGTGGTCATCACCGGCGGCTCGTCGGGCATCGGCCTGTCCACCGCGCAGCGTGTGGCCGAGGCCGGCGCGACCACGATCATCGTGGCGCGCGGCGAGGAGGAACTGTTCAAGGCCCGCGACGAGATGAAGAAGGCCGGCGGCAAGGTCTTCGCCTACACCGCCGACCTGGCCGACATGGCGGACTGCGACCGGCTGGTGAAGACCGTGCTGGACGAGCACGGCCACGTCGATATCCTGGTCAACAACGCCGGCCGCTCGATCCGCCGCTCCATCGAACTGAGCTACGACCGCTTCCACGATTTCGAGCGCACCATGCAGCTCAACTACTTCGGCAGCCTGCGCCTGATCATGGGCTTCCTGCCGAAGATGACCGAGCGCCGCAAGGGCCACATCATCAACATCAGCTCCATCGGCGTGCTGGCCAACTCGCCGCGCTTCTCGGCCTACGTGGCCTCGAAAGCGGCACTGGACGCGTTCAGCCGCTGTGCGCAGGGCGAACTGTCCGGCAAGGGCATCAGCTTCACCACCATCAACATGCCGCTGGTGAAGACGCCGATGATCGCGCCCACCAAGATGTACGACAGCGTGCCCACGCTGACGCCGGAAGAAGCGGCGGACCTGGTGGTGAAGGGCATCATCGAGAAGCCCAGCCGCATCGCCACCCGCCTGGGCATCTTCGCCGCGCTGGTGAACGCCGTCGCGCCGAAGGCCTACGAAGTGGTGATGAACACCGCCTTCGAACTGTTCCCCGACTCGGCCGCCGCCAAGGGTGACCGCAAAGCCCTGAAGGACGAATCCCCCAGCCAGGAGCAGATCGCCTTCGCTGCCCTGATGCGCGGCGTGCACTGGTAGCTGTCCACTGCCAGCGGCCCTCTGTAGAAGGGCCTTCAGGCCCGACAGGGAATTTTCCTGGACATGATTCCTATGGAAGGCCGCCGCGGCTGCAACCACGGTGTCATGGTTGATCGCAGGGTCGCAGTCGGAGTTGTACGTGTCATTCCGCTGCAGCGGTCGGGCCTGAAGGTCCTCCTACCTGCAGTCCCGAACTACGCGCCGTCGGCCCACCGCAGGGGCAGCGCCTGCACGTTGCGCATGTGCAGGGCCAGGGGTTCGATCCGCGACCAGAGGAAGTCGCGCAGGTCGGGGTCTTCGACGGTTTCCTGCATGGCGCCGTGGAAGCAGGCCAGCCAGCCGCTGGCTTCCTCCATGCCGATGCGGAAGGGCAGGTGGCGGGCGCGCAGCATCGGGGCGCCGTGGCGCTGGGTGAACAGCGGCGGTCCGCCCAGCCAGCCGCTGAGGAATTCGAACAGTTTCTGCTCGCTGTCCTCCAGCGAGGCCGGGTGCTGGCGGCGCACGGCCGCGGCTTCGGGCAGCGTGTCCATCAGTTCGTACATGCGCCGAGTCATCCGGCGCAAGCCGGCTTCGCCGCCGATGCGCTGGTAGGGAGTGGCGGCTGCGGGCTCGCTCATCGCATGCGGGAACGGTGGAAGGAAGGCACCATGATCGCCGCGGCCGCGCGGAGCGGCCAGTGGCCGGATGTCGCAGGCGGGCGCCTGCTCACATCGTCTTGCACTGGCGCCAGCGCACCGGCTCGTTGCTGCCCGGCGGCGGATTGAGCTGCACGCGGGTGGTGCGCAGCGCGGGGTAGCGTTCCAGTTCCAGGCAGACCCAGGGCCAGATGTCCTTCTCGCCGCCGATGCGGTCCACGCTGAGGGTCAGCTTGGTCTGCCAGGTGGCGCTGCTGATGCCGGGCGTCTTCTTCAATGCGGTCAGCACCGCGCGCCGCTGTTGTTCCAGTTCTTCCTCGCTGGGATCGGCCAGGGCCGGCGCGGCGGCTTCCGTTGCGGACGGCGCGGCGACGACAGCGCCGGCGCGCGCGGGCGTCGGTGCGCGCCGGGGCGTGGGAGCGGCTTCGGCGACGGATCCGCCGGCATCGCCGGTCAGGGAGAGCCAATGCCCACTGCCGAACGCCGCGGTCACGCCGGCGCCCAGGGCGAGTGCGGCGAGCCAGGCGATGCCGGTGTGCCGCTTGGCGCGCGCGGCCGCGTAATTGGTGATCTGGTGGCGCAGGCCGGGTTCGATCAGGCTGCGCACCTCGGGCCACAGACGCGGGCCGTCGAGCACTTCGATGTTGTTGCCCTGGGCGGCGTCGCGGCCTTCCTTTTCCACCTTGCCTTCGGTCGCCACGATGCCGCCCTGGGCGGCGCCCAGGCGGATGCTCGCGGCCAGTTCCATCACCGGCGCGGCGGCGATGCGATAGGCCGAGCCGTGCTTGCAGGACAGCAGCCAGCGTTCGTCGCCGCGCGCCAGCAGGAACGTGGACATGGGCTCGCGCGGCTCGTCGTCGTCCTGGCTCGCCACCACCAGGCCGCGGCGCTCCATGGCGGCCAGTACCAGGCGTGAGAATTCGCGCCAGCGCAGGCCAGACAGGGCGTGCAGGCCCTGGCTCATTTCGTCGCGCGGGCGGCGGATCAGCCAGAAATACAGTGAGGCGGCCACGCCGGCGACGAGCGTGGCAGCCAAGCCTATGAGCCAAGAGGGCATATGTGAGAAGAGCGCTGGTTCGAGTGAACGGGAAATTCTAGCGGGCAGTGCACGGAGTGTCGTGCAAGCCGCGTGCCGCAGCGCTGGAAGACAGGCATAAAGAAGCCCGCCAGTCCGAAGTCGTATGGGGAGGGGAGCAACGAACTTCGATGGACTGGCGGGCTGGAACGATTGTTACGCGATTCGATGCTGCTTCGCAACAATAAATCGTTCAGTCAACGCAACGCAAAACGTCATGCCTCGCGTTGGTGCAAAACCTCAGGCTTTCGCACGTTTGGCGGGCGTTTTGCGGGCTTTTTTCGCGGCCGGTGCGGCCGTCTTCCTGGCCGCCGGTTTGCGGGCGGGCGCCTTGCGCGCCGGCTTGGCGGCGGGCGCACCGCCCAGGCGCCGCAGTTCGGCGTTCAGCGCGTCGACGCGGTCCAGCAACGCCGACAAATCGTCGCGACTGGGTACTTCCAGACGGCGCAGGGCGCGCTGCACGCGCTCTTCGAACACCTTCTCCAGGCGGTCCCAGGTGTCGGACGCGCGCTCGCGCGCCTGGCCGACGGTGGATTCGACGGCATCGCGCATCGACTGCGCCTTGCCGCCGGCCAGCTTGCGCGTGGTCTGCTCCAGCGACAGGCCTTCCTTCACCAGCGTTTCGAACAGCTTGGTGCCCTCGGCCTGGGCGCGGCCGAAGGCGCCCACGCCGGCCAGCCAGACCTGCTGGGCCGATTCGCTCAGGCGCTTGGAAAGCTGCTCGGCCTGGGCCTGCAGGGATTCGTTCTGGGGGGCGGACGCGGTCTTCTTGCGGGCGGATTTCTTCAGCGTGGCCATGGTGTTCCGTCGTCGTTCGGTGGTGGGATCGCGGACCAGAATCGGCCCTGCGTCTAGAGCATTCACACCAGCGCGTGGCCGGGGCGTGAAAGGCTCAGCGGCGCCGCACCGCGCTGTGCTGTGCCACGACCCGGTCCACGTCGTCCAGCGCGCGGCGCAGGCGCGCGGTGGTCTCGGTCATGCGCAGGGCCACGTCCAGTCCGTCCAGGATGGAGCGGTGGCGGTCGCCGACGATGGCGTCGTTGTAGCGGATGCCGTGCGCGGCCAGCATCGGCTTGAGCACGGGCGCGCGCTCGCGCAGGTCGGCCAGGGTGTTGCGGTAAGCCAGTTGGCAGACGCGGTGGCGCGAGGAGAAGCTGAAGAGGTTGGTGAAGAACAGTTCGCTGTCGTCGGCGTTCGGCTCGAACACCAACTGGTCGATATCGGGGAACTGGTGCGGGTACTTCTCCATGCCGATCTGCATGCGCGACTGCAACAGCGTGCGCAGGGTCTGCGACAGCACCGCCGGCAATCCGCCGCCGGCCAGGCCCACCTGTTCGGCCTGGTCCGCCTGCGGCGCGGCGCGGTTGGCGTCGAACGGCACCAGCGGGTTGATGCCGATCATCAGGTCGATGCCGCGCTCCAGCACGGTGCTGGCGTGCATGGTGCGGCGGAGCGCGCCGTCAAGGAAATGGCGGCCGCCGATCTCCACCGGGGGATACAGGCCGGGCAGGGCGGAACTGGCCTGCACGGCGCGCGAGATGGGGATGTCGTCCCAGCCCGGTTCGCCGAAGCGCACCGCTTCGCCGCTGTCCAGGTCCACCGCCACCACGAACAGGTCCGCGCCCAGCGTGCGGAAATCGTTGCTGCGCCCGCGCCGGCTGAAGATGTCGCGCAGGAAGCGCTCCACCTGCGCGTTGTCGAACAGGCCCGTCGGCACCAGCCCGCCGAAGCGCACGAACAGGTCCGACCAGCGCGCGGCGCGGCGCGGATTGCGCGCCAGCCGCGCCAGCCAGTCCGCATACAGCTTGGGCAGGCTGGCCGCGCGGCGCAGGTATTCGCCGACATTGGGGCGCAGGAAGGTTTCGGGGCGGAAGCGGGCGTCGTCGCTGGTGCCGGTGATGAAGATGCGGCACATCTCCGCCGTGCTCATGCGGTTGGCCAGCCCGGCGGCGAGGAAGGCGCCGGAACTGACGCCCACGTAGCAGTCCATCCGGGTCAAGTCCAGGCCGTCCAGCGCCTCGTCCATGGCCCGCAGCGCGCCCAGTTCGTACATGCCGCCGATGGGCCCGCCGCCGGCGATGGCCAGGCCGATCTTGCCGCTGTGCCCCCGCCTGCGCGCGCTGTGGATCGAAAGCATGCACTACCCGTTTCGTCGTCTTCGCGCGAGTGTAGCCGACCGGCCGCCGGCTTGCGGCCACAAGGGCGGCCCGGGATGATGGCGCGCATGGCACGAAGCGAACCCCTGGTCGAACGCGTGGGCAAGCGGCTGGCCTGGCACCAGGCGCTGCACGATCCGGACCGCGAGGCCCGCAACCGCCTGCGCTGGCTGCCCGAACTGCGCCGCTGGCAGGCCGCGCGCCTGGAGGCCAGCTTCCGCCATTTCCTGGAGGACCCGCAGCGGCGCGCGGCGGCGATGTTCTTCCTCACCGACGTCTACGGCGACCACGACTTCAGCCGGCGCGACGCCAACGTGGCCAAGGTGATGCCGATGATGCAGCGGCTGCTGCCCGGCGCCGTGCTGGGCACGGTCGCCCACGGTATCGAACTGGGCGCGCTGACCCACGCCTTGGACCTGCGCATGGCCGAGGCGTTGCAGCGCCTGGCCCCGAACCGTCGCCGGCTGGACGCGGACCTGTACGGCCGCGCCTACCGCGAAGTGGGCTACCGCCGCCTGCGCGAGCACCAGATCGACCTGATCGCCGAAGTGGGCGTGGGGCTGGCGAAGGCGGTCAAGACCCCGGGCGTGGCCACCTTGCTCAAGCTGTCGCGCGGTCCCGCAAAGGCGACCGGCCTGGGCGAGTTGCAAGGTTTCCTGGAGCGCGGCTTCAGCGCCTTCGCCGCGCTGGGCGACGGGAAGGCGTTCGTGCGCGACATCGAGCGGACCGAGCGCGAGGTCTCGCGGCGGCTGTTCGCGGGGGATGCGGAGCCGTTTATGTGAGATGAGTGGAGCCAGAGGCTAGAGGTCAGAGGCCAGGCATCAAGAGCCAGAGACATTCCATAAGGAGAAGCCCTGCATGACGGGTAGCAGCGACGTCGACGACCCTCGGTCGGACTTCTCGTTCAAGTACGCCGTCAATCTATGCCCGCCGGCCTCATTCGTCGCCCCCGCATAGGGGGGGGGGAACCCAAAGCTTTCAGGGAAGTGAAGGCGGGCGCGGAATCCGTCTGATTCCACGAGGGCAGGCACCGCTTAGCAGCGGACGACGGCTCCCGCGGGCGCCTCTCAGTCGAACTTCTCGCTCAGCACGCGCCGGATTTCCGCCTCGATCGGCCCCTTCATCGCCGACAGCAGGAAGCCCAGGTTGGCGGTGACCCGCAGGGTGTCGGCCAGCAGGGCGATCCTGCCGTCCACCCCGGAGCGGCTGAAGTTCAGCGTGTCGCCGTCCCAGCCGTAGTCCATGCCGAAGCGCTCGGCCAGTTTCTTCGCCACGTCCTCCACGGCCTTGCGGGCCTGCTTGGGCGTCTTGCTGTGCGCGTGCCGGATGTCGATGCTGGCCATGGGCGTGCTCCGTTGGACGGCGGCTATTCTCGCGGCCCGCGCCGCCGCTGCCAACCGGGGCTGTGCAAGCTGCGGCAACCTGATAGGCTGCTGCCGCGTGCAGAACCTGCGACTTCATTTTACAAATCGCTCGGCGCCCGACCGGCCGCTCACCACGGGCGTGCACCGGATCGTGCGCGAGGCTGCCGGCCTCATCGGCGTGGGCGATGCCGCGCAGGGCGCACTGCTGGCGCAGATCTGCGTGGACCGCCGCGGCCTGTGGCTACAGGTGGCCAACGGCATGCGCGGCGTGCACGTCAACGGCCGCCCGATCAAGCGCATGGCGGTGCTGCGTCCAGGCGACGCAGTGTACGTGGATGGGCTGGAACTGCTGGTGCAGGCCCCGCACCTGCGCGCCAGCGAAGCCGTCGCCGCCGAGACCGCGCCCGGCGACCCGCGCATCGTGCTGCGCGGGCTGGGCGGCGCCTATCACGGCCGCAGCATTTCCCTGGCCCAGCCCTGCCTGGTCGGCCGCAGCCGCGAGGCGACCATCCGGGTGGACGATCCGGCCTTTCCCGAGCGCCACTCCCTGCTGGAACTTCGCGGCGAGCGCGTCCTGCTGCGCGATCTGGGCTCGGGCGAAGGCGCGCGCGTCAACGGCGTCCAGGTGCACGATGCACTGCTGGCGGCGGGCGACCAGGTGGTGTTCGATGCCCAGCACCGTTTCGTGCTGGAAGTGCCGTGGGCGCCCAGCGCCAAACCGTCCGGTGACGCTGCCACCGAGCGCGACAGCACGCCGGAATCTGAGGTCGTCGACGCCCGCACGCGCAAGCGCGGCGTGGGACGCTGGCCGTGGCTGCTGCTGGCGGCCCTGCTGATGGCCGCCGCGCTCAGCGCGCTGCTGCTGTTCGGCGCCGGCTGAGCCGCTTCCACACCCGCCAGCCCAGCAGCGCGGCCAGGATGCCCGCGTACAGCAACGGCTCGCGGATGTCCGACTTCACCAGCCACCAGAAGTGCAGCACCGCCAGCACGCCGATGGCGTAGACGGCCTGGTGCAACAGCCCCCAGCGCCGGCCCAGCCGGCGCATCCAGCCCTGCGTGGACGTGACCGCCAGCGGCACCAGCAGCAGCCACGCGGCGAAGCCGACGGTGATATAGGGCCGCTTGACGATGTCCTCGAACACCTGTGTCCAGTAACCGCGCAGGTCCAGCGCCAAGTAGGCGGCCAGGTGCAGGGTGGCGTAGGCGAAGGCGTACAGCCCCAGCATCCGCCGGAAGCGCAGCAGCACCGTCTGCCCGGTCAGTTGCCGCAGCGGCGTGATGGCCAGCGCGATCATCAGCAGGCGCAGAGCCCACAGCCCGGTGCGGTGCTCGATCTCGGCCACAGGGTCCGCGCCCAGTGCATCGCCGCCGGTCCGCCAGACGTCGTGAATCTGCCAGACAAGAAGGGCCAGCGGCGCCAGCGCCAGCGCGTGGACGAGGGTCTTGGCGGTGGCGAGGCGGGGGGAGGTCGGGGGCATCGCGGTTGGGTGTCTTGTCAGGCCCGAGTGGGAGGGCGGTGCGTGTATGTCGATCGTCTTGATCCGTTCTACCGCATTTGGCGGAGGTTGCGGGTTAGGCGGCATGTTTGCGTGCCGGGAGGCATGGTGCGGATTGTTTGGACAGGGTGCCTCTCAGAAAAACCAGCGCCCACTCAATCCGCTGCGCATGAACGCAACGAACAAGCGCACTTGTTGCAGACACACCAGCCAAGGCACACACGGACTTCGCCGGCCCGTACCTCAACCCCTATCCCGTTCAGGCTGCTCAACCGGAAAGGCAAGCCAATGGCGAGCAGGAGCGCGCACTGCGCTCAATACCACTTCTTCAAATTCATCCCCGCATACATCGCCGCCACCTGATCCGCATAGCCGTTGAACATCCGCGTCGGGATGCGTTCGGCGAACAGCTTGCTCTTGCTGCCGGCGATGCGGCGCTCGGTCTTCTGGCTCCAGCGCGGGTGGTCGACGCTCGGGTTGACGTTGGAGAAGAAGCCGTATTCCGACGGTTGCAAGTCGTGCCAGGCGGTGCGCGGCATGCGTTCGACGAAGCGGATCTCCACGATCGACTTGATGCTCTTGAAGCCGTACTTCCACGGCACCACCAGCCGCAGCGGTGCGCCGTTCTGCTGCGGCAGCGGCTTGCCGTACAGGCCCGTGGCCAGCAGGGTCAGCGGATGCATGGCTTCGTCGATGCGCAGGCCCTCGCGGTAGGGCCAGTCGATGGAGGAATAGCGCACGCCGGGCATCTGCAGCGGGTCGGCCAGGGTGGTGAAGGCCACGTACTTGGCCTTGGCGGTGGGCTGGAACTTCTTGAGCACTTCGCCCAGCGGCACGCCCAGCCACGGGATCACCATCGACCAGCCTTCCACGCAGCGCAGGCGGTAGACGCGCTCCTCCGGCGCCAGGCCCTTCAGCAGGTCGTCCAGGGCCAGGGTGCCGGGCCGGGCGCATTCGCCGCCCACGGCCACCGACCAGGGCGAGGCGCGCAGGGTCTTCTTCGCCATCGAGGGGTCGGCCTTGCCGGTGCCGAACTCGTAGAAGTTGTTGTAGCTGGTGACGTCCTCGTAGCGGGTGGGCTCCTCGGCGGTGCGGAAGCCGGTACGGGCCTGCTCCGGCGTCACCGTGGCCCTAGGCGGAGCGGGGGGCTCAGCCTCGGCGCAGGCGGACAGCGCCAGGGCGGGGGCGAAGGCAAGGGTGCGCAGTAGTTCGCGGCGTTGCCGGTACACGGCCTCGTCGGTGATTTCGGAGGCGGGAATCCGCAGGGCATCGCGCAGGGACATGGCAGGCTCCGGCCGGGGACGGGATTTTGGACCCGCCCGCAGGGGAAAGGTTGCAGGCCCGGCAGCATGCGCGCCGCCGCGGTTCGCTGGCGTGAAGCCGCTCTTCCGGCGCGTCGGCCGAGCCTTGGTTGCTCCCGCAACTGATGCGCTGCGGCATACTAGGCGTCCCCCCGTACAGGTGCCCCATGACGCGCGCGTACAACTTCAGTGCCGGCCCCGCCACCCTGCCCGAGCCGGTGCTGCGGCAGGCGCAGGCCGAAATGCTCGACTGGAACGGCGTCGGCGCGTCCATCGTGGAGATCAGCCACCGCAGCCAGGATTTCATCGCCGTGGCCGCCGAGGCCGAGGCGGACCTGCGCAAGCTGATCGGCATCCCGGACGACTACGCGGTGCTGTTCCTCACCGGCGGCGCCACCACCCACCAGGCCCTGCTGGCGCTCAACTTCGCCGCGCCCGGGCAGGTGGTGGACTACGTGGTGACCGGGCACTGGGGCAAGACCGCGATCAAGCAGGTCCGGCCCTACGTCACTGTCAACGTGGCTGCCGACGGTGAGCCGGGCGGCTTCCGCGACATCCCGCCGCGCGAAGCCTGGAAGCTCAGTCCCGGCGCGGCCTACGTGCACATCACCGCCAACGAGACCATCCACGGCGTGGAGTTTCGCGACACCCCGGACGTGGGCGATGCGCCGCTGTTCGCCGATTTCAGTTCGTCCATCGCCTCCGAGCCGCTGGACGTGTCGAAGTACGGCGTGATCTACGCCGGCGCGCAGAAGAACCTGGGCCCGGTCGGCGTGGCGGTGGTGATCGTCCGCAAGGACCTGTTCGAGCGCGCCGGGCAGCCGCGCGCGGACATCTTCGACTACCGTTCGCATGCCGCGCGCGACTCCATGCTCAACACACCGCCGACCTGGAACTGGTACCTGGCCGGATTGGTGTTCAAGTGGATGCTGGCCGAGGGCGGAGTGGCCGAATTCGCCCGCCGCAATGCGCTGAAGTCGGCATTGGTGTACGAGGCCATCGACGCCTCCGGCGGCTTCTACCGGAACGAGGTGGCGCCGGCGGTGCGCTCGCGCATGAACATCCCGTTCTTCCTGCCGGATGAAATGCTGACCGCACGCTTCGTGGCCGAATCCAAGGCCGCCGGCCTGCTGGCGCTGAAGGGCCACAAGGCGGTGGGCGGCATCCGCGCCTCGCTGTACAACGCGCTGCCGGTGGAGGGCGCACAGGCGCTGGTGGAATTCATGCGCGATTTCCGGCAGCGCAACGGATGACCCGCAGCCGGATCGTGGAAGCGACGCAAGTCGCGACGGTCCATCGGTAAAGCTACATCGCGTCGCTCCCACAGGGATGCGACCGGATTACGGAAAAACTGTTATGGCCTCCAAGCCCACAAAACCCACCATGAAGACGGCCAAGGCCGCCAGGACCGCCAAGGGCAAGGCCGCCGAAACGGCGCCCGTACCCACGCCGGTCCTGTCCGACGTGCGTGCCAAGATCGACCAGATCGACCGCCAGATCCAGGCGCTGATCGCCGAGCGCGCGCATTTCGCCCACCAGGTGGGCAAGGCCAAGGGCAAGCTGGCCGCGGCGGTCGACTACTACCGCCCCGAGCGCGAGGCGCAGGTGCTGCGCATGGTGGTGGACCGCAACGTGGGCCCGCTGTCCGACGAAGTGCTGGTGCACGTCTTCCGCGAGATCATGTCCGCCTGCCTGGCGCAGCAGGAGCCGCTGAAGATCGGCT
>CALJUL010000108.1 GCA_937975725.1 uncultured Pseudoxanthomonas sp. | reverse complement strand
GTGCTGCCCTCGCACGAAGCCCGCACCCGCTTCGCCCCGAAGGAAAGCGTGCAGCTGCCGCACAGCGCGCTGATCCCCGGCCTGGTCAACGCCCACACCCACAACCCGATGACGCTGCTGCGCGGCGTCGCCGACGACCTGCCGCTGAAGGTGTGGCTGCAGCAGCACATCTGGCCCATCGAGGGCGCGGTGATCGGCCCGGACTTCGTGGCCGACGGCATCACCCTGGCCATCGCCGAGATGCTCCGCGGCGGCACCACCTGCGTCAACGAGAACTACTTCTTCCCCGACGTGCAGGCCGCCACCTACAAGCGCTACGGCTTCCGCGCGCGCGTGGGCCTGCCGGTGATCGATTTCCCCACCGCGTGGGCGGCCAGCGACGACGAGTATTTCGAGAAGGCCGGCGAGGTGCACGACCAGTGGCGCGACGACGCGCTGATCGCCACCGCCTTCGCCCCGCACGCGCCGTACACGGTGAACGACGCCAACTTCGAGCGCGTGCGCATGCTGTCCGACCAGTTGGACGTGCCGGTGCACCTGCACCTGCACGAGACCGCGCAGGAGGTCGAGCAGTCGCTGGAGAAGCACGGTCAACGCCCGATCGCGCGGCTGGACCGGCTGGGCCTGGTCAACGACCGCCTGATCGCCATCCACATGACCCAGTTGACCGAAGGCGAGATCCACCTGTGCGCCGAGCGCGGGGTCAGCGTGGTGCACTGCCCGGAATCCAACCTCAAGCTGGCCTCCGGCTTCTGCCCGGCCTGCGCGCTGGAGCGCGCGGGCGTGAAGCTGGCCATCGGCACTGATGGCTGTGCCAGCAACAACGACCTGGACATGTTCAGCGAGACCCGCACCGCCGCACTGCTGGCCAAGGCGGTGGCGCAGGACGCCGCCGCGCTGGACGCCTTCAGCGCACTGCGCGCGGCCACCCTGGGCGGCGCGCAGGCGATCGGCTTCGACGACCGCATCGGCTCCATCGAGCCCGGCAAGCAGGCCGACCTGGCCTGTGTGGACCTGTCGGCGCTGGAAACGCAGCCGCTGCACCATGTGGTGTCGCAACTGGTCTATGCCACCGGTCGCCAGCAGGTCAGCGACGTCTGGATCGCCGGCAAGCCCAAGCTGCTGCAACGCGAACTGGTCGAGATCGACCTGGCCGGCGTGATCGCCAACGCCCGGCAATGGCGCGAACGGATCGCCAGCCTGGGGCATTGAGCCTGCCTGCGGCGGCATCGGATTCACCGCGGTGGTCCTGTTTCGACGCGAACCGTCACCGGCAGTCGGAAGCTGGAGTGCCGGAAGGCGAGACCATCCGCTCCAGCTTCGATCCTCGGTGAAGAAGGCAAGCGCAAAGGCGAATCGGATCCCGGCCTTCACCGGAATGATTGCGCGGCATGACGGCGGCGTGGCCTGTGTGTCCGATGCGTGATCGCGGCCGGCCGCAATCACCATGGATTCCGGGCATGAAAGCACGGCCTTCCATTCCACGCCCGGGCAGGTGAAAGCCTCCCCGACGCCCCGTCGGCCTACAATAGCCCCATGACGACCACGACTTCCGCGCAGTCCGACAACTTCAGCCAGGCCGAACTCGACAAGTTCGGCGCGCTCGCCAATCGCTGGTGGGATCCCGAGGGGCCGCAGAAGGCGCTGCACGCACTCAATCCGGTGCGGCTGGACTACGTGCGCGAGCGCGTCGCGCTGCCGGGCGCGGCGGTGCTGGACGTGGGCTGCGGCGGCGGCCTGCTCAGCGAAGCGCTGGCGCGCGAGGGAGCGCAGGTCACCGCCATCGACCTGGCGCCGGAACTGGTCAAGGTGGCGCGCCTGCACCGGCTGGAATCCGGCGTGCAGGTGGACTACCAACTGCGCTCGGCCGAATCGCTGGCCGAGGAACGGCCGGGCGGTTTCGATGCCGTCACCTGCATGGAGATGCTGGAGCACGTGCCGGACCCGGCCTCGATCATCCGCGCCTGCCATGCGCTGTTGAAGCCCGGCGGCCGGCTGTTCCTGTCCACGCTCAACCGCACGCCGGCCGCGTTCGCGCTGGCCATCGTCGGCGCCGAATACGTGGCCCGGCTGCTGCCCCGGGGCACGCACCGCTACCAGGATTTCATCCGTCCCTCCGAACTCGCCGGCTGGCTGCGCGAGGCCGGCTTCCAGTTGCAGGACGTCACCGGTCTGGCCTACGAACCGTGGCGGCAGCGCGCGCGCTTCACTCCGCGCACCGACGTGAACTATCTGGCGTGCGCGGTGAAGGCGTGAGTGCGAGCGGCGGGGATGCGGGGTCCGGAATCCGCGGTCAAGGACAACGGGCTCCACGCGCGGCGGTGATGCCTGCACGGGCCTTCCCGCGCGCAACGCTGTTCGATCTGGACGGTACGCTGCTGGACAGCGCGCCGGACATGCTGGCCACGGTCAACCGCATGCGCGCCGCGCAGGGCCTGGCGCCGATGGACCTGGCCGACCTGCGCCCGCACGTGTCCAAGGGTGCGCGGGCGATGCTGGCGGCGGCGTTCCCCGATCTCGAACAGGCGTCGCGCGAAGCGAGGGTGCCGGAGTTCCTGGCCCTCTACCGCGAGGAGCTGGGCCGCCACAGCCTGCTGTTCGACGGCGTGGCCGAACTGCTGTCCGCGCTGGAGGCGGCGGGCGGCATCTGGGGCATCGTGACCAACAAGCCCGAATACCTGGCGCGCGAAATCCTGCCGCAACTCGGCTGGCAGGACCGCTGCGCCGTGCTGATCGGTGGCGACACCCTGGCCGAGAAGAAGCCGCATCCGCTGCCGTTGCAGGTAGCGGCCGAACGCATCGGCCTCGCCCCCGCCGACTGCGTGTACGTGGGCGACGACGAGCGCGACATCCAGTCCGCGCGCGCGGCAGGCATGCCCTCGATCGCCGCGCTGTGGGGCTACCGCCAGCCGGACGAACGGCCGGCCGACTGGAACCCCGACGTTCTGGCGGAGTGGCCCGCCGACCTGCTCGATCCCGCCCTGTGGCCTGCCCGCGCGCCCGCAGCCGTGTAAGCCGGTGCAGGTCCCCTGCGGATCGCAGGAGCGACGGCAGGAACGAAGGAAAGATGGCAGGAGCGACGCAAGTCGCGACCGGAACCCCCCATGCGACGCAACGACAAACCCCCGCGCAACATCTCCCGATCCGCAACGGCCATGACCGTCCTCCGGCCGTCGTCCCTCCCTGAAGGCAAGTCCTGCGGACACCCGAGCCGCTTCGGCCACGCCATCCAAACCCGCACCGCGTCCGCCCAGGTGACGTTCTGATGTCCGACTCCATCGCCCTGGATACGTTCCTGGACAAATGGCGCGCGCGCTGGCCGGAATGGTCGGTGGCGGACGTCTTCGTCGCGCCCGGGCGGCGCGCGCTGGCGATGGCGTGGTTCGCGCTGCTGCAGGAATTCGAGGACATCCTCAACGTCGCCGGCGACCCGCTGCCGGCCGATGCCAAGCTCGCCTGGTGGAGCGAGGAACTGCGCAGTTGGGCAGTGCAGCGCTCGCGCCACCCGCTGGGACGGCTGCTGGAACCGCTGCCCGCACCGTGGCCGCAACTGGCCGAAGCGCTGCCCGCGCTGGCCGAGGCGCGCGCGCGTCCGGCGGATGCCGCGGCGGCCTTCGCCGGCTTGCATGCCTTCGGCCGCGCGGTGGCGGCGGTGGAGGCGGCGGTGCTGGGGCGCGCGCCAGTGCCCGAGCACGTGGTGGCGCAGATCCTTGCCGCGCGCCTGGCCGAGGCCGGGCCACAAGCGGTGCCGGCGGCGTTCGCGCCCGTGGAGGAGGGCGCCGACCCGGGCGCCGCGCAGCGCGCCTGGGCGCGTTACCTGCAGGCGCGGTGGCCGGCGGTCCAGGACGGAGCCCGCGAGCGCCGCATCCTGTCGCGCTACGCCCGCGGGCGCCTGCAACGCTATGCCCGCGCCGGGCAGCCCGCGGCGCTGCCGGCGCAACCGGCGCTGCTGCTGAGCGGGTGGTGGGCGGCCCGCGGCGGCGAGTGAGGGCGCGGCCGGCCACGACCGCAGGCGCTCCGGAAGCGCCGTAACGCACTGTTCCGCCGGGTCGCCGGGCACGCGCGGTACAATGCCGGCCGAACTCGCCCCCCGGTTCCCCGATGTCTTCTTCACCGCCCCCGGCGCCGCGCGCCGACCTGCCCGACGTGGCCCACCAGCGCGTGCCGCTGGCCCGCCCGCTGGACTGGGTCGGCATGGACAACATCGCCCTGCCGGTCCGCATCGCCGACGGGCAGGGCGGCCACATGCAGGTGGCCGCCAGCATCGATCTGGCGGTGGACCTGGCCCGCGCCGACGTGCGCGGCATCCACATGTCGCGCCTGTATCTGCAATTGCAGGAAGGACTGGCGCGCGAAGCCATCACCCCGGCCGGGCTGAGGCACCTGCTGCAGGACGGCATCGCCTCGCAGCAAGGACTGGCGACGCAGGCGCGGCTGAAAATCCGCTACGACGCCCTGCTGCAGCGGCGTGCGCTGGAAAGCGATCACGCCGGCTGGAAGCGCTATCCGGTGGAGATCGAGGCCATGCTGGCCGAGGGCCACCTGCACCTGGCGCTGTCGTTCGCCGTCGAATATTCCAGCACCTGCCCGGCATCGGCCGCGCTGTCGCGCCAGGCCAACGCCGAACGCTTCGCGCAGGACTTCGCCGCCGCGCATCCGCTGTCGGTCGGCGTGGTGCGCGACTGGCTGGCTTCCGAACGCGGCCAGGCCGCCACGCCGCACGCCCAGCGCAGCCGCGCCAGCGTGCGGGTGGAACTGCGCCCGCAGTTCGACGACCTGCCGCTGGTCGCCCTGGTGGATGCCATCGAGGCAGCGCTGGGCACGCCGGTGCAGACCGCGGTCAAGCGCGTGGACGAGCAGGCTTTCGCCCGCCTCAACGCCGAGAACCTGATGTTCTGCGAAGACGCCGCGCGCCGCGTCGCCGCGGCCCTGGCGGCCGACCCGCGCATCGCCCGCTACGAGGCCACCGTGGCCCACTATGAAAGCCTGCATCCCCACGATGCAGTGGCGCGGGTGAGTGGCAGCAACGACTGACCGCGGATGCGGCGGCGGTGACTACCCAGCGCGGGCGCGTCGCAACGCGCCCGGGTGATGAACAACGACGAACGCTAGACGGTCTACTTGCCGCGTTCGAGAACCAGCAGCGGATCGACCCGTACATCGAACCGCGCCTTATGAAACCCAGAGTGTCTGCGGATCTTGGCGCGTCGCAACGCGCCCGGGTGATGAACAACGACGAACGCTAGACGGTCTACTTGCCGCGTTCGAGAACCAGCAGCGGATCGACCCGTACATCGAACCAGTTCATCCCCCAATGCAGATGTGGCCCGGTCGCGCGCCCGGTCGCGCCGACGGCGCCGATCACCTGGCCCGCCTGCACCCGGTCGCCGACCTTCACGTCGATGCGCGACAGGTGCAGGAAGTTGGAGCTGACGCCGTGGCCGTGGTCGAGCAGCAGGGTGCCGCCGGTGAGGTACAGGCCGGGGGCGGCGAAGGTGACCACGCCTGCGGCGGGCGCCTTCACCGGCGTGCCGGCGGGCGCGGCGATGTCCATGCCCGAGTGCCCGGCGCCGGGGCGGCCGTTGTAGACGCGGGCGTTGCCGAAGCGGCCGCTGATGCGGCCCTGCACCGGCCACTGGAAGGGCTGGGCGAAATCGGCGCGGTCGTCGTCGCGGTCGCGCGCGGCGGTGACCTGCGCCTGTTCGCGCTGGATGCGCGCGGCGATCTCCGGCGGCGGATCGACGGTCTTCGGCGGCACGCCGTTGACGCGCTCCAGCGGCCAGTCGCGCGGCGTCACCGCGATGTCGACGGATTCGCCGCGCCCGGCCGGCGTGGTCACCTGCACGCGCAGCGGCCCGGCCTCGTCGCGGCCCACGCCCAGCACCACGGTGCCGTAGCCGGTGGTGCGCAGCACGCGCCCGCGATATTCCACCCGGCTGCCGGGCGGCACCTTGCCGAACACCAGTGCGCCTTGCGACACGCTGGCGGGGAAGACGATGCGGGTATCGGCGGCCTGTGCCGGTGCGGGCGCGGCGGCGGGCGCAGGCTGGGCGCGCGCCGGGCCGGCCGCGCAGGCGGCGGTCGCCGCCAGCAGCAGGCACGCCGCACCGGCGAATGCCGGCCAGCGCCGGCCCAGGCCGTCGTCCCGGCGGCCCGGTCCAGCGACAGGCCCGGGACGGCGGGGAAACAGATTCAACGGTCGAATTCCAGCCGCTGGCCGATGGGCGTGCCGACCAGTTGCTCGCCGTTCCAGACCATGCGCCCGTTGACCCAGGTGGCGCCGATGCGCGAGCGGAAGCGGCGGCCTTCGAACGGCGACCAGCCGCACTTGGACAGCACGTCCTCGCGCTTGACCGTGAAAGGCTCGTCGTCGATCAGGACCAGGTCGGCCCAGTAGCCTTCGCGCAGGTAGCCGCGCTCCTTCACGTCGAACAGTTGCGCCGGCGCGTGGGCGAACTTCTGCACCACCCGGGCCGCGTCCAGGCGGCCTTCGTGCACCAGTTCCAGCGCGGCGACCAGTGCGTACTGCACCAGTGGCAGGCCGGACGGCGCCTGCACGTAGGGCTTTTCCTTTTCCTCCAGCGTGTGCGGCGCGTGGTCGGTGGCCAGCACGTCGATCACGTCGTCCACCAGTGCCTTGACCAGCGCCTCGCGGTCGCCGGCGTCCTTGATCGCCGGGTTGCACTTGATCAGGTTGCCCAGCGCCGCGTAGTCGCTGCGGTCGAAGCGCAGGAAGTGGATGCAGGTCTCGGCGGTGATCTGCTTGCGCGCGCCGTCGGCGCCGACGAGGGGGCCGGGAGTGAACAGGGCCAGTTCGTCGGCGGTGGAGATGTGCAGCACGTGCAGGCGGGTGCCGTGGCGGCGCGCCAGCGACATCGCCAGGCGGGTGGACTTGATGCAGGCTTCGCGGCTGCGGATGTCGGGATGATGCTCGGCGGTCAGCGCGTCGCCGTATTTCGCCTGGAACGCCGCCAGATTGGCGTCGATGGTCGGCGTGTCCTCGCAGTGGGTGATGATGGGCGTGGGCGCCTCGCGGAAGATCGCGTCCAGCGTGTCCGGATTGTCGACCAGCATGTTGCCGGTGGAGGCGCCCATGAACACCTTGATGCCCGGCGCGGTCTTCGGGTCCAGGGTGCGGACCGCTTCCAGGTTGTCGTTGCTGGCGCCCAGGTAGAAGCCGTAGTTGCCCCAGGCCCGGCCCTTGGCGCGCTGGTACTTGTCCTCCAGCGCGGCCGCGTCCAGCGTGGGCGGGCTGGTGTTGGGCATGTCCATGAAGGTGGTCAGGCCGCCGGCCACGGCCGCGGCCGACTCGGTGGCGATGTCGCCCTTGTGCGGCATGCCCGGCTCGCGGAAGTGCACCTGGTCGTCGATCATCCCGGGCAGCAGCCAGCGGCCGGCGGCGTCGATGACGGTTTCGTCGCCGCGCGGGCGGATCTCGGCGGCGATGCGGGCGATGCGCCCGTTCTCGATGCGCAGGTCACCTTCGGTGACGCGGCCTTCGTTGACCAGGCGGGCGTTGACGATGACGGTGGCGGGCATCAGGAGTGTCCAGTCGTGGGGGCGGAGGAGGGGCGTGGCGGCACCGGGTCGTGGCCGCCGGGGTGCAGCGGGTGGCAGCGGCCGATCCGGCGCAGCGCCAGCCAGCCGCCCTTCAGCGGGCCGAAGCGGCCGATGGCCTCCATGGCGTACTCCGAACAGGAGGGCACGAACCGGCAGCGCGGCCCCAGCAGCGGGCTGATGAAGCGCTTGTAGCCCTTCAGCAGCAGGATGAGCAGGCGGGCGAACATGCCCGGATGATACCGCGTCGGGTTGCCGCTGCCTCCCGGGTAGGCTATAAAAGCGCGCTTTCCCGATGCTCGGGAAGAACCAAGGAAGCGCTGTTCGTGGCTGCAAAGAAACCTGCAAAGAAGGCCGCCAAGGCCGCCAAGAAACCCGCTCAGACCGTCGCCAAGAAGCCTGTCGCGAAGAAGGCCGCCGCCAAGAAACCGGTTCCCAAGCCGGTGGCGAAGAAGCCGGCCGCCAAGCCCGTCGCCAAGAAAGCCGCCGCCAAGAAGCCGGTTCCGGCCAAGAAGGCCGCGGCCAAGCCGGCGCCGAAGAAGGCCGTGCCCGCCGCGAAACCGGCGGCCAAGGCCCCGGCCGTGGCGAAGAAGGTGGTGCCGGCGGCCAAGCCGGCGGCGAAGAAGCCGGTCCCGGTCAAGCCGGCGCCCAAGGCGGCCGCGAAACCCGCTCCCAAACCCGTACCGAAGCCGGCTGCCAAGCCGGCGCCGGCGAAGTCCGCCCCCACCGCGGCTGCGACCAAGACTCCCGTGCCGGCGCCCGCTCCCAAGGCGGCCCCACCGGCACCGGCGCCCGCCGCCAAGGTTCCGTCCCCCCCGAAGCCTGTGCCAGTCCCGAAACCGAATACCAAGACCGCCAAAGCCCCAGCCGCCGCCGAAGCCCCCGCGAGCAGCCGTCCCGCCGCCACTCCCCGCCCCGTGGGCAAGGTGGCCGTGGCCGTCGCCGCCCGGCCTGCGACGCCCGTCGTGCGCGGCAAGGTGAAAGAAGTGCCCTACAAGACCGACGAAGCCACCGGCCGCCCACTCGTGCCGGCAGGCTACAAGCCCTCCCCGGACGAGGAGTACATGAGCCCGCTGCAGCTCGAGTACTTCCGCCAGCGCCTGCTGCAGTGGCGCGCCGACCTGGTCGAGGAGTCCAAGCAGACCATCGAGAACCTCAAGGACGAAGTGCGCGACATCGGCGACGAGGCCGAGCGCGCCACCCGCGAGACCGAGAACTCGCTGGAACTGCGCACCCGCGACCGCTACCGCAAGCTGATCGGCAAGATCGACAGCACGCTCAAGCGCCTGGACGCCGGCGACTACGGCTACTGCGTGGACACCGGCGAGGAGATCGGCCTGGAGCGCCTGGAGGTCCGCCTGACCGCCGAGCGCACCATCGACGCCCAGGAGCGCTGGGAGCACATGCAGAAGCAGCAGGGCGACTAAAGCCCGGCCGCCGTCAGCCACCGCACGGACCCCGCCCCGGTGGGGTTCCGTTTTTCCGGGGGATGCCATGACCGCCGACGCCGTGCACCACGAGGCACTCATGCGCCAGGCCCTGGCGCTGGCCCGCGAGAACGTGGCCGCGGGCGGGCGCCCGTTCGGCGCCGTCGTGGTCCGCGACGGCCGCGTGGTCGCCCGCGCGGCCAACGGCATCCATCGTGACCACGACCCGACCGCGCACGCCGAACTGCTGGCGATCCGCCAGGCCGGCCAGCAGTCCGGCTCGCCGCGTCTGGAAGGCTGCGTGGTCTACGCCAGCGGGCATCCGTGCCCCATGTGCCTGGCCGCCATGCACCTGTGCGGTATCCGCGAAGCCTGGTACGCCTATGCCAACGACGAGGGCGCCGCCTACGGGCTGTCCACCGCCGCGGTCTACGAGGAAATGGCGCGCCCGCCCGAAGAACATCGCAACCTGCGCCTGCGCGCGCTGAAACCGGCAGGCGAGGACGGCCTCTACCGCGACTGGCAGGCGCAAGGCGGCGGACGATAGCCGACAGGCCGGAACCGTCGTTTCGGCCGCGGGCGACGGATCGCTGCCCGCCGCCATGTGGCCGCAGGTACTGTTTTGTCCAGGCGCCCGTCCATGGTGACCTGCAACGCAGCCTCGCCGGCTACCGGCAGCACACCGTCGGCATTGTCCAGTTCGTCGGGGATGGTGCTGGCGGCGGTGGGGCCGGCCTATTGCAACTCGCGCAGGTCCAGGCGCCGCAGCCGCGGCGCCTTCCACGCGGTCACGCCGGCCACGCCGAGGATGGCGAAGCCGCCCACGATCACTGCCGGCACCAGCCCCAGCAGCCGGGCCATGGTGCCCGCGTAGAACGCGCCCAGTTCGTTCGACGAACTGACGAAGATGCCGTTGATCGAGGACACGCGGCCGCGCATCTCGTCCGGCGTGGACAGTTGCAGGATGGTCGAGCGCACCACCACCGACACCCCGTCGCACATGCCGTAGGCCAACAGGATCAGCGCCGACAGCCAGAAGCTGCGCGACAGGCCGAACGCGATCACGCACGCCCCGAAACCGGTCACGGCGAACAGCAGCACGCGCCCTGCATGCTGTTGCAACGGCCTGCGCGCCAGCCACAGTCCCACGCAGACCGAGCCGGCCGCCGGCATCGCGCGCAGGATGCCCAGTCCCTGCGGGCCGTAGTGCAGGATGTCGTGGATGAAGGCCGGCAGCATCGCCACCACGCCGCCCAGCAGCACCGAGAACATGTCCAGCGCCATCGCGCCCAGCATGATCTGGTTGCGCCAGACGAAGCGGGCCCCTTCGGCGATGCTGGCGAACACCGGCAGGCTGACCGCCGGCGGGCCGGGCTCCTCCACCCGCAGCCGCGCCAGCACGGCCCCGGCCAGCACGGCGAACACCGCCGCCACAGCGTAGGACAGGGTCTTGCCGCCAAAGCCCACCAGCAGGCCGCCCAGCGCCGGGCCGGTCACCAGCGCGGTCTGGAAGATCACGCTGCCCAGTCCGGCTGCGCGCACGAAATCCTCGCGCGCCAGCACCCGGGCGAACAGGGCGTTGTAGACCGGGCTCAGGAACGAGCGCGCCATGCCGGTGAGCGAGATGGCCGCATAGATCGGCCAGAGTCCGCGGAAGGGCAGGGCGCCTGCTGCTACCGCCACCAGGATCACCGCGGTGACGGCCAGCGCCGCGCAGGCCACCATGCCGACCTTGCGTCGCGGCAGATGGTCCACCAGGTAGCCGGCGAACGGGGCCACGCAGAAGAACGGCAGCACTTCGGCCAGGCCCACCAGGCCCAGCGAGAAGGGATCGCCGGTCAGCTCGTAGATGTGCCAGCCCACGCTGACGGCGACCACCTGGTAGGACAGCAGCGCGCAGATGCGGTACGCCAGCACCGCGGCGTAGCCGCGGTTGCGCAGCAGCGCGAAGGCGGACGGGGCGCGCGTGCCGCTCACTTCGCGTTCGCGGCGGTCTCGCGGATGAAGGCCAGCAGCGAGGCCAGGCCGTTGCTGCGGGTGGGCGAGAGATGCTTGGCCAGGCCGATGTCGGCGATGTAGTCCGGTTCGGTGGCCAGGATCTCGGCGGCCGGCCGGCCCGAGTACACGCGCAGCGCCAGGAAGATCAGGCCCGAGACGATGGCCGAATCGCTGACGGCGTGGAAATCCAGCCGCGACGCATCGCCCTGCGGCACGATCCACACCATCGACTGGCAGCCCAGCAGGCGGTGCTCCTCGCGCTTCCACTCGTCCGGGAACGCCGGCAGCTTGCGGCCCAGGTCGATCAGGTACTGGTAGCGCTCGGACCAGTCGCCGAAGAAGGCGAACTCGTCCTTGATGGCGGCCTGCGCCTCGGCGGCGGTGGGTTCGAGCGGGAAGATCGTGTCGGTCACAAGCAGGTTCATGTAGGAGGGGCTTCAGCCCCGACCAGGGGCAGGGGAAACGGCATCGCGGAAGGGGAACGATCCGCCATCCGGCCGTCGAAGCCGGTCGCGGCCCGGGGCGGATTCGTGGCCGGCGGGGGGACATTGTAGGAGGGGCTCCGGCCCCGGCCGATGAAAGGGCGCCGGGTCGGGGCCGAACCCTTCCTACGGGGCGGTCACGCGCGCTTCCAGCGCACGCCCTGCGGCGTGTCTTCCAGCAGGATGCCCTCGGCGGCCAGTTGGTCCCGGATCGCGTCGGCGCGGGCGAAGTCGCGGGCCTGCTTGGCGGCGATGCGCTCGTCGATCAGCGCCTGGATGCGGGCGTCGTCGTCGCCGGAGGCGCCGCGCGCGAACCAGGCGGCGTGGTCCTGCTGGAGCAGGCCCAGCACCTGGCCGGCGCCCAGCAGTTCCGACTTCAGGCGCCGCTTTTCCTCGGCGGTCCCGACCTTGCGCGCTTCGGCGGCGATGCGCGCGATCTCGGCCAGCGCCTGCGGCGTGTTGAGGTCGTCGTCCAGCGCGTCCTCGATCTCGCGGGGCACGGCCGGGACGGCCTCGATGCCGGCAAGGTCGCGCAGCGTGCCGTACAGCCGGTCCAGCGTGTTCTTCGACTGTTCCACCAGCGCCTCGGACCAGTCCAGCGGCTGCCGGTAGTGCGCCGACAGCAGCGCGTGGCGCAACGCCTCCGGCGGGTGCTGCTGCAACAGGTCGTGGACCTTCTCGATGTTGCCCAGCGACTTGCTCATCTTGGCGCCGCCGAAGTTGAGCATGCCGTTGTGCAGCCAGAAGCGGGCGAAGGTGCGGCCGCCGTGGGCGCATTCGCTCTGCGCCACCTCGTTCTCGTGGTGCGGGAACTGCAGGTCCACGCCGCCGGCGTGGATGTCGATGGTCTCGCCCAGGTGGGCGGCGGCCATGGCCGAGCACTCGATGTGCCAGCCCGGCCGGCCCACGCCCCAGGGCGAATCCCAGCCGGGCAGGTCGGGCGTGGACGGCTTCCACAGCACGAAGTCGCCCGGGTCGCGCTTGTACGGCGCCACGTCAACGCGCGCGCCGGCCAGCAGTTCCTCCGGGTCGCGCCGCGAGAGCTTGCCGTATCCGGCGAAGGAGCCCACCGAGAACAGCACGTGGCCCTCGGCGGCGTAGGCGTGGCCGGATTCGATCAGCCGCTCGATCATGGCGACGATGTGCGGGATGTGCGCGGTGGCGGCCGGCTCGATGTCGGGGGCGAACTCGCCGGTCACGCCCAGGCCGGCCATGTCCTGCCGGTAGGCGGCGGCGTAGCGGTCGGTGATGGCCGAGATCGCCACGCCCAGTTCCCGGGCGGCGGCGTTGATCTTGTCGTCCACGTCGGTGATGTTGCGGGCGTAGCGCACCTGCCCGTAGCGGCGGCGCAGCAGGGCCGCCAGCACGCCGAACACCACCGGGCCGCGGGCGTTGCCGATGTGGACGTAGTTGTAGACCGTGGGCCCGCAGACGTACATCGTGGGAACGGGGGCGAGCGGTCGGAATTCCTCGACCCGGCGGGTGAGGTTGTTGTGCAGGCGCAGGGTCATGGGCGTGGGGCAGGGGAAAGCCCGGGGATTCTACCGTCTGCGGGCCGCGCGGTTCACCGGTGCCGGCCGCGGGGCCGGTGTTCAGCCCCACTCAAGGCGCACTGCCTACACTGTGACACCGGGATACCACTTCAAGGCCACATGCACCGCTTCCGCCTGCACACGCTCGCGCTCCTCCTGCTCACGGCCAACGCCGCATCGGCGCAGGAACGGGTGGTGCAGGCGGAGAACGTCCGCCTGGACTATGCGCAGGTGCTGAACGTGGAGCCGGTCTACCAGACCCTGCGGGCCACCCGCACCGAGCAGCAGTGCGACGAGATTCCCGTGCAGCGCCCCGAGAAGCCGTCGGACGAGGAGCAGGGGCGCTGGTCGAAGATGGTCAGCTCGGTGCGCGGCTGGTTCAGCGACGCCAAGTCCGAAGAGCCGGCCGCCGAGCCGCCGGTGGCCACGGTCCGGGTCAACTGCCGCACTGTGCCGGTGGAGCGCGAGTTCCAGCGCCCCATCGCCTACGACGTGGACTACATCTACAAGGGCGTGAAGTACCGCTCGCGCCTGGCCGAGGACCCGGGCAATCGCCTGCGCATCCGGATCTCGGTGATGCCCTACGTGGCCCCGCCGCAACCCACGGCCAGCACCCCCTGACGCTTTCGTCGCGGAAGCCTTGCGCTGCGCCGCAGCACGTGCGAGCATTCGCGCCCATGAAGATGAACGCACACGCCCATGCCGACAGCGCGGCCCGCCAGGCCTCGGGCATGACCTCGCGTGCGCGTCGACCGGAATCCTGCTCCTAGCTGGGTCGCCCGGACGTTTTCACCTGTCTAGACGGAACCCAGCCAGAGGCTGGGTTTTTTCGTTTCAGACGCCCGCAATGCCACATTCCCGAAACCAGGATGCCGTAATGAAGCACTTCTTGAACACGCAGGACTGGAGCCGCAGCGAACTGGACGCCCTGCTGACGCAGGCCGCGCTGTACAAGCAGCACAAGCTGGGCGACGCGCTGAAGGGCAGGTCCATCGCCCTGGTGTTCTTCAATCCGTCCATGCGCACCCGCACCAGCTTCGAGCTGGGCGCGTTCCAGCTCGGCGGCCACGCGGTGGTGCTGCAGCCGGGCAAGGACGCGTGGCCGATCGAGTTCGACCTGGGCACGGTGATGGACGGCGACACCGAGGAGCACATCGCCGAGGTGGCGAAGGTGCTGGGCCGCTACGTCGACCTGATCGGCGTGCGCGCGTTCCCGAAGTTCGTGGACTGGGCCTACGACCGCCAGGACATCGTGCTGAAGTCGTTCGCCAAGTATTCGCCGGTGCCGGTGATCAACATGGAGACGATCACCCATCCCTGCCAGGAACTGGCGCACGCGCTGGCGCTGCAGGAGCACTTCGGTACGTCCGACCTGCGCGGCAAGAAGTACGTGCTCACCTGGACCTACCACCCCAAGCCGCTCAACACCGCGGTGGCGAACTCGGCGCTGACCATCGCCACCCGCCTGGGCATGGATGTGACCCTGCTGTGCCCGACGTCGGACTACGTGCTGGACGAGCGCTACATGGGCTGGGCCGAGCAGAACGTGGCCGAGAGCGGCGGCTCGCTGACCGTCAGCCACGACATCGAGAGCGCCTACCGCGGCGCCGACGTGGTCTACGCCAAGAGCTGGGGCGCGCTGCCGTTCTTCGGCAACTGGGCGCCCGAGAAGCCCATCCGCGACCGGTACAAGCACTTCATGGTCGACGAGGCCAAGATGGCGCTGACCAACAACGGCGTCTTCAGCCACTGCCTGCCGCTGCGCCGCAACGTCAAGGCCAGCGACGCGGTGATGGATTCGCCCAACTGCATCGCCATCGACGAAGCGGAGAACCGCCTGCACGTGCAAAAGGCCATCATGGCCGCGCTGGTGCAAGGGTGAGCGGAGAGGAGTGAGAAGTGAGGAGTGAGCGAAAAGCGCTTGCTCCCCAACTTCTCCCGCAACCCCGCTCCCACTCACTCCTCGCTTCTCACTTCTCACTCCTCTCCACTCACTTCTTCCCAAAGCCCCCATGAACCAGTCCAAAGACATCGTCCTCGCCTTTTCCGGCGGCCTCGACACCAGTTTCTGCGTGCCCTACCTGAAGGAGCGCGGCTGGAACGTGCACACCGTGTTCGCCGACACCGGCGGCGTGGACGACGAGGAACGCGACTTCATCGAGAAGCGCGCGGCCGAACTGGGCGTCGCCAGCCACCGCACCGTCGATGGTGGTCCGGCGATCTGGAACGGTTTCGTCAAGCCGTTCGTGTGGGCGGGCGAGGGCTACCAGGGCCAGTACCCGCTGCTGGTCTCCGACCGCTACCTGATCGTCGATGCCGCGCTCGCGCGCGCCGCCGAGCTGGGCACCAACGCCATCGCCCACGGTTGCACCGGCATGGGCAACGACCAGGTGCGCTTCGACCTGGCGGTCAAGGCCAGCGGCGACTACCGCATCGTGGCGCCGATCCGCGAGATCCAGAAGGAACACACACAGACCCGCGCCTACGAGCAGCAGTATCTGGAAGAACGCGGTTTCGGCGTGCGTGCCAAGCAGAAGGCCTACACGATCAACGAGAACCTGCTGGGCGTGACCATGTCCGGCGGCGAGATCGACAAGTGGGAAGCGCCCGGCGAAGGCGCGCGCGGCTGGTGCGCGCCGCGCAGCGCGTGGCCGACCGAGCCGCTGACCGTCAGCCTGAAGTTCGCCAACGGCGAGGCGGTCGAGCTGGACGGCAAGCCGTTGCCGGGCGCGCAGATCCTGGCCAGGCTCAACAAGCTGTTCGCGCCCTACGGCGTGGGCCGCGGCATGTACACCGGCGACACCGTGATCGGCCTGAAGGGCCGCATCGTGTACGAAGCGCCCGGCCTGGTGGCGCTGCTGGCCGCGCACCGCGCGCTGGAGGAGGCCGTGCTGAGCAAGCAGCAGAACCGCTTCAAGCCCGAGGTGGCGCGCAAGTGGGTGGAACTGGTCTACGAAGGCTTCTACCACGACCCGCTGAAGGCCGACCTGGAGGCGTTCCTGGCGTCCTCGCAGGCCACCGTCAACGGCGAGGTGGTGCTGGAGACCCGCGGCGCGCGCGTGGATGCGGTGGCGGTGAAGTCGCCGCACCTGCTCAACGCCAAGGGCGCCACCTACGCGCAGTCCGCGGACTGGGGCGTGGAGGAAGCGGAAGGCTTCATCAAGCTGTTCGGCATGAGCTCGACCCTGTGGGCCGAGATCAACCGCTGAGGACTGCATGGACCGGCTGCGCATCAGCACCGATCCCGCCGAGCTCGACGTCGGGATGATCCACCGCTTCCTGTCGACGCAATCGGCCTGGGCGCTGGGCATCGACGAGGCGCGCGTGCGGCGCTCGATCACGCATTCCCTGTGCTTCGGCGGCTATGCCGGCGGAGCGCAGGTCGCCTTCGCGCGCGTCGTCACCGACCGGGCGACCTTCGCCAACCTGGTCGATGTCTTCGTGCTGCCTGAGCAGCGCGGCAACGGCTACGGCAAGGCGCTGCTGCGGGCGGTGATGGCGCATCCGGACCTGCAGGGCCTGCGCCGGTTCACGCTGGCCACGCGCGATGCGCATGGCCTCTATGCGGGCTGCGGCTTCGCCGCGCCCAAGCACCCCGATACCCTGATGGAGATCCTCGTGCCCGATATCCATGCGGTGGCTGCATGAGCCCGTTGCTCGCCAGCACCCTGCGCCATCTCGAGGTCCTGGTGTCCTTCGACACCCGCAATCCGCCGCGCGAGATAGGTACCGGCGGGATCTTCGACTACCTGCGCGCGCAGTTGCCGGATTTCCGCATCGAGGTGACCGACCACGGCGCCGGCGCGGTGTCGTTCTTCGCCGTGCGCGGGCAGCCGAAGCGGGTGTTCAACGTGCACCTGGACACGGTGCCGTCCTCGCCGGCGTGGAGCGCCGATCCGCACGTACTGCGCGTGCAGGACGACCGCGCCATCGGCCTGGGCGCCTGCGACATCAAGGGCGCGGCGGCGGCGCTGGTGGCCGCGGCGCAGGCGACGCAGGGCGACGCCGCGTTCCTGTTCAGTACCGACGAGGAAGCGAACGACCCGCGCTGCATCGCCGCCTTCCTTGCGCGCGACCATGGCTTCGGCCAGGCCGTCATCGCCGAGCCCACCCGCTGCGAGGCCGTCCTCGCGCACCGCGGCATCAGCGCGGTGCGGATGGCGTTCAAGGGACAGGCCGGGCACGCCTCGGCCGAGAACGCACTGTCGCTGAGCGCGCTGCACAACGCGATGCGCTGGGGCACGGGCGCGCTGGATTTCGTGCAGGCGCAGCACCATGCGCGCTTCGGCGGGCTGACCGGGCTGCGTTTCAACATCGGCCGGGTCGAAGGCGGCATCAAGGCCAACATGATCGCGCCCAGCGCCGAGGTGCGGTTCGGCTTCCGGCCGCTGCCGTCGCAGGACATGGACGGGTTGCACGCGACCTTCCGCGAGCTCGCCAATGCCGACGCGCTGGCCGAGTACGAGGAGACATTCCGCGGCCCCTCGCTGCCTTCCGGCGACGTGGCCCGCGCCGAGGAGCGCCGGCTGGCCGCGCGCGACCTGGCCGACGAGCTCGGCCTGCCGATCGGTAACGCGGTGGACTTCTGGACCGAAGCGTCGCTGTTCTCGCAGGCCGGCTTGACCGCTTTCGTCTACGGCCCGGGCGACATCGCCCAGGCGCACACGGCGGACGAATGGGTGGCGCTGGAACAACTGCAACGCTATGCCGATAGCGTGGCGCGCATCCTCGGCAAAACCGATTGACTGCAGGAGGGGCTTCGGCCCCGACCTGCGGAGATGGCAGTCGGGGCTGAAGCCCCTCCTACGACGACAACGAAACAACGATGCAATCGAACAAGCAAACCCGCCAGACCATCATCCGCCTGCTCTCCAGCATGGCCAGCGCCAAGGAGATCTCGCAGTACGTCAAGCGCTTCTCGCAGCTCGACGCCAAGCGCTTCGCCGTGGTCAAGGTGGGCGGGGCGGTGCTGCGCGACGACCTGGAGGCGCTGACGTCCTCGCTGACCTTCCTGCAGGAAGTCGGCCTGACCCCCATCGTCGTGCACGGCGCCGGCCCGCAGCTCGACGAGGAGATGAACGCCGCCGGCATCACCAAGCAGACCGTCAACGGCCTGCGCGTGACCACGCCGGACGTGCTGGCCATCGTGCGCAAGGTGTTCCTGCAGCAGAACCTGGCGCTGGTGGAGGCCTTGCAGCAGGGCGGCGCGCGCGCCACCTCCATCGTGTCCGGCGTGTTCGAGGCGCAGTTCAAGGACCAGGCCACCTACGGCCTGGTCGGCGATGTCACCGGCATCAACCTGGCGCTGATCGAGGCCAGCCTGAAGGCCGGCTCCATCCCGGTGATCGCCAGCATGGGCGAGACCGCCGTCGGGCAGATCCTCAACATCAACGCCGACTTCGCCGCCAACGAACTGGTGCAGGTGCTGCAGCCGTACAAGATCATCTTCCTGACCGGCACCGGCGGCCTGCTGGACGCGGAGGGCAAGGTGATCGACTCGATCAACCTGTCCACCGAGTACGACGAGCTGATGGCGCAGCCGTGGATCAACGGCGGCATGCGGGTGAAGATCGAGCAGATCAAGGACCTGCTGGACAGGCTGCCGCTGACCTCGTCGGTGTCGATCACCCGGCCGGCGGAACTGGCCAAGGAGCTGTTCACCCACAAGGGCTCGGGCACCCTGGTGCGCCGCGGCGAGCGCGTGCTGCGCTTCGAGGGCTCGTGGGACGGCGTGGACCTGGCGCGCATGCGCACGCTGATCGAGTCCAGCTTCGGCCGCCGGCTGCTGCCGGACTACTTCGAGCGCACGCGGCCGCACCGCCTCTACGTCAGCGAGAACTACCGCACCGCGCTGATCCTGACCCAGGAGGAGGGCTTCGCCTACCTGGACAAGTTCGCCGTGCTCGACGACGCGCAGGGCGAGGGCCTGGGCCGCGCCGTCTGGCACGTGATGCGCGAGGAAAACCCGCAACTGTTCTGGCGCTCGCGCCACAACAACCCGGTCAACATCTTCTACTACGCCGAGTCCGACGGCTGCTATAAGCAGGAGAAGTGGAAGGTGTTCTGGTACGGCATCGAGGACTTCGCCGACATCGCGCGCTGCGTGGCGCATTGCCGCACCCGCCCGGCGACGCTGGAGGACTGAGCATGGCCGACACGCCGCTGCCGCCGGCCTGGCGCGAGGCGCCCGTCCTCGCCGGGCGGCACGCGCGCCTGGAGCCGATGGCGCCGGCGCACGTGCCGGAGCTGCGCGCCGCGCTGGCCGGCGACGCGCTCTCGCGGCTGTGGTTCACCAGCGTGCCCACCGCCGAGGGCGCCGAAGCCTACGTGCGGGAGGCGCAGGCGGCGCAGGCGCAGGGGCGCGTGCTGCCGTTCGTGGTGCGCGACGCGCAGGGCGCGGTGGTGGGCAGCACCCGCTACTACCGGCTGGAACCGGACGTGCCCACGCTGTGCATCGGCTACACCTGGTACGTCCCGCGCGTGCAGCGCACCGGCGTCAACACCGACGCCAAGCGGTTGCTGCTGGCGCACGCCTTCGGTGCGCTGGGCTGCATCAGCGTGGTGTTCGAGACCAGTTGGTTCAACCACCGCTCGCGCGCGGCCATCGCCAGGCTCGGTGCCAAGCAGGACGGCGTGTTGCGCAACCATCGGCGCCACGCCGACGGCAGCCCGCGCGACACGGTCGTCTTCTCCATCATCGACAGCGAATGGCCCGCCGTGGAGCGGAACCTGCAGGCCATGCTGCAACAGCACGGACAGGAACCCGCATGACAACCAAGAAGACCCTCGGCATTGTCGGCGCCCGCGGCCATACCGGCGCGGAACTGATCAGGCTGGTCGCCCGCCATCCGGGGCTGGAACTGGCGTTCGTCTCCTCGCGCGAGCTGGACGGCCAGCGCGTGGCCGACCACAACGACGCCTACGCGGGCGAACTGCGCTACGAGAACCTGGACCCCGCCGCGGCGGCGGCCAAGGGCGCGGACGCGGTGGTGCTGGCCCTGCCCAACGGCAAGGCGGGCGCCTACGTGGAAGCGCTCGACGCGCAGGCGCCGCAGACCGTGATCGTGGACCTGTCGGCCGATTACCGCTTCGACCCCGCCTGGTACTACGGCCTGCCGGAACTGACCCGCGGCCGCTACGCCGGCCAGAAGCGCATCAGCAATCCCGGCTGCTACGCCACCGCCATGCAACTGGCGATCACGCCGCTGCTGGAGCGCCTGGCCGGGCCGCCGCAGTGCTTCGGCGTGTCCGGCTATTCCGGCGCGGGCACCACGCCGTCGGACAAGAACGATCCCGAACTGCTGCGCGACAACCTGATGCCCTACGCATTGGCCGATCACATGCACGAGCGCGAGGTCGGTTGCCACCTGGGCGTGCCGGTGGAGTTCATGCCGCACGTGGCCCCGCATTTCCGCGGCATCACCATGACGATCAACCTGTGGTTGCAGCAGCCGGCGAAGCTGGACGAGATCCGCGCGCTGTACCGCGAGCGCTATGCCGGCGAACCGCTGGTGCGGGTGATCGACGAAGCACCGTGGGTCAGCCGCATCGCCGGTCGTCACGGCGTGGAGATCGGCGGCTTCACCCTGGCGCCGGGCGGCAAGCGGCTGGTGGTGGTGTCCACGCTGGACAACCTGCTCAAGGGCGCGGCGACGCAGGCGATGCAGAACCTCAACCTTGCGCTGGGGTATGGCGAATTGACCGGGATTCCGATGGAGGAGGCAGCATGAAGGTCGAATTTGTTCGGGACCGGGGCCCCGGGGCCCGGGGCCCGGAAAAGCGCTGTGCGGCTTCGGTGGTTCGCAATCGACTCTCCGCGGTTCCCGGTCCCCGGTCCCCGGTCCCGTCTCTTTCCGTGGAGGCCTCGCCATGAGCGACCTGCTGTGGCAAAAACCCGGCGTGGCAGTGGACGCGGAGATCCAGCGCTTCCTGGCCGGCGACGACGTGCTGCTGGACCGCGAATTCTTCCTGCACGACATCCAGGCCAGCACGGCGCACGCGGAAGGGCTGCAGCGCATCGGCATCCTGTCCGGCGACGAACTGGCCGGCCTGAAGCGCGAACTGGCGCAACTGGCCGAAGACTTCCGCCGCGGCGATTTCGTCCTGGACGAGCGCTACGAGGACGGCCATTCGGCCATCGAGGCGCGGCTGACCGAACGCCTGGGCGACGCCGGCCGCAAGATCCACACCGGCCGCAGCCGCAACGACCAGATCCTGGTCGCCACGCGGCTGTGGCTGAAGGAAAAGCTGGCGCGCGTGGCGGTGCTGTCGCGCGAGGTCGCCAAGGTGGCGCTGGACCGCGCGCAGGCCGAACGCGACCTGCCGGTGCCCGGCTACACCCACATCCAGCGCGCCGTGGTGTCGTCCGCGGGCATGTGGTGGGCCGGCTGGGCGGAAGCCTTCATCGACAACGCCGCGCGCGCGCGCGACACGCTGAAGCTGGTCGACGCCAACCCGTTGGGCACCGCCGCCGGCTACGGCGTCAACCTCAAGCTGGACCGCGAGCACACCACCGCGGCGCTCGGCTTCGCCCGGATGCAGGTCAGCCCGATCTACGCGCAGCTCTCGCGCGGCAAGTTCGAGCTGGCCGCGCTGGAAGCGCTGGGCGGCGCCACCCTGGACCTGCGCCGCATCGCCTGGGACCTGTCGCTGTTCACCAGCGCCGAGTTCGGCTTCGTCGCGCTGCCGGCGCAGTACACCACCGGCAGTTCGATCATGCCGAACAAGCGCAATCCGGACGTGATCGAACTGATGCGCGCCACCCACGCCAGCGTGGCGGCCGCGCGCACCGAGATCGAGCAGTTGCTGTCGCTGCCGTCCGGCTACCACCGCGACCTCCAGGCCAGCAAGGGCGCGATCTTCCACGGCTTCGGCCGCGGCCTGGCGGCGCTGGAACTGCTGCCGGCGCTGCTGGCCAACCTGGAATGGCGGCCGGAGCGGCTGCGCGCGGCCATCGACTCGGGCATGTACGCCACCGACGTGGCGGTGGAAGCCGCCGTGGCCGGCGTGCCGTTCCGCGAAGCCTACAAGGCCGCGGCGGCGTCGGCGGACACGGCCGGGCAGGGGCGCACGCCGGAAGGCAGCCTGGCCGCGCGCACGTCGCCCGGCGCCGCCGCCGACCTGCGGCTGGACGAGTTGCGCACACGCTGGGACGCACTGGCCTGACCTGTAGGAGGGGCTTCAGCCCCGACTGTTCTCCCCTGATTCCGCGGTCGGGGCTGAAGCCCCTCCTACACACATCGACGCTGAAGGATGCGGAAGCAATGAAGCGATACCTGGTAATGGCCATGCGCGGACCGGACTTCAGCGAGGCGGCGATCGCGCCGCACCTGGCGTTCCTCGACGGGCTGCGCGAACAGGGCCTGCTGGAACTTACCGGCGGTTTCAGCGACAAGTCCGGCGGCGCCTACGTGCTGACCGGCGTCGCCTCGCTGGACGAAGCGCGCGCCATCGTCGCGCGCGATCCGCTGGCTACCGGCGGCGCGTCCGTCCTCACCGTGTACGAGTGGAACACCCGCTGAGGCGCCCCGATGAACCACGCCCCTCAACCCTTCGCCGAACAGGCCCTGCCGAACTGGAAGCGTGCCGTGCTGAAGGTCGGCAGCAGCCTGCTCGCCGCCGACGGCGACGGCCTCAGTCCGCGCCACGCACTGAACCTGGCGCAGTTCGTCTCGTCGAGCATCGCGGCGGGGAAGGAGTTGGTCATCGTGTCCTCCGGCGCGGTCGCCGCCGGGCGCGGCATGCTGCACCGCCGGCCGCAGGCCGGCGCCGCCATGGCGGAGCGGCAGGCACTGGCGGCGCTGGGCCAGGCGCAACTGATCGGCCTGTGGCAGCGCTTCTTCGAGCGCCCGGTCGCGCAGGTGCTGCTGACCCACGACGACCTGCGCAACCGCCGCCGCTATCTCAACGCGCGCGCCACCCTGCAGGAACTGCTGGCGCTGGGCGCGCTGCCGGTGGTGAACGAGAACGACACCGTCTCGGTGGACGAACTGAAGCTGGGTGACAACGACAACCTGGCCGCGGTGGTCGCCGCGCTGGCCGACGCCGACGCCTTGTTCATCGCCACCGACATCGACGGCTTCCACACCGCCAACCCGCGCACCCATGCCGACGCGCGGCCGATCCTGGAAGTGGAGGCGCTGACGCCGGAGTTCTTCGCCATGGCCGGCGGCGCCGGCAGCGGCGTGGGCACCGGCGGCATGCACACCAAGTTGGAAGCCGCCGCCAAGGCTGCCGCCGCCGGCATCGAGACCTTCCTGTTCAACGGCACCCGCGCCGAGACGGTGGCCGCGCTGTCGCGCGGCGTGCTGCTGGGCACGCGCTTCCGGCCGTCGCAGAACCGGCTGGCTGCGCGCAAGTACTGGCTGCGCAACGTGCCGGTGGAAGCCGGCGCGATCGTCGTCGACGCCGGCGCCGCCGCCGCGCTGGCCGGCAAGGGCGCCTCGCTGCTGCCCGGCGGCGTGGCGACGGCCGAGGGCGACTTCCGCCGCGGCGACATGGTGGAAGTGGTGCTGCGCGACCATCGTGGCGACCAGCGCATCGCGCGCGGCGTGGCGCAGTATTCGGCGATGGACATCCGCCGCATCGCGCGCCGCCATTCGCGCGAGATCGAGGGCATACTCGGCTACACCTACGGCGAGAACGTGATCCACCGCGACGACCTGGTGATCCTGTAGCGGCAGGCCGGACGACGGCGGATTCGACCAACAGCGCCCGCGCCGCGGGCGCGGCAACGGGAAAGCGCATGACCGACATCAAGACCCTGGCCCTGCAATGCCGCGACGCCGCGCAGGCCATCGCCACCTTGCCGACCGATGCCAAGAACGCCCTGCTGCGCGCCATGGCCGATGCGCTGCTGGCCGACGAGGCGGCGATCCTGGCCGCCAATGCGCGGGACATGGAGGCCGCCGCGGCCAAGGGCACCGGCGCCGCCATGCTCGACCGGCTGCGGCTGGACGCCAAGCGCCTGCGCGGCATCGCCGACGCCGTGCGCGAAGTGGCGGAGCTGCCGAACCCGGTCGGCCAGGTGACCCGCGCCTACGACCGCCCCAACGGCATCCACGTGGAGCGCGTGCGCGTGCCGCTGGGGGTGATCGCGATGGTCTACGAGGCGCGCCCCAACGTCACCGCCGACGCGGCCGCGCTGTGCCTGAAGGCCGGCAACGCGGTGATCCTGCGCGGCGGTTCGGAAGCCATCCATTCCAACACCGCCATCGCCGCCTCGCTGCGGCGCGCGCTGCGCGAGGCCGGCCTGCCCGAGGCGGTGCTGACCCTGGTCGAGGACCTGCGGCGCGAAACCATCCTGGAACTGATCCAGCTCAACGACATCGTCGACCTGGCGATCCCGCGCGGCGGCGAAGGGCTGATCCGCTTCGTCGCCGAACACGCGCGCGTGCCGGTGATCAAGCACTACAAGGGCGTCTGCCACCAGTACGTGGACGCCGGCGCCGACCTGGACCTGGCGCTGGACCTGCTGCTGGACGGCAAGGTCTCGCGCCCCTCGGCCTGCAACGCGCTGGAAACGCTGCTGGTCCACCGCGACGTCGCCGCGCAGTTCCTGCCGCGCGCGGCGGCGGCGCTGCGCGCGCGCGGCGTGGAGTTGCGCATGGACGAAGCAGGCAGGGCGCTGGTGCCGGACGCGGCGGCGGCCGACGAGGACGACTACGCCGCCGAATTCCTCGACCTGATCCTGGCGGTGCGCGTGGTCGACGACCTGGACGCCGCCATCGCCCACGTGCACCGCTACACCTCCGACCACACCGAAGTCATCGTCACCCGCGACGCGACGCGTGCCGAAGCCTTCGTCAACGCGTTGCGCTCGGCCGTGGTGATGGTCAACGCGTCCTCGCGCTTCTCCGACGGCGGCGAACTGGGGTTGGGCGCGGAGATCGGCATCTCGACCACGCGCCTGCATTCCTACGGACCGATGGGGCTGGAGGCGCTGACGGTGGAGCGCTTCGTGGTGCGCGGCGAAGGCCAGGTGCGGCACCCGGACCTGCTGCGGGGCTGAGGCCGCCCGCTACCAGCAGTCTTCCAGCAGCCGCGGCCGGCACGCGAACCACGCGCCGACCAGCACCAGGCCCACGCACAGCAGCAGGAACGCGAACGACGCCTGCCACCCGCCGGTGCGCGCGTGCAGCCAGCCGAACAGCAGCGGCCCCAGGCAGCTCAGGCTGTAGCCCACGCCCTGCATGAAGCCCGACAGTGCTGCCGAGCCCTGCGGCGTGCGCGTGCGCAGGTTGATCAGGGTCAGCGTCAGCGGGAACGTGCTTGGCCCCAGGCCCAGCAGGACCACCCACAGCACCGGCGCGCGCATCGGCGCCCACAACAGGCCGGCGAACGCGGCCAGGTAGGCCAGCGAACAGACCAGCACCAGCACGAACGGATTGCGCAGGCGCGTGGCCAGCGCCGGCATGGTCAGCGCGCTGACCAGGCCGAGCGCCGAGAACAGCGCCAGCATGGTGCCGCCGAAGGCGCGGCTGGCGCCGGCTTCGACCATCAGCCGCGGCAGCCAGGTGAACACCGCATAGGAGATCAGCGAGGTCATGCCGAACATCAGCGCCATGCCCCAGCCCAGCGACGTGCGCCAGACCCGCCCGGCCGGCGCGGACGCGGCCAGTTCCGGGGCTTCGTCGCCGGGGCGCACGGCGGCGTCGTGCAGCCGGGCCAGGGGGGTGCCGGCCTGGCGCTCCTTGTGCAGCACCGCGATCCACGGCAGCGCGGCGGCGACCGCCACCAGCGCCCACGCGCCCAGCGAAACGCGCCAGCCCGCGGCGTCGGCCAGCGGCACCGCCGCCAGCGCCGGCAGCACCGTGCCCAGTTGCAGCACGGTGATGTAGGCGCTGCTGACCGCGCCCACGCGGTCGGCGAAATAGCGCTTGACCAGCGGCGGCAGCACGACGTTGCCGATCCCCATGCCGATCAGGGCCACGGTGTTGGCGGCCAGCAGCCCGCTGGTGCCGCCGGCCAGCGCGCGCGCCAGCAACCCGGCGGCGGCCAGCGCCATCGCCAGCAGCGCGGTGCGCTCCAGGCCGGCGCGGTGGCCCAGCGCCGGCGTCAGCACCCCGGCCAGGGCGAAGGCCGCGGTCGGCGCCATGCCCAGTACCCCGGCCATGGTGGAGCCGAAGCCGAACGCCTCGCCCAGCACGTCCAGCAGCGGCGTCAGCGAGGTCACCGCGGTGCGCAGGTTGAACGCGGCCAGCAGGATGCCGGCCAGAACGAGCCAGCGCCCGTTGCGCGCGTCCATCGGGGCGGGGGTTGCCATGGGAACTCCTCGCCGGGTCCCGCCGGAACGATGTGGCGGATGCGGTGGCCGGAAAGACGAACACCGGCACGGGGCCGGTGTCGTCATGCGATTCAGATTGGTCGGGGAGACAGGATTCGAACCTGCGACCTCTACGTCCCGAACGTAGCGCTCTACCAGACTGAGCTACACCCCGACTGAGCGCGCCATTGTAGTGAACGCACCGCGCCGCGGCAATACCCGGGGGCGCATGCGCATCCGGCGGCGGATGCGCCCCGCGGGGCCGCCGCCGCGGGCGGAAAGCTGCGGACCGTGCGGCAAGCCACGTAAAATGCGGGACTCACGTATGCCGGAGTTGCCCGCTTGATCAAGCCCCGTACCCCGCCTGGCGTCATGGAACTGCTCCCGCGCGAGCAGATCGCCTTCCAGCGCATGCTGGACACCATCCGCCGGAACTACGAGCGCTTCGGCTTCCTGCCGGTGGAGACGCCGGTGTTCGAGCTGTCCGAGACCCTGCTGACCAAGTCCGGCGGCGAGACCGAGCGGCAGGTGTACTTCGTGCAATCCACCGGCGCGCTGGCGAAGGAGGGCGAGGGCCTGCCGGAACTGGCGCTGCGCTTCGACCTGACCGTGCCGCTGGCCCGCTACGTGGCCGAGCACGAGCACGAACTGACCTTCCCGTTCCGCCGCTACCAGATCCAGCGCGTCTACCGCGGCGAGCGCGCCCAGCGCGGCCGCTTCCGCGAGTTCTACCAGTGCGACATCGACGTGATCGGCAAGGACGCGCTGAGCGTGCGCTTCGATGCCGAGATCCTGGCGGTGATCCACGCGGTGTTCAGCGACCTGGGCATCGGCGACTTCACCATCCAGTTGAACAACCGCAAGCTGATGCGCGGCTTCTTCGAGGCGCAGGGCGTCACCGACGGCGAGCAGCAGGCGCTGGTGCTGCGCGAAGTGGACAAGCTGGACAAGCGCGGCGCCGACTACGTGCGCGAGACGCTGACCGGCGAAGGCTTCGGCATGTCCGCCGAGGCGGTCGACCGCATCCTCGACTTCGTCGCCGTGCGCAGCACCGGCCACGCCGACGCGCTGGCCCGGCTGGACGCGCTGGGGCAGGGCAGCGACACCTTCGAGCAGGGCATCGCCGAACTGCGCGAAGTGCTGGAACTGGTCAAGGCGCTGGGCGTGCCGGAAAGTGCGTATTGCCTGAACTTTTCCATCGCCCGCGGCCTGGACTACTACACCGGCACCGTCTACGAGACACAACTGGACGGCTACCCGCAGATCGGCTCGATCTGCTCCGGCGGCCGCTACGAGGACCTGGCCAGCCACTACACCAAGTCCAAGCTGCCCGGCGTGGGCATCTCCATCGGCCTGACCCGGCTGTTCTGGCAACTGCGCGAGGCCGGGCTGATCGCCGGCGTCGACGAGAGCAGCGTGCAGGCGCTGGTGGCGCTGATGGACGAGGCGCAACTCGCCGAAGCGCTGGACATCGCCCGCCGCCTGCGCGCGGCCGGCATCAACACCGAAGTGCAGATGGAAGCGCGCAAGCTGGCCAAGCAGTTCCAGTACGCCTCGCGCGCCGGCATCCGCTTCGTCGTGCTGGCCGGCGAGGACGAACTGGCGCGCGGTGCGGTGACGGTGAAGGACCTGGCGCGCGAGCAGCAGTTCGAGGTCAAGCGCGAGGAACTCGCCAGCAGCCTGAAGGTGGAACTGGAACAGGCGCGCGCGCTGGCGGGGCGCTGACATGAAACCGATCCTGCTGGACGGCGCGTCGCTCACCCGGGACAGGCTGGTCGAGATCGCCTTCGGCGCCAGCGTGGAACTGGACAAGCGCGCACTGAAGGACGTGGCGCGCGCGGCCGACTTCCTGGCCGAGCAGGTGCGTCGCGAGGAGCCGATCTACGGCGTGTCCACCGGCTTCGGCAGCAACGCCGACAAGCTGCTGGGCGCGCATCCGCTGCGCGACGAATTGCCGGGCGCGGCGAAGTCCGGCCGCTCGCTGCACGAGGAGTTGCAGCACAACCTGATCGTCACCCACGCCGTTTGCGTGGGCGAGCCGATGGCGCCGGAGATCGTCCGCGCGATGCTCGGCATCCGCATCAACACGCTGCTGAAGGGCCATTCCGGCATCCGCGTGGAGACGTTGCAGGCGCTGGCGGCGATGCTCAACGCCGGCATCGTGCCGGTGGTGCCGGCGCTGGGTTCGGTGGGCGCCTCCGGCGACCTGGCGCCGCTGTCGCACCTGGCCATCGTGCTGCTCGGCGGTGGCGAAGCCTTCTACCAGGGCGAGCGCATCGCCGGTGCGGAAGCGCTGGCGCGCGCCGGCCTGGCGCCGGTCACGCTGTCGTACAAGGAAGGGCTGGCGCTGAACAACGGCACCGCGCAGATGCTGGCGATGGGCGTGCTGGCGACGTACCGGCTGGACAACCTGCTGGACACCGCCGACCTGGCCGCGGCGATGACTCTCGACGCCTTCGCCGGCCGCCTGGGCGCGTTCGCCGAGGAAGTGCACGCGCTGCGCCCGCATCCGGGCCAGGTGCATGTGGCCGCGCGCCTGCGCGATCTGCTGGACGGCTCCACGCTGGCCGACATTCCCTACCATCTGGTGCCGAAGTTCCGGCCCTGGCTGCCCGGCAGTTGGGACACCGCGGAGGCGCAGCAACTGCGCTTCGACATCGGCTGGGACTGGGTGCCCAGCGACCAGCGCCACGGCCGCGAGAAGTTCTACCGCCGCTTCAAGCCGTTCCGTGGCGGCAAGAAGCACCAGCCGCAGGACAGCTATTCGCTGCGCTGCATCCCGCAGGTGCACGGCGCCGTGCGCGATGCGCTGGCGCAGGCCAGGCGCGTGCTCGACATCGAACTGAACGCGGTCACCGATAACCCGCTGGTGTTCCCCGACAAGCAGGCCGAGCACGTCGAGGAGCAGGTCATTTCCGCCGGCCACTTCCACGGCATGCCGCTGGCGTTGGCGATGAGCTACGTGAAGGCGGCGATCCCGACGCTGGCGTCGATCAGCGAGCGCCGCCTCAACAAGCTGGTCGATCCGGCCACCAACGACGGCCTGCCGGCGTTCCTGATCGGCAACGAAGACGGCACCGAATCGGGCCACATGATCGTGCAGTACACCGCCGCGGCCATCGTCAACGATCTCGCCAGCCGCGCGCATCCGGCCAGCGTGTTCTCGGTGCCGACCAGCGCCAACGCCGAGGACCACGTGTCGATGGGCGCCAACGAGGCGCGTCACGTGCTGGCGATGGTGCGGGACCTGGGCAAGGTGCTGGCGCTGGAGCTGTACACGGCCGCGCAGGCGCTGGACCTGCGTCGCGACATGATCAACGTGGCACGCGACCTGGCGCGCCGCGCCGATGCGCAGACGCTGGCGGCCAAGGTTGCCGGCGGCCCGCTGCCCGGCGCACCCGGGCGCGAGGCCTTCGTCGAAGAAGTGGAGGCGTTGCGCATGGAACTGGCGGCCACCGACGAATTCCGCCCCGGCCACGCCGTCGCCGTGGCGCACGCCGCGATCCGCACCAGGATCCCCTTCCTCGACCGCGACCGCGCCCTGGACGGCGAAGTCGCCGCTGCCGTGAGCCTGGTCGAATCCGGCGACCTGCTCGCCGCCGTCCGCAACCGCTGAGCCCGGCGGCTCTCTTCCTCCGTGACGTAGGAGCGACGTAAGTCGCGCCAGGGAAAATCCATAACGGGGACACGGATAAGAGCGGATGCACACGGATAAGGCGTTTTCCTTTTATCCGCTCTGATCCGCTTTGATCCGTGTCGAAACGCCTTTCCGGGCTTATCGGTCGCGACTTGCGTCGCTCCTACAAGGGGAGGAGGAGAGGGATAGCATCCCTGTCACCTCATCCGCGTTCATCCGCGTAATCCTTGGCGGCTGCTGCTTTCCGGACAGTGTGGAATCAGAGAGTGCGCACGCAGTCGCGGCCTTCGGCCTTGGCGGCATACAGGGCCTGGTCGGCCACCTGCAATGCCGATTCCAGACTGTCGCGCGCTTCCAGGTCCACACAGTGCACGCCGATGCTGGCGGAGATGGGGATCTCCAGGCCGCCGCTGCGGCAGGGTTGCGCGCGCAACGCCTGGCGCAATTCTTCCGCCACCACGCTGGCCTGGCCCAGCCCCAGGCCGGGCAGGGCGGCGATGAACTCCTCGCCGCCGAACCGCGCCAGCAGCGCGTCGTGCGGGCGCAGCGTCTCGGCCAGCAGGTCGGAGGTCCAGCGCAGGCAGTCGTCGCCGGCCAGGTGGCCGTAGGTGTCGTTGATGCGCTTGAAGTGGTCCAGGTCGATCATCAGCAGCGAGATCGGCCGCCGCGTGTTGCGCGCCTGCGACAGCAAATGTTCGAACGCCTCGCGGAAATGGGTGCGGTTGTAGAGGTCGGTCAGGCCATCCAGGCGGCTGCTCTCGCGCAGGCGCTGGTGCGCGCTCTCCAGTTCCGACAGTGCTTGCCGCAGTTCGGTGGTGCGCACGACCACCTGTTCCTCCAGCAGGTCGCGGGCGTCGCGGACGATGCGTTCGTTCTCGTTGCGCAGGGCGGCGTAGCGGTAACCCAGCGCCACCGACAGCAGCAGCATCTCCAGTGCCGAGCCGATCTGCACGCCGTATTCGGTGAGGAAGGTCTTGGGCAGCAGGCCGAACGCCAGCGCCACGAAGACGCCGGTGCCCAGCAGGAACATCGCCCAGGCCAGCAGGAAGACCTTGGCCGGCCTGTAGCCGCTGCGCACCACCATCAGGGTGATGGTGGCGATCCACGCGATGCTGGGGAACACTGCGGCCGAGGCCACCGGCGTGGCCAGGTGGTAGGGCAGTTGCGTGGCCGCGATGCCCAGCGCCACGAAGAACACGATGATCGCCTTGCTGACGCGGTCGCCCAGGCGCCAGCGCCGGTGCAGGCCGAGGAAGGTGCGCGAGAACTGCTGCATGCCGATCTGCGCCAGGCAGATCGAGATCGGCACCGACTTGTCGGCTAGCCAGGTCGAATGCGGCCATAGATATTCGAAGCCCAGGCCGTTGAGCGTGAACAGCACCAGCCCGAATGCGCCGATGTGGAACAGGTACCAGAAGTAGCTGCCGTCGCGCAGCACCAGCCAGAGCACCAGATTGTAGAAGAACAGCGCCAGCAGGATGCCGTAGTACAGGCCGATGCCGAGCTGGCCGTCGCGCGAGAACTCGGCGAACGCCGCCGGCGTGTACAGCGCCAGCGGCACCTGCATGGAACTCTGGCTCTGCACCCGCACCAGCAGGTCCACCGGTTCGCCCGCGGGCAGGTCCAGCCAGAAGTTCGGGTGCCGGTAGCGGATGCTGCGCTGCTCGAAGGGGAAGGCATCGCCGCCCTGGTAACGGATGACGCGCCCGTCGGCGTGGCGCAGATGGATGTCGATGCGGTCGCTGAGCGCGTACTGCTGCACCAGCAGCCAGCGCTGCTCGCGCGCGTTCCCGTTCACCACCCGCACGTGGAACCAGAAGGCGCCGGGCTGGAAGCCGAAGGCGGCGCCGCCGGGCGGCAAGGGGGCGAACCGGCCGTTGGCCTGCGCCGCCCACATGGCGTCCGTGCGCGCATCGCCGTCGGCGTCGTGGAAATAGGTGGTGTAGGGGGCCAGCGGCAGGTGGCTGGTGGCGGGCGTCATCCGCGCGGGACCGACCGTGCCCGCCCAGGCCGCGCCCGGCAGCAGGGCCAGGGCCAGCAGCAGCGTGCCGATGCGCAGCCAGGCACGGTGGAAGGCGTTTCCGGCGGGCGATGCCCGGCCGGGGAGAGCGGGCCGGGCCCATGTCGGGAAACGGCCGGGGTGCGTCCTTGGCAGCGTACTCATGCGTCCTGACCGCTCCAGTCCCGTGGCGGGTCGTCTCGATGGGCCTGCCGGTACCAACGCAAATCGTGGGCGGGACGGGCCCTTGACCGGAGGCGGAACGATCCATTAATGTATTAACGCGTTAATACATTGGATCGCCCTTTGAAGCGTCGCCCCGCCATCGACGAACCGCAGGACACCGCCGCCCTCCGCGCCCTCTCCGGCGCGCTGGCCGCGCTGGACCGTGCGGACGACGTCCAGGCTTTCCTCCAGGATCTGTGCACCCCCGCCGAGCTGGAGGCCATGGCCGACCGCTGGCGGGTGGTGCCGCTGCTGCTCAAGGGTGTGCCCTACCGCGAGATCCACGACCTCACCCAGGTCAGCGTCACCACCATCGGGCGCGTCGCCCGCACGCTGGAGCGCGGTGCCGGCGGTTACGCCGCCGCCGTGCAGCGCCAGCAGGCCGCCCCGGCCACCGCCTCCCACTGAGTCCTCCCCATGAGTCCGCCCCTTGCCTCCGCGACGCGCGAGCGTCTGCGCATCGCCATCCAGAAAAGCGGCCGCCTGGCCGAGCCGGCGCGCGCGCTGCTGGCCGCCTGCGGGTTGAGCTGGCGCGAAAGCCGCGACAAGCTGTTCTGCTACGGCGAATCGCTGCCGGTCGACCTGCTGCTGGTCCGCGACGACGACATCCCCAACCTGATCGCCGACGGCGTCTGCGACTTCGGCATCGTCGGCCGCAATGAACTCGACGAGCAGGCCGGCGAACGCGCGCTGCTCGGCCTGCCGCAGGCGTACCGCGAACTGCGCCCGCTGGGCTTCGGCAGTTGCCGGCTGATGCTGGCCGTGCCGGAAAACTGGGAATGGACCGGGCCGGAACAACTGCGCGGCTTGCGCATCGCCACCAGCTATCCGTCCGTACTGCGCCAGTGGCTGCTGGCGCGCGGCATCGACGCGGCGGTGGTGGAGCTGTCCGGTTCGGTCGAGATCGCGCCCAAGCTGGGCACCGCCGACCTGATCTGCGACCTGGTTTCCAGCGGCGCCACCCTGGCGGCCAACCAGCTCAAGCCGGTGGAGACACTGCTGGACAGCGAAGCGGTGCTGGCCGGCCCGGCGCGCGATTTCGACGATGCCCGCGCCGGCCTGGCCGACATGCTGCTGCGCCGCCTGGACGGCGTGCTGAAGTTGAAGGACAGCAAGTTGCTGATGTTCCGCGCCGAGCGCGACACCGTGCCCGCGCTGTCGCGCCTGCTGCCCGACGCCGACGCGCTGGTGACGCTGCCGGGCGACGGCGACGGCCCGCTGTCGTTGCAGGCGATGTGCCACGGTGCGGTCACCTGGCAGCGGCTGGAGGAATTGCAGCGCGCCGGCGCGCAGGGGCTGATGGTGCTGTCGGTCGAGAGGTCGCTGGCATGAGCGTGCCCGCTTCCACCCGGCGCTACGACTGGGACGCACTGGACGAAGCCGCGCGCGCCGCGCTGCTGGCGCGGCCGGTGCAGACCGTGGCCCAGCGCACCCGCGAAGCGGTCGCCGCGCTGCTGGCCGACGTGCGCGAGCGCGGCGACGCCGCGCTGCGTGAGATCACCGCGCGCTTCGACGGCGTGGAGCTCGCCGCTTTCGAGGTGGGCGCGGAGGAATTCGCCGCCGCGCACGCCGCCGTGCCCGCGGAGCTGCGCGAGGCCATGCAGCAGGCCGCCGCGCGCATCGAAGCCTTCCACCGCGCCGGCATGGCCCAGCCCTACGCAGTGGAAACCGCGCCCGGCGTGGTTTGCGAACGCATGATCCGGCCGATCCCGCGCGTGGGCCTGTACGTGCCCGCCGGCAGCGCGCCGCTGCCTTCCACCGCATTGATGCTGGGCGTGCCCGCGCGCCTGGCCGGCTGCCGCGAAGTGGTGCTGTGCACGCCGCCGCGCAGGGACGGCACCGCCGATCCCGCCGTACTGGTCGCCGCACAACTGACCGGCGTGCGCCGCGTGTTCAAGCTGGGCGGCGCGCAGGCGATCGCGGCGATGGCCTGGGGCACCGACAGCGTGCCGAAGTGCGACAAGCTGTTCGGCCCCGGCAACAGCTTCGTCACCGAAGCCAAGCAGCAGGTCGCCCAGGACGGCGCGGCGGCCATCGACATGCCGGCCGGCCCCTCGGAAGTGCTGGTGATCGCCGACGCCGGCGCCGATGCGGCCTTCGTCGCCGCCGATCTGCTTTCGCAGGCCGAGCACGGCCCGGATTCGCAGGTGCTGCTGCTGTCCGACGACGATGATTTGATCGCGCGCGTGCAGGCGCAGATCGACGAACAACTGGCGGCGCTGCCGCGCGCGGACATCGCGCGCACGGCGCTGTCGGCCTCGCGGTTGGTCAAGGTCGCCGCGCTGGAGGACGCCTTCGCCATCAGCAACCGCTATGCGCCCGAACACCTGATCCTGGCCCTGCGCCGGCCGCGCGACTGGCTGGAGCGGGTGGAAGCCGCCGGCTCGGTGTTCCTGGGCGACTACACGCCCGAAGCGCTGGGCGATTATTGCAGCGGCACCAACCACGTGCTGCCCACCAGCGGCGCGGCGCGCGCCTGGAGCGGGGTCAGCGTGTCCAGCTTCCAGAACTTCGTCAGCGTGCAGGCGGCCAGCCGCGCCGGCATCGGCGCCATCGGCGGCTGCGCGCTGGCGCTGGCGCGCGCCGAGGGCTTGGACGCGCACGCCAACGCCGTCGCGCTGCGCATGAGCGAGGTGGCCGCATGAGCGCCGTGCTGCCGCTGGTGCGGCCCGACCTGCGCGATTTCGCCGGTTACAAGTCTGCGCGCAGCGAAGCGCTGCGCGGTGATGTGTGGTTGAACGCCAATGAATCGGCCTGGGCCAATCCCGCCGACGTGGACGGTGCCAGCCGCCGCTATCCCGATCCGCAGCCGCCGGCCCTGCGCGCGCGGTTGGCGCAGGTCTACGGCTGCGCGCCGGAACAGGTGCTGCTCGGCCGCGGCAGCGACGAGGCCATCGACCTGCTGGTGCGCGCGTTGTGCGTGCCCGGGCAGGATGCGGTGGTCTATACGCCGCCGGTGTTCGGCATGTACGCGGTGTGCGCGCGCCTGCAGGGTGCGCGGGCGGTGGAAGTGCCGCTGGTCGACAGCGAGGCCGGCTTCGGCGCGGACCTGGACGCCATCCGCGAGGCCGCGCTGGCGCAACGGGCCAAGTTGGTGTTCCTGTGCTCGCCCTCGAATCCGGCCGGCTCGGCGATCCCGCTGGAAGGCATCGCCGCACTGGCGCAGGCGCTGGTGGGCCGCGCCCTGGTGGTGGTGGATGAAGCCTACGGCGAGTTCGCCGACCAGCCTTCGGCCGCGACCCTGCTGGACCGGCACGCCAACCTTGCCGTGCTGCGCACGCTGTCCAAGGCGCACGCGCTGGCCGCGGCGCGCATCGGCGCGGTGATCGGCGGCGCGGAACTGATCGCCGTCCTGCAACGCTGCCAGGCGCCGTACCCGGTGCCGACGCCCTGCGCCGTCCTGGCGCTGGCCGGGCTGTCGGACGCCGCGCTGGCGCAGACCCGCGAACGGGTGACGCTGGTGCGCAGCGAACGCGCGCGCCTGCACGCGGCGCTGGCGGCCACGCCCGGCGTGCACCGCGTGTACGCCTCGCAGGGCAACTACCTGCTGGCGCGCTTCGACGATGCCGAATCCGCCTTCCGCGCGCTGCTGGCCGCCGGCGTGGTGGTGCGCGACCAGCGCGCCGCGCCGCAACTCGGCGATGCGCTGCGCATCACCATCGGTTCGCCGGACCAGAACGATCGCGTGCTGGCGGCGTTGAACGCACAGGAGGCGGCCGCATGAACATTGCATCTGCCATCCCTCTATTGGCCCTCCGTGCAGGAGGGGCTTCAGCCACGACCGGATTTCCAACGAGGCCGGCCAAGCATTCGACCGTTCGCCATAGCGGCGCACTGCGGCGTCGCTTGGACGGCAGTGTTGTCGAGGCGCGGGCAGAAGTTCCTCTTATAAGGGTTGCCGTCGGAACGAAAGAACAGCCATGACTCCGATCCTCTTCATCGACCGCGACGGCACCCTGATCGAGGAGCCGGAAGACTTCCAGATCGACGCCTACGAGAAACTGCGCTTCGTCCCCGGCGTGATCCCGGCGCTGCTGAAGCTGCGCGATGCCGGCTATCACTTCGTCATCGTCAGCAACCAGGACGGGCTGGGCACGGAGAACTACCCGCGCGCCTCCTTCGACGGCCCGCACGACCTGATGATGCAGGTGTTCGAAAGCCAGGGCATCCGTTTCCGCGACGTGCTGATCGACGAGAGCTGGCCGCACGAGAACAAGCCCACGCGCAAGCCGGGCATCGGGCTGATGGTGCCTTACCTCCAGGACCGGACCATTGACTGGGCGCGTTCGGCGATGGTCGGCGATCGTCCCACCGACATCCAGTTCGCCGACAACCTGAAGATCCGCGGCTTCCAGTTGAAGACCGCGCAGTTCGGCGGCGAGTGGGACTGGGCCGGCATCGCCCACGAACTGGCCGACGCGCCGCGCCGCGCCGTGGTCCAGCGCAACACGAAGGAAACGAAGATCCGGGTGGACGTGGACCTGGACCGCGTGGCCGAGCCGGTGGCGAAGACCGGCCTGCCGTTCTTCGACCACATGCTGGAACAGATCGGCAAGCACGGCGGCTTCGCGCTGGACGTGCGCGCCGAAGGCGACCTGCACATCGACGAGCACCACACGGTGGAAGACACCGGACTGACGCTGGGGCAGGCGCTGAAGGAGGCGCTGGGCGACAAGCGTGGCATCGGACGCTACGGTTTCACCCTGCCGATGGACGAGACCCTGGCCAGCGCCGCGCTGGATTTCAGCGGGCGGCCGTATTTCGTCTTCGAGGGCGAGTTCAGGCGCGAACGCGTCGGTGACCTGCCGACCGAACTGGTGCCACACTTCTTCCGTTCGCTGTGCGACGCCTCCGGCCTGAACCTCAACCTGCGCGTGCAGGGCGACAACGACCACCACAAGGTCGAAGCCTGCTTCAAGGCGCTGGCGCGCGCGTTGCGCCAGGCGATCAAGCGCGAAGGCGCGGAACTGCCGTCCACCAAGGGAGCACTGTGATGCGCGTGGCCCTGGTCGATGCCGGCGGCGCCAACCTCGGCTCGGTGCGCTACGCGCTGAACCGGCTGGGCGTGGAGCCGGAACTGGCGACCGATGCGGCCGCGATCCGCGCGGCCGACCGCGTGATCCTGCCCGGCGTCAGCACCGCTGCGCAGGTGATGGGGCGCCTGCGCGAACTGTCGCTGGTGGAGACGCTGCGCACGCTGGAGCGCCCGCTGCTGGGCGTGTGCGTGGGCATGCAACTGCTGTTCGAGCATTCCGAGGAAGACGACACGCCCTGCCTGGGCCTGCTGCCGGGGCGGGTGACGAAGCTGCCGGCCGGCGCCGGCGTGCGCGTGCCGCACATGGGCTGGAACACGCTCGACCTGCGTCGCTCGCATGCGTTGCTGGACGGGATCGCGGCCGGCAGCCACGCCTACTTCGTGCACAGCTACGCCGCCCCGGTCGGCGACGACTGCGTGGCGGCCAGCGAGCACGGCCGGCCGTTCGCCGCGGTGGTGCAGCGCGGCCGCGTCGGCGGCGCGCAGTTCCATCCCGAGCGCTCGGCCGGCGTGGGCGCGCGGCTGCTGGAGAATTTCCTGAAACACGGTGTGCAATGAACGTCGCCAATCCCCCGCAAGACTCCGCGCGCGCCTGCGCGGCCTTCCAGCGCTACCCCGCCATCGACGTGCGCGAGGGCCGCGTGGTGCGGCTGGCCCAGGGCGATTACGCGCGCGAGACGCGTTATGAAGGTGCGCCGCTGGACGTGGCCGCGCGCTACGCTGCGCAGGGCGCCGACTGGCTGCACCTGGTGGACCTGGATGCGGCCCGCGCCGGCGGCTACACCCTGCTGCCGCTGCTGGGCGAAATCGCGCGGAACACTGGCCTGAACGTGCAGACCGGCGGCGGCGTGCGCGGCCGTGACGACGTGGCGCGCATCCTCGATGCCGGCGCGCAGCGGGTGGTGGTCGGCTCGCTGGCGGTGCGCCAGCCGGCGGCGGTGATGGACTGGCTGACCGAGTTCGGCAGCGAGCGCATCACCGTGGCGCTGGACACGCGCCGCGACGATGCCGGCGCCTGGCGCCTGCCGGTGCACGGCTGGACCGAGACGGCGGCCGAGACCCTCGATGAACTGGCGCAGCGCTATGCGCAGGCGGGGCTGAAGCATCTGCTGTGTACCGACATCGCCCGCGACGGCATGCTGACCGGTCCCAACCTGGCGCTGTACGCGCACCTGCGCGAGGTGGCGCCGGCCCTGCGCGTGCAGGCGTCCGGCGGCGTCAGCGGGCTGGCCGACATCACCGGCGCGCGCGAGGCCGGCTGCGCCGGCATCGTGCTGGGGCGCGCGTTGCTGGAAGGCCGCTTCGACCTGCCGCAGGCGCTGGCATGCTGAGCCGGCGCATCATCCCCTGCCTGGACGTGCGCGAGGGCCGCGTGGTCAAGGGCGTGAAGTTCCGTGACCACGTGGACATGGGCGACATCGCCGAACTGGCGCTGCGCTACCGCGACCAGGGCGCGGACGAACTGGTCTTCTACGACATCGGCGCCAGCCCGGAAGGGCGCTCGGTGGACTACGCCTGGGTGGAGAAGGTCTCGCGACTGCTCGACATCCCGTTCTGCGTGGCCGGCGGCATCCGCGACGTGGACACCGCGCGGCGCGTGCTGCACGCCGGCGCCGACAAGGTGTCGGTCAACACGCCGGCGCTGGAGCGCCCTGGACTGATCGGCGAACTGGCCGCAGCCTTCGGCGTGCAGTGCGTGGTGGTGGGCGTGGATTCGATCCGCGAGGCCGACGGTGAATGGCGCGTGCGCCGCTACACCGGCGATCCGTCGAAGATGCAGGGCGCCGGCCTGCGCACGCTGGACTGGATCGTGCAGGCGCAGGCGCTGGGCGCCGGCGAGATCGTGCTGAACTGCATGGACCAGGACGGCGTGCGGCGCGGCTACGACATCGCCCAGCTCAAGGCTGCGCGCGCGGTGTGTGGCGTGCCACTGATCGCTTCCGGCGGTGCCGGCGAGGCGGAACACTTCGCCGACGTGTTCCGCGAGGCGGACGTGGACGGCGCGCTGGCGGCCAGCGTCTTCCATAGCGGCCACATCGCCATCCCGGCGTTGAAACAGGCATTGGCAGGGCAGGGCATCGAGGTGCGACGTGACATCTGAGGACACCGCCATCGCAGGCGCCGGCATCGACCCCGCGCGCCTGGACTGGGCCAAGGGCGACGGCCTGCTGCCGGCCATCGTGCAGGACGCGACCACGCTGCGCGTGCTGATGCTGGGCTACATGAACCGCGAGGCGCTGGAAGCCACGCTGGCGTCCGGGCGGGTGACCTTCTACAGCCGCAGCAAGCAGCGCCTGTGGACCAAGGGCGAAAGCTCCGGCCACGTGCTGGAACTGGTCGCGGTGGACACGGACTGCGACGACGACAGCCTGCTGCTGCTGGCGCATCCGCAGGGACCGACCTGCCACCTGCAACGGGCGAGCTGCTTCCCGCAGGCGCCGGGCGCGGAAGCGGCATCGGCCGGGCAGGTAGCATCGGCCGCGGCGGACGTCGCGTTCCTGACCGGACTGGATGCGCTGGTCGCGCAGCGCGAGCGCGAGCGGCCCGCCGGCAGCTATACCACGCGGCTGTTCGAAGGTGGCGTGCGCCGCATCGCGCAGAAGGTGGGCGAGGAAGGCGTGGAAACCGCCTTGGCCGCCGTCGCCCAGGACGAAGCCGCGCTGCTGGGCGAGAGCGCCGACCTGCTCTACCACCTGACCGTCCTGCTGCGCGCACGCGGCCTGTCGCTGGCCGACGTCGTCGCCGTGCTACGCGAGCGCCACACCCCCGCCTGACCTGTAGGAGCGGCTTCAGCCGCGACCGCACGGCCGGGAAAAGCGAGAGACGCTGATCAACACGGATAAATGCGGATGACACGGATAAAGCTTTGGGATTTTTGATCCGCTTTATCCGTGTTGATCCGTGTCATCCGTGGCTTGAAGGTTCTTCTTCCGTGCGGTCGCGGCTGAAGCCGCTCCTACAGGGGGAGGTGCGCCATAATCTGCCGGTCGCCTTCGCTGGAGCCGCCGTGCGCGCCTTGCTGACCGTCTTCGTCTTGGCCTGCCTGGCTGTGCCTGCCCATGCGCTGCCGCCGCCGTGCAGCGGAGGGCAGGTCTTCGAGGACCGCAACGGCAACGGCATCCGCGATGCCGGCGAGCCGGGCTTGTCCGGCATCAAGGTATCCAACGGCATCGATCTCGCCGTCACCGATGCGCAGGGCGAATACGACCTGCCTTACGTGGACGGCCGCAGTCTCTTCGTCGTCAAGCCGGCCGGCTACGACCTGGCAGTGCGCCCGGACGGTCTGCCGGACTTCTGGCGCAATCTGCAATACCATGCCGGCCCTGCGCTGAAATACGGCGGCATCCCGCAGCGGCAGCCGGACTGCAAGCACTTCGCGCTGCGCCCGCGCGGCGCGAAGGCGGGCGACGGTACGTTCGATGTCCTGCTGTTCGCCGACAGCCAGACCGCTTCGGTGACCGATGTCGACTACTACTGGCGCGACATCGTGCAGCCGCTGGTGGGCCGGCACGGCGCGTCGTTGGGCTTCACCCTGGGCGACGTGGTCAACGACGATCTTTCGCTCTATCCGCAGGTGCTGCGCACCACCATGAGCCTGCAGGTGCCGTGGCTGTTCATTCCCGGCAACCACGACTTGGATTTCGACGCCGCTGGCGACGAGGATTCGCTGCGCACCTTCCGCCACCACCTGGGGCCGGACACCTTCGCCTGGGAAGAAGAAGCGGTGACCTTCATCGGGCTGGACGACGTGATCTACCGGCCGGGCAAGACGCCGTCGTATTCCGGTGGGCTGCGCGAGGACCAGTTCGCCTTCCTCCAGGCCTACCTGCCCACGGTGCGCAAGGATCGCCTGCTGGTGATCGGCGTGCACATCCCGTTCTTCGAGGAGGGACCGCGCGGTTTCCGCGCGGCGGACCGGGAGCGCCTGTTCGCGCTGCTGGCGGACTTCCCGCACGTGCTGCTGCTCAGCGGGCATACCCACACCCAGCGGCACTGGTACCACGATGCCGCCACCGGTTGGCACGGCCGCGCGCCGCTGCACGAATACAACGTCGGCGCGGCCTGCGGCGCCTTCTGGTCGGGTGCGAAGGACGCACAGGGCATCCCCGACGCCACCATGGCCGACGGCACGCCGAACGGCCATGCGCGCCTGCGGGTACGGCCCGGTGGCGAATACGCACTGTCCTGGCATCCCGCGCGCGCGCCGGACGACAGCGGCATCGGCCTGCATGCGCCGAAGGTGCTGCGGAAGGGCGCGTATCCCGCTTGGGGCGTCTACGCCAACGTCTACATGGGCGATGCGGGGACGAAGGTGGAATACCGCATCGACAGTGGCGAATGGAAGCCGATGAAGCGCGTTGAGCAGCCCGACCCGCGCCTGCTGGTGGAGAACGCCCGCGACGACCTGGCCGACGCCCTGCGCGGCTACGACCGTTCGCCGGAAGCCGTGCCCTCGCAGCACCTGTGGCGGGGTGCCTTGCCCACGGACCTGGCCGAAGGCGAGCACGCGGTCGAAGTGCGCGCCTTCGATCGCTGGCGGGGCGAGCTCACTGCGCGTACCGCCTACCGGTTGCAGGTGGCGAAGCCCTGAGGCTGGCGTTCGCCGGGTCTCGCATCCAGCCTGCCATCGTATGCGGGTGGCAGGGGCAGGTGCGTTCGAGGGAACTGCGCATGCAGGAGCGAGCGATGTGGCGTGCGCGTGTTCTGGCGCAATGTTGGCCATAGGATCGCGGCCGTGTCTTCCGCATTGCTACAAGGCGAATGGCTGCATCGCGGGTTCGCGCAGACATCGGGGCCAGCATGCCTGCATGGCGTCGCTGCTCGATAACGATCTCCGGGATGTAGAACCCAAGCCGCAGCAGTGGTCGCACCGGCGAGTCGTTGGGATACGTAGCGTGCCAGACCTGACGAATGGGGATCGTGTAATGAATCCCCCGCCACGCGCATCGGGAGCCACGCAAGCGGAAAGCGGCACGGAACCCACGAAGCCACAAACGGAAACGCCTCCCGAAGGAGGCGTTTTCAGTTTCCGGGCTGGCTTGCGATGGCTGGCTGGCGCGGAATGCGTAACGGGCTGGCGGTGAGGCGAGCGGGTTGCGTGGCGCGCAGTCTAGCCAGTCGCGCACGCGGGTGATGAAACAAGAATCGCTCTCACTTGTACGAACTGCTCCGCACGCTCAACCAGGCACCGGCCAGCAGCAGGGCGATGGCGACGGCCTGCATCCAGTGCGCCTGCGCGCGGCCCGAGGCCACCAGCAGCAGGGTGGACAACAGCGGCGCGAGGTAGGACAGGCTGCCCAGCAGCGCGATGTCGCCGCGCTTGGTGCCGTAGTCCCACAGCCAGAAGGCGGCGCCTACCGGGCCGGCGCCCATCAGCGCCAGCACCGCCCATTGCGCCGCGTCCGGGGCGACGGTCCGTTCCGTAAACAGGTGCATGCCCGCGCCCAGGACGGCCACGCCGGCGCAGGCGACGGTGATCGCGGCGCTGGGGACTTCGGCGAAGCGGCGGTTGAGGACCGAGTAGGCAGCCCAGATGACGGCCGCACCCAGCGCGGCGAGATAGCCGGGCACGTGCGCCGGTTCCACGTGCAGGCCGCGCCCGCGGGTGACCAGCAGCACCGCGGCGACCAGGCCCAGCACGGTGCCGGCCCATTGGCCGGGGCGCACGCTCACGCCACCGAGCAGGCCGGCGAACACCACGATCAGCAGCGGCCAGAGGTAGTTGAGCAGGTTGGCTTCGACGGCCGGCGCGCGCTTGAGCGCGATGAAGTACAGCGCGTGGTAGCCGAACAGGGCCAGGGTGGACAGCGCCAGCGCAGCCGGCGGCTGGCGCAGTTCCCGCCAGCCCGGTCGGCCGCGCAGCGCCGCACGCAGCAGGCCCAGCAGCGCGGCGACGCCGAAGCTGGCGGCCAGCACCTGGAACGGCGGCAGGCCGGCGGTGGCGGTGGTCAGCACCGCCAGCGAGGCCCACAACAGGATCGCGGCCAGGCCGACCAGCGTGGCCGTGCGCGGCGATGCCATGGCCGCTTATTCGACCGGCAGGTGCACGTCGGCGAACGACGTCGCGCGGGCGTGGCCGTGCGCGGCTTCGCCCAGGCGCGACGTGGGGTAGTCTTGGATGCGGTCGATCAGGCACGTCTGCAGGCCGGCTTCGCGCGCGGCGTCGAGTTCCTCCACCACGTCGGAAAGGAACAGAATCTTCTCCGGCGGCAGGCCGATGCGTTCGGCGATGGCGCGGTAGCTGCCGGCCTCGCGCTTGCCGCCGACCTCGGTGTCGAACCAGCCGGAGAACAGCGGGGTCAGGTCGCCGGCGTCGCTGTGGCCGAAGAACAGCTTCTGCGCCGGCACCGAGCCGGACGAATAGACGTAGAGCGGATAGCCCTGTTCGTACCAGCCTTGCAGCGCCGGCGCGGCGTCGGGATAGATGTGCGCGGTGAAATCGGCGTCGCGGTAGCCCGCTTCCCAAACCATGCCCTGCAGCGCCTTGAGAGCGGTGTGCTTGCGGTCCTGGTCGATCCAGCCCTGCAGCGTCTCCACGATCACGTCGTCGCTGCAGATGCTGCCGTATTCGGTGGCGACCGCATCCAGCCAGCGGCGGACCTCGGGCTCCTGCGCGCGTGCGCGCACGAAGCCGGGCAGGGCGCGGCGCGCATACGGGAACAGCACGTCCTTGACGAACGAGATGCTGCTGGTGGTGCCTTCGATGTCGGTGAGGATGGCGGAGACGGGCATGAGAAGTTCAGGAGAAGAATGTAGGAGGGGCTTCAGCCCCGACCATCGGCATCCGGGTATCGGGAGCGTTCGGGGCGCATCCGCAGGTCGGGGCTGAAGCCCCTCCTACAGGAGCGGGCCGCGATCAGTGGCCTTCGGTCAGCCCTTCGTAGCGCGGGAACTGCTGGGCGATGGTGGTGCCGGTGAAATGGCCCACCCAGCCGTCCGGCTCGGTGAAGAAGCGGATCGCGACGAATTCCGGCTCCGGCCCCATGTCGAACCAGTGCAGGGCGCCGTCCGGCACCGCGATCAGGTCGTCCTTCACGCATTCGATCTCGTAGACCTTCTGGCCCACGTGCAGGGTGAACAGGCCCGAGCCGGCGACGAAGAAGCGCACTTCGTCCTCCTTGTGGTAGTGCTCGTCGAGGAACTTGGCGCGCATGGCCTCGCGCTGCGGGTTGTCCGGCGCGATGCTGACCACGTCCACGGTCCTGAAACCGCGCTCGGCGACCAGCCGGTCGATGTCGGCGCGGTAGGCGTCCATGACCTCTTCCGGCGCCGCGCCGGGCGTGATCGGCTTGTTGGCCTTCCAGCGCTCGAACACCACGCCGATCTTCTTCAGTTCCTCGGCGATGAAATCGGGGTCGTAGCTGGCGAACAGCGGGGTGGCCGGATCGGCCTCGTCGAAGATGCGCAGGCGGCTCATGGCGGTATGGCGCGAGTCGGTAGGGGACGACAAGGGTAACAAACCGCGGCGGCGCGGCCGTTACGGCGGTGGAACGCTGCGGTGAGCGGCGCGGCGCAGCTCAGCGCCGGCAGCCGAGCTTGCGCAGCTCCAGTTCGGCGGCGAACAGGAACTCGAAGGCTTCCAGGTGCCGGCGCGCCTCGGCCATGTCGCGGCCCCAGGCGTACAGGCCGTGGCCGTCGATCAGGTAGCCCCACAGTGGCTGGCGGTCCAGCAGTGCGTCGACCTGGGCGGCCAGGGTGGGCATGTCCTGGGTGTTGGCGAACACCGGCACGTCCACGCTCGTCTCGTGGGTGCTGTTGCCCTGGAAAGCCTTGAGCAGCTCGTAGCCTTCCAGGCGGACGTGGCCTGCGCCGGCGAACAGGCGCGAGGCCACCGTCTGCACCAGCGAATGGGTGTGCAGCACGCAGCCGACTTCGGGGTAGCGGCGGTAGAGCTGGGTGTGCAGCAGGGTTTCCGCCGACGGGCGATGGTCGCTGCCGACCGCCTTGCCGTCGAAGTCGACGACCATGATGTCGTCCTCCGCCAGCCGACCCTTGTCGCGGCCGGAGACGGTGATGGCGGCGTGGCGTTCGTCCAGCCGCTCGGAGAAGTTGCTGCTGGTGGCGGGCGTCCAGCCCAGCCGCGACAGTTCGCGCACGTTGGCGATGATCGACTGCGCGCGTTCGCGCAGCAGGGCGGCGTCGTAGGGAAGGGCGCTCATGCGGCGATTCTACTGGACGGCCCGGCCAAGAAAAACGGCGCGGGGTCGCCGCGCCGTTTCTCCGGAATGCCGGTGCGGGCCGTCAGGCCTGCGGGCCCTCGTGGAACTTGGGCTCCGGCGGCATGCCCGGCTCATGATCCACCGGCTCGTTGCCGGGGATCATGTGGCTGCGGCGGTAGCCGTAGGAGAAGTACACCACCAGGCCGATCGCCGCCCACACGAAGAACAGCGAGATCGTGTAGCCGGAGAGGTTCACGAACAGCAGCAGGCAGCCCAGGATCGACAGGATGCAGACCGGCCACGCAAACGGGGTGCGGAACGGACGCGGGCGGTTCGGCTGCTTGACGCGCAGGATCAGTACGCCGATGGCGACCATGACGAAGGCGAACAGCGTGCCCGAATTGGAGATGTCGGCCAGCACGCCCACCGGGAACAGCGCCGAGAAGGCGGCGACGAACACGCCGGTGATGATGGTGATGATGTGCGGGGTGTGGAACTTCGGGTGCACCGTGGACAGCTTGCTCGGCAGCAGGCCGTCGCGCGACATGGTGAAGAAGATGCGGGTCTGGCCGTAGATCATCATCAGAATGACCGTCGGCAGCGCCAACGCGGCCACGATGCCGATCACGTTGCCCCAGCCCGGGAAGCCCAGCACGCGCAGCACGTGGGCCAGCGGTTCGTGGCTGCACACCAGCGCCTCGGCGTTGGCCGGCATCGCGCAGGCCGCGGCGAACTCCTTGCTGCCCGGCGGGATGGCGACACCGGCGGCGTCGAACAGCGGCTGCGCGCCCATCGCGCCCACCGCGCCGTAGCCCACCAGCAGGTAGAAGACGGTGCAGATGGCGAGCGAGCCGATCAGGCCGATCGGAATGTTGCGGTTCGGGTTCTTGGTCTCCTCGGCCGCGGTGGACACCGCGTCGAAGCCCACATAGGCGAAGAAGATCGACGCCGCCGCACCGAGCACGCCCACGCCGCCCATCGGGCTGCCCCAGCCGGTCGGCAGGAAGGGTTCGAAGTTCGGGTCCTGCGCCGCGGGCACCGCGATGGCGATGAACAGAATCAGCGCGGCGATCTTCAGCGTGACCAGCACCGCGTTCACCCACGCGCTCTTGCTGGTGCCCAACACCAGCAGGCCGGTGATGACCAGCGAGATCAGGCAGGCCAGCAGGTTGAAGGTGCCGCCGCCCTGCGGCCCCACCTTCAGTGCCAAGGGCAGGCCGTAGCCCGCGCTTTCGAGCAGGCCGTTCATGTAGCCGGACCAGCCCACCGCCACGGCGCCGGCGGCGACGGCGTATTCCAGCACCAGCGCCCAGCCGACGATCCAGGCCAGCAGTTCGCCCAGCACGCCGTAGGTATAGGTATAGGCCGAGCCGGACACCGGCACCATCGAGGCCAGTTCGGCATAGGCCAAGGCGGCCAGCGCACACACGATGGCGGCGATGATGAAGGCGACCATCAGGCCGGGGCCGGCTTTCTGGCCGGCTTCGGCGGTCAATACGAAGATGCCGGTGCCGATGACGGCGCCGATGCCGAGCAGTGTCAGTTGAAGCGCGCCCAATTGGCGTTTGAGCGATTTCTTCTCTGCCGTTTCCAGAATCTTGTCGAGCGGCTTGACACGCCAAAAGAGCATCGTGATGTCCCCATGTCTGAACGGCCAACCCTGCCGGCCGGCAGGGGGTTAAGTTGCCGACCTTACCCGTATTGCCGCCGGGCGCACAAGCGAAGCGGGGCGGGGCGATAATGTGATTCCCCTGTTCATCCGGCATGGCCATGCCCACCGACGTTCCGGTCGCCGTCCTGTCCCGGCAATTCGACGATTATTTGCGGCGTTGGCCTTCGGAATGCGAGGCGGTGACGGCATTTCGACAACTGCTCGACGACCCGGCCAACCCCTATCTTCGCGAACGCCTGGCCGGCCATTTCACCGGCAGCGCCTGGCTGGTCAGCGCCGACGGCCGGCGCACGCTGCTGACCCACCACCGCAAGTTGGGCCGCTGGTTGCAGCCGGGCGGGCACGCCGACGGCGACAGCGACATGGCACGGGTGGCGCTGAAGGAAGCCGAGGAGGAATCCGGTCTGGCGGGCCTGCAGGTCGAGGGCGATGCCATCTTCGACCTGGACCGCCACTGGATCCCCGAACGTGGCGACGTACCCGGCCACTGGCATTACGACGTGCGTTACGTGGTGCGCGCCGGCGCCTGCGAGGACTACGCCGTCGGCGAGGAATCGCTGGACCTGGCCTGGCGCGAGATCGCCCCCATCGCCGACGACCCCGACGAATCCCTGCGCCGCATGGCCCGCAAATGGCTGGCCCGGACCTGCGCCACGCTCTTCCTGTAGGAGCGACGCGAGTCGCGACCGCCGCAATGGGGTAACTAGGGCAGCATGGGCCGCGGATCGACGCGGATCAGCGCGGATGAAGCGACTTCTTCATTCCACGCGCTCCTGCCATAAGTGCCTGGTTCACCTGCAGCCGCGTGCAAAACAACCTTGTAGGAGCGACGTGAGTCGCGACAGGCGATCCAGCGATTGCCAATACGCCCGAGCATGAAGCGCGGAAACAACGCAATCGCAATCGGGCTTTATCCGTGCCGATCCGCGTCGATCCGTGGCCAGCGACATGCCCATCTTTGCGGTCGCGACTCACGTCGCTCCTACAAGGGGGGAATAAGAGGCGGAATCAGCAGAGAGCGGAGGCGGGGCCGCTCAACCGCGCGCGGCCACTTCGTCGATGTGGCGCAGCAGGTCGGCGGGGTCTTCGTAGACGCGGAAGGCGCCGGCGCGTTCCAGTTCTTCCTGGCCGTAGCCGCCGGACAGCAGACCCACGCCCAGGGCGCGGGCGCGCTGGGCGGCCAGCATGTCCCAGATGCTGTCGCCGACCACCAGGGCGCGGCCGATGTCCACGCCCAGCTTTTCCGCCGCAGCGATGAACAGGTCCGGGTCCGGCTTGGCGTGACGCACCAGGTCGCGGGTGATCACCGGTACGCGCGCCGGGTCCACGCCCAGCGCTTCCAGATTGTGCGCAGCGGTTTCCATGCGCCCGCTGGTGGCGATGCCCCAGGGCATGCCCTGTTCGGTCAGGTGGGCCAGCAGTTCGCGCGCGCCCGGCAGCGGCTGCACTGCGCGGAGCCCGGCCTGGCGGTTGTAGGCTTCGGCGTGGTAGCGGCGCAGCCGCTCCAGGCGTTCGCCGGTGATGTCCAGCCCGGTCTCGCGCAGCAGGATGTTGGCGAACAGGCCGCCGCTCATGCCGATCTTGCGGTGGATGCGCCAGACCGACAGGTACACGCCTTCGCGGTCCAGCGCTTCCTTCCACGCCAGCACGTGCTGGTAGACGCTGTCCACCAGGGTGCCGTCCAGGTCGAACAGGAAGGCGGTGGAAGCGCGCGGCATGGCGTCCTCTCCGGTGCTTGCGCGGCGCGGCGGCCGCGCGCGGCTCAGTACAGCACGCGCGTGCGCAGCGTGCCGGGGATGGCCGCCATCGCTTCGCGCAGGCTGGTGGTCTGCTCCTCGTCGGCGGTCACGTCGATGACCACGTAGCCGACCTTGGGGTCGGTGCGCAGGAACTGGCCGTCGATGTTGATGCCGCGGTCGCGGAAGATGTCGTTGATCTGCGACAGCACGCCGGGCACGTTGCGGTGGATGTGCAGGATGCGGCGGCTGCCCTCGTGGCCGGGCAGGGTGACTTCCGGGAAGTTGACCGCCGACAGGGTGCTGCCGTTGTCGCTGTAGCGCACCAGCTTGGCCGCCACTTCCACGCCGATGTTGTCCTGCGCTTCCAGCGTGCTGCCGCCCACGTGCGGGGTGAGGATGACGTTGTCGATGCCGCGCAGCGGCGATTCGAAGGCTTCGGCATTGCCCTTGGGCTCCACCGGGAACACGTCCACCGCCGCGCCGCCGACCGCGCCGGACTTCAGCGCTCCGGCCAGCGCGGCGATGTCCACCACCGTGCCGCGCGAGGCGTTGATCAGGTGCGCGCCGCGCTTCATCCCGGCGATCTGCGCCGCGCCGAACATGTCCTTGGTCGCCGGCGTCTCCGGCACGTGCAGGGTCACCACGTCGCTCTGCGCCAGCAGGTTGTCCAGGCTCGTCGCCGGCCGCGCGTTGCCCAGCGACAGCTTGGTCTCGATGTCGTGGAAGAGCACGTGCATGCCCAGCGCCTCGGCCAGCACGCCCACCTGGGTGCCGATGTGGCCGTAGCCGATGATGCCCAGCGTCTTGCCGCGCACCTCGTGGCTGCCGGCGGCCGACTTGGACCAGCCGCCGCGGTGGCATTCGGCGTTCTTCTGCGGGATGCCGCGCATCAGCAGGATGGCCTGGGCGATCACCAGCTCGGCTACGCTGCGGGTGTTGGAATAGGGCGCGTTGAACACCGGGATGCCGGCCAGTTCCGCCGCTTCCAGGTCCACCTGGTTGGTGCCGATGCAGAAGCAGCCCACCGCGATCAGCCGGCGTGCGTGCGAGAGCACGTCCCCGGTGAGGTGGGTACGCGAGCGGATGCCGACGATGTGCGCCTCGGCGATGCGCCGCTTCAACTCGTCCTCCGGCAATGATTTCTCGTGGAAGTCGATCTGCGAGTAACCGGCGGCGCGGAAGGTCTCCACCGCCGTCTGGCTGACCCCCTCCAGCAACAGCACGCGGATGTCCTGCTTCGGGTACGAGGTCTTCTTGTTCGACATTGCCGGGAAGGATGGGAAAGTGAGAGGGAAGGGGCGTCACTATGCCAGATGGAGGCGCCGGATGCTGCAGCGCGGAATGGAAAACTCGGTTGCTTTTCCGCAGGGCTTGGTTGCCTTTGAAACGATGGCGCGCCGGGCCGCGCGTTCGTCTGGACGCAGCGCAGCATCGCTGGCACGCTGGGCGCCCCCCAAGCCTAGCCCCGCCATGAGTGTGAGCGACCCTCGCCTGGACAGCCTGCTGCACGCCGCCCCCGCGCTGCGCCTGAAGACCGACCCCGCCGACCTGGAACACTACGGCCGCGACTGGACCCGCCGCTGGACCCCGGCGCCGCTGGCGATCGCGCTGCCGGCGACGGTGGAAGAGGTGCAGGCAGTCGTGCGCTGGGCCAACGAACATGGCGTGGCCGTGGTGCCCTCCGGCGGCCGCACCGGCCTGTCCGGCGGCGCGGTGGCCGCGCACGGCGAACTGGTGCTGAGCCTGGAGCGCATGAACCAGGCGCTGGACTTCAACGCGGTGGACCGAACGCTGACCGTGCAGGCCGGCATGCCGCTGGAAGCCGTGCACAACGCCGCGCGCGAGCATGGGCTGGTGTACCCGGTGGATTTCGCCGCACGCGGCTCCTGTTCCATCGGCGGCAACATCGCCACCAACGCCGGCGGCATCCGCGTGATCCGCTACGGCAACACCCGCGAATGGATCGCCGGGCTGAAGGTGGTCACCGGCGCCGGCGAGGTGCTGGAGCTCAACAAGGCGCTGATCAAGAATTCCAGCGGCTACGACCTGCGCCATCTCTGGATCGGCTCGGAAGGCACGCTGGGCATCGTGGTCGAGGCCACCGTGCGGCTGACCGATCCGCCGCCGCCGACCAACGTGATGCTGCTGGCGCTGCCCTCGTTCGAGGTGCTGATGCAGGTGTTCGCGGCGTTCCGCGAACGGCTGCAACTGGAGGCGTTCGAATTCTTCACCGACCGCGCGCTGCACCACGTGCTGGCGCACGGCGCGCAGAAGCCCTTCGACGAGGTGCACCCGTACTACGTGGTCACCGAGTTCGCCATCGGCGACGAGGCGAAGGAAGCCGCTGCGATGGCCGCCTTCGAGCATTGCCTGGAACAGGGCTGGGTCAGCGACGGCGTGATCAGCCAGTCCGACGCGCAGGCCGCGCAACTGTGGCGCCTGCGCGAAGGCATCACCGAGGCGCTGGCGCGCTACAAGCCCTACAAGAACGACGTCTCGGTGCGCATCTCCGCCATGCCGGCCTTCCTGGCCGAGACCCAGGCGCTGCTGGGCGACGCCTATCCGCATTTCGACGTGGTGTGGTTCGGCCACATCGGCGACGGCAACCTGCACATCAACGTGCTCGAACCCGACGGCGGCGACGATGCCGGGTTCGTGGCCCAGTGCGAGCAGGTCACCAAGCTGCTGGCGCAGGCGCTGAAGCGGCACGGCGGCAGCATTTCCGCCGAGCACGGCATCGGCCTGGTCAAGAAGGGCTACCTGGAGAGCACGCGCAGCCCGGAGGAGATCGCGGTCATGCGCGGCATCAAGCGGGTGCTGGACCCGAACGGACTGATGAACCCGGGCAAGCTGTTCGACGCCTGAGGGTTCGATACGCCCGCAGGAGAACGGTATCGAGGTGCCGGCGGGGTGGTCGCAGCGTGTCTCCTGGATGCCGTTCCGGCCGCCATCGGGTACACGTCGCTTTCTTCGGGGCAGGCATGGCAAGGCTGGGGTGGAAGGAAGTCCGCCATGCCATGGGGATCGAACGCCGGTTCTTCTCCAGGCATCGCGGTAAGAAAATACCCGGAGAGCCTGTTCCGGATTCGATCCGCCGCGGACGAAGGGCAGGGCCGCACGGCATCGCCATCGGTGCTGCAAGCCGCTTCTCCTTGAAGTCCAACCGAAGCATGGAATCGGCACGGGTTCAGGTGTTATCCGCGCTTTGCGGGTAGTCTTTGCGCACCGCGCCCGCAGAAGGCGCCCGATCCCGCTACGGAAGATTCCATGTCCCGACTGATCCTGGCCGGCGCGTTGCTGGCGTTCTCGATTCCGGCCCTGGCCGGCAGCTTCGCCGGTACGTCCGCCGGCGCCTCTTCGGCTGGTTCCTCGGCCTCGTCCGGCAGCACGTCGGGCGACGACAAGGTGGTCGAGCAGGCGCGCGAGGACGCCGCCAGCTTCGTGGCCAGCGAAGGTCGCATCCGCGGCGCGCAACTGGAAGCCGCGCTGCGCCACCTGCGCGAGCGCGACCCCGCGGCGCGCAAGGCCAGCGACATGGAACTGGCGCGGGCGATCCTGGCGCGCTGATGGTTCCGCGTCGGCCCCGCGGCCGGCGCATCGGCGCGGCGCTGCTGTGCGCATGGCTGGCCCACGCCGCGCCCGCCGCCGCGCTGGCGATCGACGGCACCGGCCTGACGGCGGCCGACGGCGAAGCGGCGCGCGCGCTGACCGACGACGTGCTGGCGCGCCTGCCCGAGGCATGGCGCCGCGCATTGCCCGCCGATCTCGTGCTGCGCTGGCGCGAAGATCTGCCCGATAACGTGCACGGCCGCCGCGTCGGCCGTCAGGTGCTGCTGGACCGCGCGCTGCTGCATCGCTGGCAGGCGCGCTCGCCGGACGATCCGCAGGACGTCGGCGCCCGCGCCGCGCGCGCGGCGCTGGTGCACGAACTCGCGCACGCCTACGACCGCACCCGTCGCAACGTCCTCTCCGGCGATGCACGCCTGCGCGACCTGGCTGGCTGGCAGCGCAGCGCCATCCGCCTGGCCGGCCGGCGTTCGCGCAACGACTTCAGCCAGCGCAGCCCGGACCATTACGAATTGGCTCGGCCGTCGGAATTCGTCGCGGTCAATCTGGAATATTTCGTGCTGGACCCGGACTACGCCTGCCGCCGCCCGGCGCTGCACCGGTATTTCGTCGCGCATTTCGGCTTGCCCGCCACGGACGCAGCGGCGTGCCCGCCCGGCCTGCCGTTCCTGGACGCCGACGTGCAGGCCGGCGAAGCCTCGCTGCTGGCGCTGGACCCGGCGCGGGTCTACGCGATCGACTACCTGCTGGCCGAAGGCAACGACCGTGCGATGAGCCGCTGGGGCCACAGCATGCTGCGGCTGGTGGTATGCGCGCCGGGCCGCGCGCGGGGACCGGACTGCCGCCTGGACCTGGCGCACCACCGCGTGCTGTCGTTCCGCGCCTTCGTCGGCGACGTGCAGATCTCCGGCTGGCGCGGCCTGACCGGCTCCTATCCCTCGCGCCTGTTCCTGCTGCCGCTGGACCAGGTGATCGAGGAGTACACACGGGTGGAACTGCGCGGCCTGCGATCCATTCCTTTGCGGTTGCAGCGCGACGAGATCGCCGGCCTGCTGGAGCGCGCCGCGCAACTGCACTGGAGCTACGACGGCCGCTACTACTTCATCGGCAACAACTGCGCCGTCGAAACCTGGAAGCTGCTGCACGACGGTGCGCCACGCCTGGCGGAAGCCCCGCTGGCGAGCATCACCCCCACCGGCTTGCTGCGGAAACTGGAACGCGCCGGCCTCGCCGAGACGCATGTGCTGGACGATGGCGAACAGGCGCGCCGGTGGGGCTACTACTTCGAGCCGATGAGCGCACGCTACGAAGAACTGTTCCGGATCGCGCGCGACGACCTGTTGCTGCCGCAGCGCGACGCGCAGGCGTGGTTCGCACTGCCGCCGTCGCAGCGCGCCCGCTGGCTGCCGGCCGCGGGCCTGCGCGAAAGCGCCGCATTGCTGGTGCTGGAGAACGCTGCCTTGCGCCGGCAGCAGTTGCAGCTACGCGACGAACTGAAACGGCGCTACCTGGGCGGCAAGCACATGCCGGACGAAGCGGCCGGGACCGTGGCCGCCCTGCGCGCATGGCTGGGCGCCAGCGGCTTCCTCAGCCGCCCCGCGGAACTGTTGCCGGAAGGTTACGGCCTGCCGCAGGCCACGGAACGCCGGCACGCCGTGCAGGAAGCCACGACGCGTCTGGCCAGCCTGCGGGAGCAGGATGCCTCGCTGCGGCGCGAAGTGGAGCGCTGGCTGCCGGCCGGGCAACGGGAAGCCTTGCGCGGCATCGAGGACAACATCGCCGCGATCGGACGGCGCTTGCGCGAATTGGATGGAGTGCAGCGGGATGGAGTGGGGCAGTAGCCCCGCGCCATGTCCCGCATCTCTCCGCAATGAATAGCCGGCACTGCGCTCCTTCCCCTGCTTGCGGGGGAAGGCTGGGATGGGGACGGCGGCGCCGCGGCGTTCGAGATCAAGGCGCGCTTCAAGTGCGGGAATGCAAGCACCTTGCATCCAAGGACATTGTTGCCACTGGGAAGCGCACGGGCTTCGGCTTGCCCCCACCCCAATCCTCCCCCGCAGGCAGGGGAGGGGGTGCATTCCGTCATGGGGAGGCGGGGCTTGTTCCGGAGCCGCCGCCGCTATCGAGCGCTGGATGCGGAAAGCGTGGAAGCGGTTTTCGCTTTCTTCCTGCGCCTGCACTTGCACGCCATCTTCCGGAACAGCCCTTGCGGCCATTCCAGGCCCCGTAATGCCTCAATCCGCGCGACCGCCGAACTCACCGGTGGTCGTGTTGACCAGGATGCGTTCGCCGTTGGTGATGTACTCCGGCACCATGATTTCGATGCCGGTGTTGAGCCGGGCCGGCTTCGGACGCTTGGTCGCGGTGCCGCCCTTCAGTTCCGGCGGCGTCTCCACCACTTCCAGCGTCACGTGCTGCGGCAGTTGCAACGCCACCGGCAGTTCGTCGATCACCTGCACGTAGCAGCCGGACAGGCCGTCGGTGATGTAGCCGGCGTCGTCACCGATGACGTCGGCGTCCAGCGTGTACGGCGTGTAGTCCTCGTCGTCGAGGAACACGAATGCATCGCCGTCCTTGTAGGAGTAGGTGGCCTGGCGGCGCAGCAGTTCCACTTCGGTCAGGTTGTCGTCGGCGTCGAAGCTGGCGTCCAGCTTGTTGCCGCCGGGCACGCTGTACATGATGAAGCGGAAGCGCACGTTGCCGCCGCGGCCCTGCG
>CALJUL010000107.1 GCA_937975725.1 uncultured Pseudoxanthomonas sp. | reverse complement strand
ACAAGCAGTACATCCTGACCTGGTCGCAGGTGCCGGGGTTCCGCAACTACTGGGCCGGCCGCGGGCGGATGTATTCTTTCACCTACGAGCGCACGTTCTGATCGACGGCGGACGCGGCATCCACGCCGGTCGCGGGGACGCGCACCCTGCGGCGATCCGTTGCCGGGTCATCGCATGATGGTCCGGCAGCGCCGTCCCGCAACGGCCTGCCCAGCCGCAGGCCCTGGAGGAAATGCATGAACCGGCACCACGGTGCGCGCCTGCGGGCGTTGCTGGTCCTGTGCGCCGCATTGGTCCCCGCGCTCGCGGCGGCCACGGGGCCTTCGCAACCCGATACACGTGCATGGCTGCAGCAGGACGTCGTGGCCGCCGGCTATCCCGGCGCGCGGATGGTCGTGTTGCACGAGGGCACGGTGGTGCGCGACGAGACGCTCGGGTTCGCCGACGTCGCGCGCACCCGTCCCTTGCGGGAGGACGCGATCTACCGCATCTATTCGATGACCAAGCCGGTGGTGTCGGCCGCGGTGCTGCGGTTGATCGGCGAGGGCCACGGCGCGCTGGACGATCCGATCGGCAAGCACCTGCCGGAACTGGCGGGGCTGAAGGTGATGGGCGTCAGCGGCATCGGCCGCACGCCGGCGCGCGCACCCACGATCCGCCACCTGCTGACCCATACCGCTGGATTCCCGGTCGGCGAGGGCAAGGCCGGGCGCCGCCGCAGCGAGGCCCGGCTGGAATACAGCCTCAGCCTGGCCGCCTACGTCGAGCGCCTGGGCAAGGTGCCGCTGGCGCGCGAGCCCGGCACACGCTTTTCCTACGACAGCGTCGACACCGAAGTGCTCGGGCGGCTGGTCGAGGTCTGGAGCGGACAGTCGCTGCCCGAGTACCTGCATGCCGCGTTCTTCGTGCCGCTCGGCATGGTCGATACCGGGTTCGAAGTGCCGGTCGACCAGCGCGAGCGCATCGTCGAGCTGAGCCGCATCGACGGCGAGGGACGGCTGGTGCTGTCCGACGAACCGACCGCCCGCTATCCCGGCACCCGGCCGCGGCCCTATTTCAGCGCGGCCGGCGGCCTGTATTCGACCACTCCGGACTATCTGGCCTTCGCCCGCATGCTGCTGGCGCACGGCCGCGCCGGGGATCGCCAGATCGTGCCGGCGGCCCTGGTGGACGAGATGTTCCGCGACCAACTGGAACCAATGGGGCTGGAGCGCCCCTACATCGACGAAACGCCGGGGCGCGGCTTCGGCCTGGGACTGTCGGTGCTGCTCGATCCGGCCGCGCAGGACCGCAAGGGCGCGGTCGGGCAGGTCGGCTGGACGGGCGCGGCATCGACCGCCTTCGTGATCGATCCGGCGACGGACACCGTCGGCGTGCTGATGCTGCAACACCTGCCCGGCGACCACCCCGGCGAACTGCCGCGCGTGGCCAAGGCGTTCTACAACCACGTGCAGGAGGTGGTCGCGCCGTGACGTCCTCCCCGCGTGTCCTCGTCGCCGGCTCGGCCAACCTGGATTTCGTCGTGCGCGCGCCGCACGTGCCGGCGCCCGGCGAAACCGTGCTGGGCCGCGATTTCGCCACCTTCCCTGGCGGCAAGGGTGCCAACCAGGCGGTGGCCTGCGCGCGCGCGGGCGGCGTGCCCACGCGCATGCTGCTGGCGCTGGGCGAAGACCCTTACGGCGCAGTGCTGGAAAGCGCGCTGGCCGAGGCCGGCGTCGAGGCGCTGGTCGTGCGCGCGCCCGGCGTGGCCAGCGGCACCGCCTTCATCTGCCTCTCCGACGACGCCGAGAACGCCATCACCGTGGCGCCGGGCGCCAACGCGCAGCTACGGCCGCAGCACCTGCCGCCGCTGCACGGCGTGGGCCATCTGCTGCTGCAACTGGAAACGCCGCTGGACACGGTGGCGGCCTATGCGCAGGCCGCGCGCGCCGCAGGCGTCAAGGTGATGCTCAACGCCGCGCCCGCGGCGGCGCTGCCGGCAGGGTTGCTGGAAAACATCGACCTGCTGGTGGTCAACGAGGGCGAACTGGCGGCGCTGGCCGGCGAGGGCACGGTCGCCGCGCGGGCGGCCCGCCTGCCTGTGCCCTGCGTGGTCGTCACCCTCGGCGCGCGCGGTTGCCTGGCGCGCACGGGCGAGGGTATCCACCTGCAACCGGCCTTCCGCGTCGATGCCGTCGACACCACCGCCGCCGGTGACACCTTCTGCGGCGCGCTGGCCGCGCGGCTGGCCGCCGGTGCGGCGCTGGCCGACGCGCTACGCTTCGCCAGCGCGGCCTCCGCCCTGGCCTGCACCCGCCTGGGTGCGCAGGCCAGCGTGCCGGCGCGCGCCGAGGTGGACGCCTGGCTGTCCGCGCATGCCGACGACGATGCCGCCCGCGCCACACTGGCGGCGTACTGCGGCCTTCCCCGTTCCTGAGTTCCGACCCATCGCATGAAGACCCCCGCCCCCCACGATCCTTCCGCCACGGCCGACGACGCGCCGCGTGCGGTCGCGACCGAATACAAGTTCTCCCACGTCACCACCGGCCGTTACCTGCCCACGCCGGGCAAGGCGCCGGGCTGGCCGTTCGCCGAGATCGGCCACTGGAAGATCGACGCCAACGCCAGCGCCGACGACTGGATCAGCGAATTGCAGGATTGGCGCCGCGAGCACCTCACCCGCATCGGCTACGACGACGCCAACTACCGCCGTCCCGAACTGCAATGGGCGCAGCGCAACTTCGTCCACGCGCAGGTGATGGTCGAGGACCGCTACCTGTACGACCCCGTCGAGGGCCGCTACACGGTGGACCGCTACCTGGACGACCTGGAGGCGCGCTACGGCGGCCTGGACAGCGTGCTGCTGTGGTGCGTGTACCCGAACATCGGCGTGGACGACCGCAACCAGTTCGACCTGGCGCGCGACCTGCCGGGCGGCCTGGACGGGCTGCGCGGCGCCGTCGACGACTTCCACCGCCGCGGCGTGCGCGTGTTCCTGACCACCATGCCCTGGGACAACGGCACCCGCGACGAGGGCGAGCCGGACTGGCGGGCCATCGCCGGGATCGTCAAGGCGGTCGGCGCCGACGGCATCAACGGCGACACCTACAACGGCGTGCCGCGCGCGTTCTTCGACGCTTGCGACGAGTTGGGCCACCCGGTGGTGGTGCAGCCCGAGTCCACCATCAGCGCCGAGGAGCAGTTGATCTGGAACGTGCAGAGCTGGGGCAAGAAGGCGCCCAACGAAACCGTGCCGCCGGTGGCCAAGTTCAAGTGGCTGGAACCGCGCCACATGATCAACTACGAGAACCGCTGGGGCCGCGACCGCAACCACGATCTGCAATACATCTTCTTCAACGGCGTGGGCTACAACGCCTGGGAGAACGTGTGGGGCCTGTGGAACCAGTTGACCCCGCGCGACGCCGAATCGCTGCGCCGCATCGCCGCGATCTACCGCCGTTTTGCGCCGCTGCTGGTCAGTCTGGACTGGCGGCCCTACGAGCGGACCCTGCAGGCCGGCGTGTTCGCCAGCCGCTTCCCGGGCGAGGACCGCGTGCTGTGGACGCTGGTCAACCGCCATGAATACGGGATCGAGGGCGAGCAACTCGCCGTCGCGCACGCCGAGGGCACCCGCTACTACGACCTGTGGAACGGCACGCCGCTGCAACCGCGCCTCATCGACGGCCAGGCCGTGATCGAGCTGGCGCTGGAAGGCAAGGGCTTCGGCGCGGTGCTGGCGCTGCGCGCGGGCGCGACCGAGGACGGACTGGACGGCTTCCTCGCGCAGATGGCGGAGCGGGCGGCCACGCCTCTGGCCTCGCTGTCGGCGCAGTGGAAGGCGCTGCCGCAGGCGCTGCGGCCGATCGAACCCACCGCGCCGCAGGCACGGGCGCCGGAAGGCATGGTGACCGTGCCGGCCGGCGAGTTCCTGTTCGTGGCGCAGGGCATCGAGATCGAAGGCCAGACCTGGGAAGGCGTGGACGTGCAGTTCCCGTGGGAGAGCACGGCGCGCCGCCACCACCGCCGGCGCATGCCGATGGCGGCGTTCCACATCGACCGCCACCTGGTCACCAACGCGCAGTACAAGGCGTTCGTCGACGCGACCGGCTACGCGCCGCGCGATGCGCACAACTTCCTGCGCGACTGGCGCGACGGCGCGCCGCAGCCCGGCTGGGAACAGCGCCCGGTCACCTGGGTGTCGCTGGAGGACGCGCGCGCCTACGCCGCGTGGGCCGGCAAGCGCCTGCCGCACACCTGGGAATGGCAGTACGCCGCGCAGGGCAGCGACGGACGCCTCTATCCCTGGGGCGACGCATGGCGCGACGATGCCGCGCCGCCCGTGTACCGCGGCCGCCGCCTGCCGCCACCGGCCGAGGTGGGCCGTTGCCCGGCGGGGGCCAGCCCGTTCGGGGTGATGGACCTGGTGGGCCATGTCTGGCAGTGGACGGACGAGTTCCTCGACGAACACACCCGCGCGGCGATCCTGCGCGGTGGCAGCGACTACGAGCCGCGCACCTCGCACTGGTATTTCCCGCAGGCGCGGCGGCTGGATCAGCACGGCAAGCTGCTGCTGATGGCGCCGGGCAAGGATCGTTCGGCGCGCATCGGCTTCCGCTGCGTGGTGGACGCGGCGTGAAGCGCATCGCGGCGGCGGCGCACGCACGGCATGCGGCGCGCCTGCTCGCCATGGCGCTGCTGGCGTGGCTGCTCGCCGCATGCGGCGGCGCGCCGCCGCGCACGGTGGTGCTGATCGGCGGCGCCGCCAGCGAAGGGCCGGGCCGGCACGACTATCCCGCCGGCGTGCGCGCGCTGGAAACGCTGTTGAGGCAGGCGCCGGAAAGCCGCCGCGCACTGCGCGTGGTGGCGTTTCCGGACGGTTGGCCGGCCGACGCCCGCCAGATCGAGGCGGCCGACACCCTGGTCTGGTACTTCGACGGCATGGACCGCCATCCGCTGCGCGATCCGGCGCGGCGCGCGGCGTTCGAGGCGGCGATGCGGCGCGGTGCCGGGCTGGTGGTCCTGCACCAGGCGTCCACGGTGCCGCCGGACGACGACCTGGGCCTGCCGCCGTGGCTGGGCGCGGTGCGCGCGGGCATGTTCGACCGCACCACCGAGCATGCCGAACTGGTGCCGTCCGCGCATCCGGTCGCGCGCGGCCTGCGCGCGTTCGCCTATCGCGACGAGTTCTACCCGACGTTCCGGCCCGCGCAAGCCGGCGGCACGCGGACGACCATCCTCGGTGCCGTGCTGCATCCGCAGTTCCGCGACGGCCAGGCCGTGGTCGAGGACCTGCCCGAGCGCGTGGACGTGGCCTGGGCCTACGAGCGCGCCGGTGGTGGGCGCAGCGTGACGTTCACCGGCGCGCACTACACCCGCACCTTCGACCAGCCCGAGGTGCGCAGGCTGTTGCTCAACGCGGTGCTGTGGACGGCGGGGCTGGACGTGCCCGCCACGCCCTTGGTCGACGAACCCGCCGCGCCGCCGCCGGAGCCGCGCGCGCAGGGAGCGAACGGCACGGTGACCCGCGCCACCTTCCACGTGGACGCCGCGCGCAGCGGCTGGCGCGCCGACGAGACGGTGCTGGCGCCGGACGCGCTGGGCGAGGACAGGTTCGGCCTGCTGTGGGAGTCGCCGCCGCTGGACGCTCACGAAGGACAGCCGGCGCGCCTGTACGCGACGCCGCTGTACGTGGACAAGGTGGACATCACCGCCGGGCAGCACGCGGGCGAGCGCTTCGACGTGGTCTTCGCGGCCAGCAACAACGGCGTGGTCTACGCCGTCAACGCCGCGCGCAACGGCGACGTCGCGCCCGGCCGCATCCTGTGGAAGACGCGGCTGGGCGAACCCTGCCGGCTGCAGCCGGCACCGCTGGACGGCGTGCCCACCGGCATCCTCGGCACGCCAGTGGTGGACGTGCCGCGCCGGCGCCTCTACGTGACCCATTGCGACCCCGGGCACCGCTGGCAGGCGCATGCGCTGGACATCGGCAGCGGCGAACCGGTCGAAGGCTGGCCGGTGCGCCTGGACGAAGGCACCTTCAACGACCTCAACGCCAACCCGGGGCCGCAGCGCGTGCCGCCGAAACGGCGCTTCGATTTCCGCGTGCAGCGCGGCGCGCTCAACCTGAGCCCGGACGGTGCGCAGTTGTACGTGGTGTTCGGCGAATCGGAGACCGGCTGGATCGCGGCCGTGGACACCGCGCGCGCGCGGGTGAGCAGCGCGTTCGCGGCGGTGGCGATGCCGCACCGCGGCAGCGGCGGCATCTGGGGCGCGGGCGGCCCGGCGGTGGACGAGGACGGCCATGTCTACGTGGTCACCGGCAGCGGCTTCGGTGGCTACCAGGATTCGCCGGGCGACTGGGCGCAGTCCGTGCTGAAGCTGGCGCCGCCCGGCCCGGGCGGCTTCGCGCTGCGCGGCACCTACACGCCGTTCAACTACTGCACCACCGCCGAGAAGGACATCGACCTGGGCTCGGGCGGCGCGGCGCTGTTGCCGGCCGCCGGTGGCGCTGCGCCGCGCCTGCTCGCCGTCGGCGGCAAGCAGGGCAACGTGTACCTGCTGGATCGCGACCGTCTGCCCGGCGCGCTGGACAAGCGCCAGTCCTGCGGCACGGATCCGTCCCGCGACGGCTCGCTGCTGGCGCCGCAACCGCAGCCGCAGTTCGGCCAGCGCGGGCCGCTCAACGTGTTCGGGCCGTATTCCGAGGACGACGCGGCGCTGGACCTGGCCCGCGCGCGCTCGGTGCCCGCGTTCCGCCGCGGCGCGGACGGCGCCGACTATGTCTACGTCACCGGCAACAGCAAGCGCGGGCCGGGTTCGCCGGTCAGCGTGCCGCCTTCCATCGTGCGCCTGCGCGTGGTCAGGCCGGCGGGCGCGGCGCCGTACCTGCGCGTGGACAAGGCGAATACGTCGCTGGTGCTGGGCAACCCGGGTTCGCCGGTGGTGACCAGCAACGGCGCACGCGACGCCATCGTCTGGGTGCTGGACGAGAACGCGCCGCGCTCCGCGCTGCTGAGCGGCGCCGACGCGCCGCGCCCGGTGCTGTACGCGCTCGACGCCGACACCCTGGACGTGCTGTGGCGCAGCGCGCCGGGCGAACTGTTCACCAGCGGCAAGTACAACGAGCCGGCGTTCGGCGGCGGGCTGGTCTTCGTCGGCAGCGACCGCGTGCAGGCGTTCGGCCCCGGCGGCCGCCGGCTGGCGGACCGCGCGGCGCCGGTCGCGGAGCAGGCGCCGGCCACGACGCCGACCGCACCTTCCGCCGAAGGGCTGGACGCCGCCGCCCTGTACGCCCAGCGCTGCGCAATGTGCCATGACCATCCGCAGGGCAACATTCCGCCGCGCGCGGTGATCGCCGGGCATCCGCACGGGCGTATCGTGGCGGCACTGACCACCGGCGTGATGCGTCCCCATGCGCAGGGCCTGAGCGTGGCGCAGATCGAAGAACTCGCAAGGTACGTGAAGCAATGAGCAAGACCAGGACCCGCCTGCAGGGCGTATTGGGCGAAGCGCTGGCGGCCAACCTGCACGGCCGGTTGTCGCACTTCGTTACCGGCCCCGACAGCCCCGCCATCGCCCTGTTCTCGCCCGCGCACCGGGCGGACAACCAGGAGGGCGACTGGTACGGCGAACACGCCGGCAAGTGGCTGTACGCCGCCGCGCGCGCGCTGGCCCGCAGCGGCGACGAGACCCTGCGCGAACGCCTGTGCGAAGTCGCCGACTACCTGCTGTCCGTGCAGGAAGCGGACGGCTACCTGGGCACCTACGCGCCGGAGCGCCGCTTCACCCGGCCGCAGCCGCCCAAGCCGGCGACCTGGGACGGCGCGCCCGCGCTGCGCACCTGGGACATCTGGGTCCACGCCTACCTGATCCTGGGCCTGGTCGAAGCCGGGCGCGCGCTGGGCGATCCCCGCTATTCCGACGCCGCCGGCCGCATCGCCGACCTGTGCGCCGATGCGCTGCAGTCGGGCATCGACATCACCGACCTCGGCAACCACCACGGCATGTCGGCGACCGTGCTGCTGGACGCGGCCATGGAACTGCATGCCGAGACCGGCGAACCGCGCTTCCTGGCGCTGGCGCAGCAGGTGCTGGCGCAGGCCGACGCGCATCCGGCCCTGCAACTGCTGGCGCGGCTGGAGCAGGGCGCCGACGCGTCGGAGATCGCCACCGGCAAGGCCTACCAGTTGCTCTGGAACCTGGTGGGACTGGCGAAGCTGCAACGCGCCACCGCCGACGCGCCGCTGCTGGCGGCGCTGGAACGGCTGTGGAGCAACGTCCGCGAACACCACCTGACCCTCGGCGGCGGTCCCTGGGGCGGGGTGGCGCACCGCTCGCGCGAAGTGTTCAACGCGCGCGGCAGCTTCAGCCCGCACGCCTACGTGGAGACCTGCTCGCTGCTGGCGTGGATCCAGTTCAACCGCGAACTGCTGCGCACCACCGGGCAGGCGCGCTACGCGGAAGAGATCGAGCGCACCGCCTACAACGACCTGCTCGGCGCACAGGCGCCCGACGGCGAGGACTGGTGCTACTACTCCTTCCCCAACGGCCGCCGCGTGCACACCACCTACTGGCGCTGCTGCAAGTCCAGCGGCGCGATGGCGCTGGAGGAACTGCCCGCGCTCGCCTACGGGCTGGACGGCGAAACGGTCAGCGTCAACCTGTACGGTCCGGGCGAAACCACGCTGACGCATCCGTCGGCCGGCGAACTGTACCTGCGGCAGGCCACCGGTTACCCCTTCGAGGGCCGCGTCGCGCTGATGTTCGCGCCGGCCCGCGAGGTGGCCTTCGAACTGCGCCTGCGCATCCCTTCGTGGGCCGAGGGCGCGGAGATCACCGTCAACGGCGAGACCGTCGAGGCCGAGGTGCGTCCGGGCAGTTACGCCAGCCTCACGCGGCACTGGTGCAAGGGCGACCAGGTGTATCTGACCTTCCCACTGCGCCCGGTGCTGCACCACCAGGCACTGCGCAACGTGCAGGAATCGCGCGCGCCGGACGGCGCCGAGGTGCATCAGCAGGTGCTGGACCTGCGCTATGTCGGGCTGACCCGCGGCCCGCTGGTCTACGCCACTGGCCTGATCGACGGCTTCAAGACCGAGGAGACCATCCGCCTGCCGACGCGCCCGCAGGACGACTGGCTGCAGGTGCTGCCCATCGCCGAGGGCGAGGAGGGCGCGGGCATCGCCATGTACCTGGAGCACCGCCCGCCGCTGCTGTTCTGGCCCTACTACCGTGCCGGCGGCCGCGAGGACGGCGCCTGGCGCCTGACCTGGCTGTCGCTGCCGCCCGCATGAACGACGGCGCCCAGCACGCAAGAATTTGTGGACGCAGAAGCTACGGCGGGCGGCTGTATCCGGCCGCCCGCCTGCAACAGACTGGACCCCGCAGCCCCGGCGCCGCATGAAGGAGTCTTCCCCCATGGACAACGCTTCCCCCTTCCGACCGGCGCGCCGCCGCGGTCCCGCCGGGCCGCTGAGCGGCGTGAAGGTGCTGGACCTGAGCGCCTACATCGCCGGCCCCTACGGCTGCACGCTGCTGGCCGACCAGGGCGCGGACGTGGTCAAAGTGGAACCGCCGGACGGCGACAACCTGCGGCAGTACCCGTCCACGCTGGAGCAGGAGAGCCGCGCCTTCCTCGGCGTCAACCGCAGCAAGCAGGGCATCGCACTGGACCTCAAGCAGCCGGCCGACCTGGCCGCGCTGCTGCGGCTGGTGCGCGAGGCCGACGTGCTGGTGCACAACTTCCGCCCCAGCGTGCCCAGGCGGCTGGGCATCGACTTCGAACGCCTGTCGACGATCAACCCGCGCCTGATCTACTGCGCCGTCACCGGCTACGGCGAGACCGGCCCGATGAAGGACAAGGCCGGCTACGACCAGGTGCTGCAGACCATGACCGGCATGTGCACCCTGCAGGGCAAGCGCGGCGGCGCGCCGGAGATCATCTACGGCTCGGTGGTGGACTACTACGCGGCCGCGCTGCTGGCCGCCGGCGTGTCCTCCGCGCTGTACGAGCGCGAACGCAGCGGCCTGGGCCAGTTCGTCGGCGTCTCGCTGCTGCGCAGCGCACTGACCATGCAGTCCGCGCGCATGGTCTGGGCCAAGGGCGAATCGCTGGACATCGGCCGCGACATGCGCTCCGGCGGCGTCACCGGCATCCATCCCGCGCGCGAGGGCTACCTGTACCTGTCGGCCAACACGCCGCGCTTCTGGAAGGCGCTGTGCCGCCTGACCGGGCTGGACGCACTGGCCGACGACCCGCGCTACGACAGCGTGCGCAAGCGCGCCCGGCACGCCGCCGAGATCGTGCCACGGCTGCACCAAGCATTGCAGGCGCGCACCGCGCTGGAATGGGAAACGCACTTCGGCGAAGAAGTCCCCTGCGCCGCGGCGCGGCGCGTGGAAGACATGTTCGAGCACCCGCAGGTACTGGCAGAGGACATGGTGGCCGAGATCGCCCACCCGGTGATCGGCAGCTACCGCGGCGTGACCCGGCCGATCGCCTTCGGCCGCACTCCCGGCCCCGCCCCTTTCGCCGCGCCCACCTTCGACCAGGATGCCGAGCACGTGCTCGGCCGCGGCACCCACAAGACCCGCGCCTCGGGCTGAGCCGCAGGCGCCGGCATTCCCTGCTACCTGCGGCGTGGCCGGCCGGCGAAACCCCGCAGGCTACAATGACGGCATGCCGTCGCCACCGATCCCGCACGAAGCCCTGCGCCTGTCCGTCGCGCCGATGCAAAGGATTGCGGATCACGAACGGTTTCCTCGTGCCGAACGTCACCAGTGATCCCAACTCCGGCCACGGTGTTGTCGTGGATGACGGGCTTTAGATTCAAGCCGCATACAACATCATCGACAATGTTGAAAATACGGTATCTACCTGCTGGGTGCCTTCGTCACCGAGGCTAATAAGATTAGGGGCTGTCGTAGATAAGGCTAGATTCCAGCCCACTCCTTCAGCGTCTTGAGTTGTTGTTTGTGTGTTCCGTAGTTGAAACGGAACTCGCATTCTTTGAGGAACAGCGGGAAGCTCCCCCTCGGAATCCCATTGTATTTGCGCAGCACGCGTTTGGCTTGATTCCAGAAGTTCTCGATACCGTTGATGTGGTTTCGGCCTCGCGCGAACTCCACGGAGTGGTTGATGCGTACATGCCGGAACTGGCTCACGTCCAACGCCTCGTAGCTCCCGAAGCTGTCGGTATAGACCCAGCTATCCGGCGCGATTTTCCGCTGAATTACAGGCATCAACGTGGTCGCCTTGGCATTGTCCACGACCTTGGTGTAGACCTTCTCGCCACGCTTGAGTAGACCGGATACGATGACCTTGCCGGCAGCCCCACGACTACGCTTGCCCTTGCGAACCCCACCGAAGTAGCTCTCGTCCAGTTCGACTGCGCCATCGAAAACTTCGTGCTCGACCAACGCCAGTTGTTCGGTGATGTGCTTTCGCAGTTTGCGATAGAACAGAGCAGCCGTGTTGGGCTGGATGCACAGCACGTCAGCGGCGGAGCGAGCTGTCACTTCCAGAACGAAGAATTGGGCCAGTCGGGACTGCACTTTTTTGCTTAATTTGCAACGACTTAGAGTCATGTCAAGAGCATAAGCCCAGCTCTTATCTACTACAGCCTCTCTTCTTTAGTTGGGTGCATATCTAGGTCGTAGGAGCTGGCGCCAGAACTGCATTCTGCGGTGCAGAACGAACAGGTTCTCGCTTACATTGGTCAGTTCTGCGACAACCTCGAAGCCGAGCCGCGGCGCCAGGTGGTCGAGGAGTTCGCGAAAGCCCCGGGTTTGCCAGGCGTGGACGTGCAAATCCATGCCGGCGTCCATTACCGCACGCGCCGTAGTTTCTATTTGGTGCTCGGGGATTGTCTCCCCGGTCAGAAGCGGATGCACGTACCGGGTGTGTTCAATGTAGGCTTGCAGTCGCGTACCCTCGCCTCCGTCCTTCCAGTCTGCAAGCATGTGCTCAAGTGTGGTTGACGGGCGCATCCGATCCCATGTGGCGGTGAGTTCCGGCACCACGAGGAGGAAGTGCCCGCCCGGCTTGAGTCGCGAGACGGCCGCCTCGATTGCCCCAATTGGATTCCATAGGTGTTCGATCACGTGCGCCGAGATAATGAAGTCTTGCGATGCGAGCGGAACGTTCGCCATGGTCTGTGCGTCGATCTCGCCTGAGACCGTGACCCTGTCTGTTCCGAAGTACTCGGTCAGCTGCCCGGCATCGCGCACGTCGCCGTAGTAGCATTGAACGCCGGCGGGAATCGGGAAGGGGCGGGAGCCGGCGCCAACTTCGATGCCGCTGCCGCGCACAAAGGCTGCAGCAAACGCTCGTCGTGCCACGTGAATTTCTGCCTCGTTCTGATCGGCCTGCTGCTGACGGCGCTGAGCGTGCAAGACCGCGACTCGCAGAGCGAGATCGTCATGTGGGTACGGCATCCAGTATGCCGCGGTTTCGTCAATATGCTCCATGAAAATATCGCGCCTCCTTTTGGTTGGCGAAAATAGAGCGCAGTGTCAATCCTTCCGTTGCCACTCGTCGCGGCTCGATTATAGACACAGTGTCGGCATCCAATGCCCGCCGCTCTGGCACGTCCTCGGGCTTGAGTTGGGTGTGCTGCTTGAGTGTCGTCCATGATTCGTGCAGCGTGAAGTGCGCAACCTCATGAATGCAGTAGCCATTTTCGAACAGCCTCGCCGTAGCTTCGTGGCGCAAATCATGAAAATGGGGATCCTCGATCCCGAGGAGCCGCATCGCTCGGGCGAACACGCGCTGACCGACTTCGGCTCGTGAGAGAAGACGCGTGGCTTGAGCATATGCCGTCGGCCAAACTCGGCCGCGGCTGCGCCCCGATGATCGTCCATGCGTCCGCGAGCAGACGGAGCGTGCGGTCGTTGCCGGCCTTGCGCGTGGGTCGCGCAGCAGCGCGGTTCCCTTCGCCTTGTTGAGGTCACCCACTTGAGGCGAGTGATCTCCTCTTGCCGGCGTGCAGTGAGCAGGGCGAAGCGGACCAGGGTGAGCATTGGGATCTCGGCGTGGATGTTGCACAGGGCGAAGTGGGTGAGGACCTGCTTCTCCTCCTTGGCGATGATTCGGAGGTCGCGGCGCTTCGGCTTCGTGATGGTGCGTTTGCGGCGAGGCGATAAAGTCCTGCCCGGCCTTGCTATGGATTACCTTGTCGTCGCTCTTGAGCTGGATTCGTGCGGTGTATCCTGTAGAGCCATCCTTTCGGTGGCGTGCGGTGATCGTTCCCATCGGTGCCATATGAAGCCTTGTGTGACACCCGGTGTACCACCGGAGGCGTAGGAACGGACAGAAACCTTGCAGAATCCGGCTACCATGAAGCCAAAAACGCCCATAGAATCAGCGTACAAGCCCACAAAAGCGGACTATTCTGAGAGTAATAGGCTATCGGTTGCCCCGATGATGGATTGGACCGAGGCTTCCCTGTAAGGTAGAAAAATCAGTTGGTTACTGTCATTTCCCGGTCATGTGTTGCACTTGTGCTGCTTTCGGTATCGCCGCATTTCGTGCCAGCGCCTAGAATCGGTCTTCAGGGGGCCAACGGCGCGATCCGTGTCGTTAGCATCTGAAAACGTAAGCGCCTTGCGGTGCATTGCTCGTGCCGCGGTCGGTTGCATGCAGGCAGTGGGAAACGCGAGTTTCGGGGGCTGATCTAGCTATGGCAAAGAAGAACTTCATCCTTCAGGGCTTCACGCCCAAAACCCACAAAGACGCGATCATCAGCCTCTTCGATGTGGAAGACATCGAAAGGATTATTGTTAGCGTGGCGTTCGTGAACCTTGGCGGCGTAGAGCAGCTCGAAGCGCAGCTAAAGGCGCACAGCGCGAAGACCACAGCGTTCATTGGCATCCGCAATGACATAACCTCCCAGCAAGGAGCCAAACACCTGCTAGATCAAGGTGTGACCCTCTACGTCGTGGATACGGGCTCTAGGCGAGTCATCTATCACCCGAAGCTCTATCTCGTCCGTGGCGCTAACCAGGCGAAGCTCATCATCGGCAGTGCAAATCTCACGCCGGGTGGGCTGAACAACAATATCGAAGCGGGCATCGTCGTCGAATGTGACATGCAGGATGAGGCTGACCGGCTGCTAATCGAGAGCATCGAACGGAGCCTCGATGAACAGCCAGCCGAACACCCTGAGAACGTCGTAAGGATTACTTCTGCGGCGGAACTGGATGAGTTGCACGCAAGCGGGCGATTGATAGATGAACTGGCTACGTCTCCACCCCGTCCGGCCAGCACCGCGTCTTCAACAGCGGATGACCCTGTTCCCAAGATCAAGCTGAAAGTCGTTCCGATATACAGCGCGTTGCTGGCGGCAAAGAAGGCCGCTGCGGCAAGTGCAGCAAAAGCCGCCGCAGTAGCACTGCCGCCTAATGTGCCCGTTACAGCGGCCACAGGGCTGCCCGCTGCCCCGGCTGCACCCACCCAGCCCGCCACGCCTGTAGCGGTTGCAGCGCCCGCTACAACGCCTGCAGTGGCTGCGCCGCCATCGGCAACCGGAGTGCAGTACGAGCTGGTGTGGGAAAGCAAAGAGCTAACACGGCGCGACTTGGACGTTCCTGACGGCGAAACCACACATCGGACAGGTTCCATCAACCTCGACAAGGGACGACTACCTGAGGAAGTCGATCATCGCCACTACTTCCGGGATGAGGTGTTCGACGCGCTGAGTTGGAGTCCAGGCAAGAATGCGAACGTGGAAGAAACCTTCGCGAAATTCCAGCTTGTCGTGAAGGGCATCAGCTATGGCGAGTTCGATCTGCGCATTGGCCACAGCACCAACACACAAAGCGCCACGTATGCTCAACGAAATGCGATGACGCGCCTTAGCTGGGGACCGGTACGCGACTATGTGGCCAGGCCCGACCTCATCGGCCGGACGCTCTCGTTATACCGAGACCAGGCCGACCCGAAAAGATTTGTTTTGGAGATCGATTAAACGGGTTCGCTGGCTTCGGTTGTATCTTCACTCGACGTGCGATGCCGGCGATTCCGCAGCCTTTTCCAGCCATCCAGCACGCGATCCTGTTTGGCACGCGAAAGGCCTAAACCACCCAGCACGACGCGCGAATTTGATTCGAGAGCACCCTTTGCTGATTCCATTCGGATCTTCTTGTCCAAGTCTTTCAAGCTGACCTCCGCCTTTCGGGGCAGCGGAAGAAGCAGCTTCTCGATTTCGGATGGCACGAGTTCCAGAACGCCGCCGCCGTAATGGCGGCCCTCAAGCTCCGCACTCAATGCGGTCAATCCATTGACGAAGCAAGCCACAAGCTTCTCCGCCGAAGTGCCATTGAGAACACGAATACGATAAGCCGTATCGGTTGTGTACGCACCGATCTTGTTCAGAATGAGACGCGGCAGGTCATGGGAACGCTTTAGCATCCCAATTTCGGTGGAATAAACCGAAGGAACCGAGAACCACGGCGATCGGATACGACACTTGTAGCGGGTGTGCAGCGAATCCGCTTCTCCAGCCTCGATATAGGCTTTCGCCTTTTTGTATCGAAGCGGCTCTTTGTCGGGGAACCACAGGAAATTAGTCGGATTTCCGGCCTTGGCGTTTGCAGTGTGTTGTCTTGCGTCGTAGATGATGCCCGGGCAATGCTCGCTCCGGCCGAACATTGGATGTGCCCAACGCTCCAAGCCATGCTTAGCAACAACCTCGTCGGGCACCAGAAAGAACTTGTTCGCGCCTGTGACAATGCCTACATCTACATCGGCCACGTCGTTGAAACGGTGAACTTCCTTGTGGTCAGCAAGTTCATCGAATAGATCGCGAGTTTCCTTATCCAGTAGAGCGCGAGTCCACTTGCCGGCCACGGTCTTGCCATTGATCGACTGTGGAGCAGCAAAAACCTTCGCTGGGTTCAACCGCAAGAACTCGCGGTTCCTGACTTCGTATATGCCAAGGCCTTCGGCCTTGTCAGCTTCATCCTTCCGCTTCTCTGCTAGAAGCAGGACGGCACCTTGCAGCGTGCCGGCGAACCAAAGCTCTTCAGGGTCAACTATGACCAGACGGCGACACTCCTTGCCTAGATAGGAGCGCAAAGACTGGGCGTGCATCACGTGAATGATTTCCGCTGGCACGACCATTGCCAAACGACCGCCGGGACGAAGCATTCGCAAGCTGGCCAAGATGAAAGGTACCCAAGCGTTCGTGTGCTTCGTGAACGGAAGCTCCAACTCACGGAACACCTGCTCAGCCTTCGTTTGGAACGGCGCAGGCAAATACTGATAGCGCACGAACGGCGGATTGCCCACCACTGCATCGAAGGTTGCTTCTTCCTTGCCGTACATTTCCAGCGCCCACGAAAGGAAGTCTCCTACGTGAACCTTGCTCGATTGAAGCCCGGCTTCCTTGGCTCGCTTTTTCGCCTTGGCGGCCTCGACCTCATCCAGCTCAAGAGCGGTAACCGCCAACTCGGCCGGCGCACCTGCATGACGGAGCGCTCCCAGGAAAACGCCATCGCCGCAGCTCGGCTCCAAGACGCGCTTTGGGTCGATTTCAAGCACCCATTCGCACAGGAAGGTAGCGAGGTCATCCGGTGTGTAATAACCACCGCGTAGCTTCTGCGCCGATTCGTTCTCAATAAAGTTCATGGTTGCTTCCTATCGAGCAGCGGCCATTGGTCTGCGACGTACTTCTCGGCCGCGTCGCGGATGACCCATGCGACGGACACTTTCTTTTGCTTGGCGATGCCCTGTAGGGTTTCGCAAATCTCTGGGGGAAGGCTTGCCGTCACACGCATTGCACGCGGCTTCCCGGTCGGCTTCCGTCCTCGTTTCGCGGGCATGGAACCGCCTCCGCAATTAGTTGCATCACTTTACATCACTTTGCTGCGCATAGCCAGTGGCGTGCGGAACGTCAAGGCTGGAGGAGGGGTGGCGCACAGTCTGCGACCCGTCACGTACGGAACTAGCCGCGGCCCCGGGAACTGCGCTGCATTCCTCGGGTCTGCTCAACCGGCGCTGACGGTATTGGAGGGTCGCATAGAAGCAGGGCTGGTCTCCGTAGCCGTGTTGTATGTTGTAGCGCAATACAACATACAACACGCTACATCCCTCGGGCTTGGCTCAGCCTGCCCTGATGGTGTTGGATGACAGGGACTTCTTCCTGGCCATCTCGAATCCCTTCTTCACCACATGGTTGGCTGCTCTGGCAGTGCCAGCGGCGGTAGACCCGATGGCTTTGCCGATGGCGCTGTTCCCGAAAGTGATCGCTCGCTTGGAATGGCCAGTGGCCAGCATCCTGCCGGCGCCCGAACCGAGGGAGGCAAGACGGCCGCCAAATCCACTGGCAGAAGCCGCTGCGCCACCGCCGAGCGCGGCGGCAATCGAAGGCATCGAGAACATCACGCCCAGGACGAAGGCTGCCATGCCGATTGCCTTCAGCGAGGCCATCAGGATCTCGGCCGTGCCCATCGTGGCCATGTGCTGAAAGAACGTGTCGAGTACCTTGAACATCAGCGAAGCGGCCAGCACGATCAACAGCACGCCGATCGCATAGTTCACGACTTGCCCGAGCCACGATTCGAACCAGCGCATGGTTCCTGGCAGCAACGCAAACAAGACAAAGAGCGGGCCGATAGCCAAGAGTATCGTCAGCGCTGAGTAGGCGACCAGGATCAGGCAAGCGGCGATCGCGACTGTAAGCACGACGATTGTGCAGAGGAGAATCGCAACGCCTTGGAACAGTAGGCCTTCCCCACTGACGCCAGTGAGGGCTGCCGAGTGCATGACGATACCTTCCTGCCATGGCTTTGCGGCCACATCGAAGCCGCTGGCCGCAGCCTGATCGAGCATGGTCGACATCGAGTTGATGTCGTCCCCGATCGGATTGCTTCCGGGGATGGCGACCTGGCCTGCAATCTCCATCGGCGCCTGCATGAAGAAGTCGACGACGGTGCCTTGGTAGATGCCGGCAGTCAGGGCGAAACCAACGATGATGCACATGCGGACGATGCGCTTCATGCCGTCGGTAAACGGTTCCGAGATTTGGCCCGAAGCCATCGAGACTCCCCAGAACAGCACGTAGATCGTGAGCAGCACCACGGCGGGCGTGGCGATGATACCTATGATGGTCGTGCTTCCGTCAGTGACGAAGGCCTGGAAGGCGGGTTGTACGTTCTCGAACAAGAATCCTGCGATTTGAAGGTCATCGGGTTCCATGGTCTGTCTCCTTTCAGCGCCGACGCGCTTCGGCTGCTTCGGCATTCACTTGGGCGGAGTCGTATCCATTGGCTTGGGCCTCTTTCGTCGCGAGGCAGCGGCCTACCTCCTGGATCACTAGGCAGCCCTTGGATTTCATACGGGCATAAAGTGAGGGCTGTGCGAGGCACTCCCGCTTTGCTGCGATCCGGTACTCGCGGTTCTGAGGTGCGGTCAACGTCAGGCAGTCGGCAATCGGTTCGCTCTCGACTCGTGCGGTTGGGCTGTCTTGCATCGAGCAGCCGCCAACGCAGGCCATTGTCAGGATCAGAAGGATCAGGCGGCGGTCGTGCACGGCACGTCTCCCTTCTTGAGCAGGCCAAGCGCATGCCCTAGCCATCCGACCGCCATGCCGGCGCTGATCGCAGCAAGAAGCGTTGGGCTGACTTGAAGAAACGGGGCGATCGAGAAAGCGACCGGGAGCGGGGTCGTGACGAGTACGAGGGCACCGCCAACGATACGGTTGGGAACGAGACCGGATCGAAGCAACTGTCGGTACAGAATCATGCCGGTGGCGAGCATGCCGGCGATGCCAATCCAGAAGCTGGCTGACGTGTCGACAAGTGAAGCAGTGCTGCTGGCTACCCAGGTGATGCCCGCCATGACTGTAGCGGAGACGATGGGGCGTACGAAGCGGCTGTGCCACGTGTCGGAGCCGTTCGGCTCGATCGATGTAGTAGCGATGCGGGTAGGCGAGATCGTGATGACGACTGGCGCCTTGTTCTTGTCCGTGGACATTGGTCTGCTCCTAGTGCGGTGAATTGCCGGCTGGATGCGGCCGGATCGCAATGGAGAGATGCCTCGAGCTTCGGCTTAATCGCCGGGCGTGACCCTTCGCCCTTGGTGCGATTTTAGGACAGGCGATGCGTGATGCCGTTGACCTTCTGCCACTCCTGGAGTGCCTGGCGTCGCTGGCTCTCTATGTAGTCGGCGAGGTCTTCCACGTTGACCAGCCATGGGGATTTCTGGCTACCGCATCGGAACGCAGGTACGGGCAATGCTGCACGGGCGGCGCGCTTGGCTGCCTCATCAGGCGAGTAGCCGAATAGTTCGGCACATCGGGTTAGGGGGACGGTAGTGCTCCCGTACTCGTAGGCCATCAGGAACATCCGCATTGCACGGCCGGATTCGTCGGTCTGGAGACTGGCCAAGTCTTCAAAGCGTCCTTTCGGGTTTCGCATCTTCTTGCTCCTTCTGTTGTTGGAGATGGCGACGCAACTGCTTCTGTAGCTGCATTCGTTCGGTCTCCGCCGCAGGCATTTCGGCGAGGAACTGGCGGATCTGGTGTGCAAGTGCCTGGCCTTTGCCAGCGGATGCTCGAGAAAGTTCTTCGGCAAGCTGTTTCCAGTCGGCTCGCACGAGCGCGTTCTGCTCCAGCGCCGCCCTGTCTGGTTCGAGCGGCGCAGCCGATGGGCGCATGACGGCCATCAGAGCTTCCTGCACCTTCGCCTTCTGCACCGTCGATCGCTTCGCGTTGTCGGCGTGGAACACGGCCTGCCTCTTGCTTTTACGCACTGCACCCCGAGCGCGTCTGGGCGTGGCCTCGGCGGCAATGCCGTGGGTGCGGCAGGCCGCCGCGAAGGCGACGCGCCATGCCTGCAGGTCATCGCGCTTTGGATTCAGGCGACGGCCCGAGAAGGCGAGGGAGCGTACGGACAGGTGGCAATGCGGATGGTCGGTGTCGTCGTGGCGGACGAGCAGATAAGAGTGGTCGGAACCGAATGTCTCCCTGCCGAACTGGCGCGCGGCGGCCAGGAGCTTCTCCCTGTCCGTGCCGGGCGGCATCGACAGGATGACGTTGACCGTGTCCCGGCTGTTGTTGCGCCGGTTGAGTGTGCTGCCTTCCATCCAGGCAGCTGCGGTTTCCTTCACCATCCGCCGGCCGGTAACAAGTCGGCCGCTTTCGTCCTCGGCGGACAGCTCACCGTCACGGGTGATGTAGCGCAGGTGTTCTTCGACGTGCTTCGCGCCCTTGGCCTTGCCTGATATCCGCACCATTACCTCCGGCGTCTTTGCGGTCACGCGGGCGACGGTTTGTAGATCTTCGGCTAGTGAAGGGCGTCGCCGTTTGGTGCCCTGATCGGAAGGTGCCTTCCGCCACCGGACGGGGCCGCGGAGGAGGCGGTCTAGGACTTCGATTGACTGGTTCACTTCCCACTCTCCCCGGGGACCCAGCGGGTGGTAGCCGTTTCCATCAGCGCATGGATGCTTTCGCGCAGGGCGATGATCGCCGATATGGCCGATGCGAGCACCTGGTCACGCTCGGCTAGCGCTCCCAGTCTTCCTTGGTGGACGAGTCGGGTGAGCTGGTTGAGATTCGTGCCGACCATGGAGAGCTGGTAGGCCGCGCGTCCGACGGCCTCTGCCTCCACTGGGAGCAGCGTTGGTGCCTGGAGGAATCGTGCCCGCAGTGTGCCGAGGACGACGCCTGGTCGGCTCATTCCCGCATCGTGTGCCGTCCTGGTGACTGCTTCGAAGATGTCCGGTGTAACCCGCACCGTGAGCCGCATCGAGCGGTCGGCATCCACATCCTGGCCGTAGCGCGTGACCGGGTTCGATTTCACGACGGCAGCGATAACCCGCCGGAGGAGGGCCGCCTCGGTCGTGCCCGACTGCCTCGCCAGATTATGGAACGCGTCCTTGGTGGCGCGGTCCAGGCTGGCCTCTACACGCGGCATGGCATGCCTCCGTGCAGGTGCTGGACGTGTGGGGAGTGGGGCATCCGGGAGAAATCCCGGGCCTTGGCACCGCCAAGGCTATCCTGCACTCCCCACAAACATGGCTTGAAAAGTCCAGCACTCCCCACAAACATGGCTTGAAAAGTCCAGCATGCTGGACTCCGGCTGTGATGAGAACGACTAGCATGGCGTATCCCCCTGCCTGCTGAGCAGTGCCGTGATCTCGCTCAGCCTGGCTTGCACGAGTTCAGGGGCTGGTGGGGCTGGCCTGGCTTGGCGCTCCTTGATCCTGGCTTGGCGCTCTGCCTCTTCACGATCTCGGCGTGCGGCGATGGCTGGTCCGTAGGCAGGGGTGAATCGTCCGGCGCGTGCGCGTTCGACCAGGACCCGCATGAAGTTGGAGGGGGTGGTTCTGATCTTGTCCGCGGCAACCTGGCCTGCCAGCTCGTCGAGCAGTGATTGACAGATTTTGACGTCCAACCCATCGAGCAGATCCACAACCACTACCCGCTCGCGTTCCGAGAGTTGTTGGGGAACTACGAGGGCTTGGTCAGTCGGGGTGGGTGGTAGTGGTGGTTCAAGTGATGGTTCTCTGGTGGTTCGGGTGACATCAGCGTCACCGGTTGTGGGCGCAGATGTCATCCCCTGGGGTGACGCCTTTGCCACCGGTGACGTTTTGACACGGGTGACGCTGGTGTCACCGGTTCGTAGGGCTTCGACATTGATCTGGTATCGCCTGGAGGAAGCGCCGCCGGTCAGGTTTCCGATTACCTCCATCCACCGATCATCTGCTAGTTGATGCAGCACGCGTTTGCATTGGCGCGGAGACAATGATGCTCGAGAGGCGACGCGAGCGACGCTCGGAAAGCAGATACCTTCATCGTTCGCCCAATCGCACAGCGCCAGAAGCACGATCTTCGGCGTAGCCGGGATCTTCAACTCCCAAGCAAGGGTCATGAGGCGGATGCTCACGACTTTCAGGCCTCGTCAATCAGACGGGCAATGTCGGTGACGCGGAACATCACCCGGCGCCCGAGCTGAGCGCGACAAGCCCGTAGCTTGCTGGCGAGCAACTCGTCGCCTCGGCCTTGATTAATCAGGATGCGAAGGGAGTTCGGCTTGCGACCCAAGATTTCCGCAACTGCTTCAAGGGATATCAACGGGGCGCCGTACTGGTTGGTGATGTGAGCTTCGGTAGGAGACATTAGGGTCATGGCGCGCTGGCTGAGCAAAAATGTGCGAGATTCAGCTAATCTCATCCCAAACAAACAATTTCCATCTAAATTAGATGGAATGATTCGTATATAGATGGAGTTTGCGCGAGTGTCAAGCACGATCAACGATCGCGCCATGCTGCTTCTTGCTCACCTGTGCAGCCTGGGGGACGTCCCGGGGCAAGCTGGTCGGAGCTTCTGGGAGCGCTTCGGTGCGAGTACGGGAATCGCAGCGCAGCGATGGCGGAGCGTGCTGGCGCGTCGTCAGAAGGCCACCCTTGAGATGCTGGAGATCCTGACGGCGAAGCATCCCGAGTACGCGTTCTGGTTGATGACCGGAATTACGGACACGGCCAATGGTCACATTGCGCCGCCGAATGCCGTGACATTCCCTGAGCGGACCCAGGTGGACGATTATTGGGGACGGCTGTACTTCAAGCAGTCATTGAAGCTTCTGGCGGATCTTTACCAAGAGTCCGGCATTGATATGGACGACGACGTGGCAAGGCTAGAGGCCGGTACCCGCGCCAGGGAGTTAGCGAGATACACCGGAGGACCTATGGTCGACACGGCGTATCGTCTGGCAAGCAGCAAGGAGTACGCAGAGGCGTTGGAACTCTGGAGCAATCGGGAAAGGGATCGTCCGCAACATCTGGGCCGGCTGACCGGTGCAAACCCATCCGCCTCCGACGAGGAAAGGTGCTCCGAGAGTAGGGGATACCCTGTACTGGGCGGGGACGGTCGGGGATGGCATCAGAGTCCATGGGACATGTTCTTCAAGCCAGTGCCGAAGAAAGGTGGCAAGAAGAGATAGATGACAAGTTCGCTCGGGCAGGAGTTCGGATGCGATGAATCGGATCAAGGCCACAATCTGGACCCTGCGGGCTGTCTCCGCGGTCTTGGTGGCGGTTGTCTATGCCCGCAGGAACTACAAGTTCAGGCGCACGTTGGTAGAGCTTCGGCGTTCTACAAGAACCATCGATGCCAACCTCGCTGAGATCAAGAGACTGAGAGAAGCATCGTTGCGAGTCGAGCAGTCGGCAGCCAAACGTGCACGGGTCGAATTCGAGAATGTCGACTTTGCAGTCGTTGCCGAACGTCTCCAGCTAGCGACGTATGGCACTCGCCGGGGATAGTCGATTGTTCGATGAACCTATCGGCGGTCTTGTTAACAATCCCGTCTCGATAGTGGGAATGTTCGCCAACGAATTTTGCTCACGCTGACGGAACCGGATTCGCAAGAATCCGGCGAGCCGCAGGACGCGGCGAGTGGCCGCCTGGACGGCGGCCGAGTGCCAGGACGGCACGCCAGTCGCGGAGCGACATGGATCAGCGATTTCTCAGGCGAGCCATAGATGCCAGACGGCGTATCCGATACCGAATGCAATGGCCGTCAAGATCAGTGCCCATATGATGCGCCGCGCTGCGTACAGCACGCCGGCGCTTACGAAGGTGGATGCCGCGAAGGTAACGACATAGCCGAGCAACCACGCAGCGGTCAGGTTCTCTGGATGTGTCAGTTGATAGGCTGTGACGGTGATGACAAAGCCAAGTACTGCTGCCAAGGCAAGGACGATCAGGCCCGTTGCCGCATCCAGTAGCTCGTTGCCCGGTGATCGAACCAGTCCTGGGCCGTAGTAGTTGGGGTCTTCGCTTTCGAACCGACGAGAGTCGCTCGTGCTTTCGTTTTTTGTTGCGCCCGGCCGACCGTATCGGTCCGGATGCATGGTGTTCCATCGCTCCAGATAGGGGCGATTGGGGTCTGGTCCCAGCCGGAACGGGCGCTCGGCCATATCAGAAGCCGCGCTTGCTGATCTGATGGCGGAAGTCCGAATCCGAGTTCATACGCCGCATGACCTCGGATGAACCCGCCAGCCACTGCGAGATGCCGTCTACGCCATGGTTGGCCAGCCACGCCTTTCCTGCGGCCTGTGCGTCACGGAAACCATCGTCCCCGCCTGCGAAGTCCTGGTGCTCGGCGGCGTGCCCGCAGTGCATCAGCATGAGGCGCCATCCGATGATGGGCGGAGGCACGTCCTTCCGATCGTCTTCGGACCAGCCTGGTGCGCCTTCAAGCATGACGGCAAAATCTGGATCGAGGGCGCTTTGTGCCCTGATCGGATCGATATGGAAGCTGTAGTCGGACATGTCTGGCTCCGGTCGCAGGGAATGCCTCTATGCGGCCTTCAATTCGACGTGTACCTGCTGGCCAAGCGCGGATGCCACGTTGACCAGTGCATCGAGCGAGAAGCGCGAGATACGTCCCCGAAGCAGATCGTTCATGCGTGGCTGGGTGATGCCGCAGCGCTCTGCCGCCGCCGCCTGCGTCCAGCCGCTCTCCTGGATCAACGAAGCGATCTTCCGCATCAGCTCGGCGCGCACCTTGAGATTGGCGGCTTCCTCGGCCGTGTCGGCAAGCGCATCCCAGACGCTGGCGAATCGTTCGGTCTTGGTCTTGCTCATGGTCACTTCCTGCTCAGCAGGGCGAAGCGTTGCTTCGCCAGGTCGATGTCGCGTTTCGATGTGGCCTGCGTCTTCTTCTGGAAGGCGTGGAGTACGTAGATCGCATCGGCCAATCGAGCCGTGTAGATGACGCGGTAGGCGCCGGTGTCGTCGCGTACCCGGATCTCTTCGACGCCCTTGCCGATCGTCGGCATGGGTTTGAAGTCGTCCGGCTGCAGTCCGTGCTGCACGCGGTCCAACTGGTATCCGGCATCCCGCTTCGCGTCATCCGGGAACTCCCGCAAGCTGCGCAGGGAGTCACCCAGGAACTCGATTGGCTTGGTGGGCATCACTATATCCGTATTGATATAAATAGCAAGTGAGTCAGGGAGCGGCCTTTGCGGGGCGCTCTTCGACCTGTTCCGGTCGGAGGTGGGTGTATCGTTTCAGGGTTGTCCAAGACTCGTGCAGGGTGAACTGGGCGACTTCCGGGATGTCGTAGCCGCGCTCGAACAGGCGGGACGTGGCCTCGTGGCGCAGGTCATGGAAGTGCAGGTCTTTCAGGCCCCGGAGCCGGCAGGCGCGGGTGAAATTGGCGCCGATCGACTTGGAGTTGTAGGGGAAGACGCGCGGGTCCGGCATCTGCTTCCCGTCTGGACCTTCCACCATGACCCTGGGCTGCCGGTCGATGATGTCCCAGGCCTCGGATAGCAGGCGGAAAGCCCGGCGGTTCCCGATCTTCTTGCGTGGGTGCTTCACGTCGTCCAGCCAGGCAATGCTCTTCTCGCGATCGAGGTCGGCCCATTTCAGGCGAGTGATCTCTTCTTGGCGACGGGCGGTGAGCAGGGCGAAGTGGATGATGTCGGCCATCGGAATCTCGGCGCGCACGTCACGGATCGCGAAGTGATCCAGCAGGGTCCTCTCCTCGGAGGCAAGGACCCGCCGCTGGCGCTCCTTGGGCTTGCCTGTCACCCGACGTTGCCGGAGCTCGTGCGAGGCGTCTTCCAGTAGCTGCAGATCGATGGGCACTGATAGCGATGCGCGTGCGGACCGCAGCACCTGGCGAAGCCAGATCAGGTCGTTGTTGGCGGTGGCGGGGCCTGCACCCTCGCGCCGACGCGCCTCCACATGGCCGATGTAGTCGGCAGTTGTCAGGCGAAGGACGTTCTTCTTGGCGATGTCGTAGCTGGCCAGCCGCTTGAGGTCCGCTTCCTTGGTCCGGCCCCAGGGCGTCAGCTCCTTGATGTCCTTGCCATACCACTCCAGCAGTTCGGCCAGCGTCGAGCCTTTGCCGAGGGGTTCGCCGCGGGCGCGCTGCTGGTCCAGTTCGGCTTCACGCCGGCGCATCCATTCGTTGGCCAGCTGGCGTCGGTCGAAGGTGGCGGACTCTGAAACGACGGTCTTGCCATCGCGCTTGACGCGAATGATGGCCGTGTAACCTATTGATCCATTCTTCCGGCGGCGGGTGAGGATTGAGCCCATGCCCGGAGTGTAACAACGGGCCGAATGTTGCACTACGTGTTACACCTTCGCCCCAAAAACTCACGAAATTAGCCGAACATGAGCGCAACTGAGGATCACGAAAACACGGGCAAGTCCTTGGATTTGCGCGAAAAATCGCGCTACGAGGCGTCCCTGCGCCTGTCCGTCGCCCCGATGATGGACTGGACGGACACGCACTGCCGCGTGTTCCATCGCCTGCTGGCGCCGGATGCGCGGCTGTATACCGAGATGGTGCACGCGCAGGCGGTGATCCACGGCGACCGCGACCGCTTGCTGGGTTTCGATCCGATCGAGCATCCGGTGGCGGTGCAGCTCGGCGGCAGCGAGCCGGCGCATCTGGCGCAGGCCGCGTGCATCGCGCGGGACTGGGGCTACGACGAAGTGAACCTCAACGTCGGCTGCCCGTCCGACCGAGTGCAGGCCGGGCGCTTCGGCGCCTGCCTGATGCAGGAACCGGCGCTGGTGGCCGACTGCGTGGCGGCGATGATCGCCGCCGTGGCCGCTTCCGGCACGCCGGTCCCGGTCACGGTGAAGTGCCGGCTGGGGGTGGACGAGCAGGAGGACTACGACCTGTTCCGCGCCTTCGTCGACACGGTGGCTGCCGCGGGCTGCCGCGTGTTCTTCGTGCATGCGCGCAAGGCGTGGTTGAACGGGCTGTCGCCGAAAGAGAACCGCGAGATCCCGCCGCTGCGCTACGACTGGGCCTACCGGCTCAAGCGCGAGCGGCCCGGGCTGACCGTCGCGCTCAACGGCGGCATCGCCACGGTCGTGCAGGCGCTCGAACACCTGCGCCATGCCGACGGCGTGATGATCGGCCGCGCCGCCTACCACGAACCCTACGTGCTGCACGAAATGCAGGCCGCGCTGTTCGGCGGGGAAGTGCGCATGCGTACCGAGCTACTGCGCGCGTGGCGGCCCTACGTGGAGTTGCGGCTGGCGCAGGGCGTGGCGCTCAAGCACATGACGCGCCACGTGCTGGGCCTGTTCCATGCGCAGCCCGGCGGCCGCGCCTTCCGCCAGATCCTCAGCGAGGGCGCGCACAAGCCCGGCGCCGACTGGTCGCTGGTAGAGCGCGCGCTGGCGGCCACCACGCGCGAACTGCGCCCGGCGGCCTGATCATGATCACGCGCGACGCCGCCGCCTTCATCGCCACGGCGAAGACGCTGGCGCCGGATTTCGGGCCGGCCACCGCGCGGGCGGCGTTCCTGGTGACGCCGGACGGCTTCATGCGCGCGGAAGAGTCCGCGCAGGACAACCGCTACATGGCGGGCGCGGCGGCGTTCGACGCCGATGCCGCGCTGCGCGAGCACCATGCCCTGCACCGCGCGCTGTCGGACATCCTGCCGGTGGTCTGCTTCCCGGGACGGGAGGACATGCCCGACGCGGTGTTCCCGAACAACGTGTTCGCCACCGCTCCTGGGCGATTGATCGTCGGGCGCATGCGCCACCCGGTGCGCCAGCGCGAATCGGCGCGCCCGGACATCCGCGGTTTCTTCGCCACGGTGGCGGGATATGTGGAAGTGGATCTCTCCACGCAGCCGCATCCCTGCGAACTGACCGGCGCGCTGGCGATCGACCACGCCCGCGGCCTGGGCTTCTGCGGCCTGTCCGAGCGCTGCGACGAGCACGGCGCGCGGCTGATGCACGATGCATTGGGTCTGCGGGCGACGCTGATGTTCGACCTCGCGCCGGGCGAGTACCACACCAACGTGGTGCTCGCGGTGCTGGCGGGACGCGCCGCGCTGGTATGCCCGGCGGGGATCGCCGGCAACGCGGTGGACGCGGCGCTGGAGGCGCTCTACGGGCCACATGTGGTGCGGCTGTCGACCGCCGAACAGGCGGCGTTCGCCGGCAATGCGATCGCGCTGGGCCGGGATACGGTCTGGATGAGCCGGCGCGCCCGCCAGGCATTGGCGCCGGCCCATCTGGAGGCGTTGCAGGCGGGCGCAGGGTTCACGGTCCGTGACGTGCCGCTGGAGGCCATCGAAGCAGGCGGCGGTTCGCTAAGGTGTTGTGTAGCCGAGATTTTCTGAGGATTCAGCATGCTGAATCCGTGCCTTCGGGCTGTGGATAAGTTCAGATCGGATTCACTGCCCCGAACCAACACTGCGGTTCCCTTCCACCGAGGCGGTTTCGGGTTCCGTTCAGTTTCGCGGCCCCGTATCCGTTACGATTCCGTTATGCCGTTGCGTCCGTCACTTTCCGTCGCTGTCCTGCTGGCCCTCGGCGCCGCCGTGTGCGGGTCGATGCCGGCGCATGCCCAGGATGGGCGCGACGCGCCCAGGCCCGAGTCGCCCCCGCGCGGCGAGGACCGCGGCCACCGCAACTCCATGTCCGACTCGGTCCGCCGCGTGCGCAATGAGACCGGCGGCCAGGTGCTGAGCGTGGAGCGCATGCAGTACGACGGTCGCGACGTCACCCGGGTCAAGTACATCGACGATCGCGGCCGCGTGCGCACGCGCGACATGGGCCCGCAGCGCCGCGACGCCGACGCCCCCGTGCGCCCGCGCGGCGAGATGGCGCCGCCGCAGCCTCCACGCGGCGATAACCCCCCGCGCCCGTAGTCTTGCGTAGAATTCCCTGGCTCACATAGAGCCCACCGCGTGGCCGCCCACGCCGCATTACCAAGGAGAGTCCATGCGTATCCTGCTGGTCGAAGACGAAGCCCCCCTGCGTGAGACCTTGGCCGCGCGCCTGAAGCGCGAAGGCTTCGCCGTCGACGCCGCCCAGGACGGCGAGGAAGGCCTGTACATGGGCCGCGAGGTGCCGTTCGACGTGGGCATCATCGACCTGGGCCTGCCCAAGATGTCGGGCATGGAGCTGATCAAGGCGCTGCGCGACGAGGGCAAGAAATTCCCCATCCTCATCCTGACCGCGCGCTCGAGCTGGCAGGACAAGGTCGAGGGCCTGAAGCAGGGCGCCGACGACTACCTGGTCAAGCCGTTCCACGTCGAAGAGCTGCTGGCGCGCGTCAACGCGCTGCTGCGCCGCGCCGCCGGCTGGAGCAAGCCCACCCTGGAATGCGGCCCGGTCGCGCTGGACCTGGCGGCGCAGACCGTCAGCGTCAACGGCGGCAACGTGGACCTGACCAGCTACGAGTACAAGGTGCTGGAATACCTGATGATGCACGCCGGCGAACTGGTCTCGAAGGCCGACCTGACCGAGCACATCTACCAGCAGGACTTCGACCGCGATTCCAACGTGCTGGAGGTCTTCATCGGCCGCCTGCGCAAGAAGCTCGACCCGGACGGTGAATTGAAGCCGATCGAGACCGTCCGCGGCCGCGGCTACCGCTTCGCCATCCCGCGCAGCGGCGAAGGCTGATGCGCCGCGCTCGCCCGACGGTCGATTGATGCCCGCGCCGGGTGCCGGCGCCGCGCCGCCCCACCCGGCCGGCCAACCCCGCTTCGAAGGCTGGCGCCCGCGCTCGCTGCGCGCGCGCCAGTTGCTGGCCGCCAGCCTGGCGCTGCTCGCGTTCCTGGCCTTGGCCGGCTATGCGCTGGACCGCGCCTTCGTCGACACCGCCGAGGACAACCTGCGGCAGCGCCTGAAGAGCTATGCGCTGTACTACACCGAGAAGGTGGAGTTCGGCCGCAGCGGCACCTTCATTCCGCCCTACACCACGCCCGACCCGCGCTTCGACATGCCCGACAGCGGGCTGTACGCGCAGGTGGTGCTGCCGGGCGCGGCGCCGTGGGGTTCCAATTCCACGCTCGGCCCCGACCTGCCCGATCCGGCCATGCTGGGCGCGCTGGCCGAATCCTTCGAAGGGCCGCTGCCGATCCGCCGCGCCGACGGCACCGAGGCGCAGGCGTACCGCTACGGCGTGGGCTACGTCTGGCCGGGCACGCGCCAGCATTCCGAACTGCCCTACAGCATCTACATCCTGGAGGACGCGCAGGCGCTCAGCGCGCAGATCCGCGTGTTCCGCGGCTCGCTGTGGGTCTACCTGGGCGGCGCCGGCCTGATCCTGCTGCTGGTGCAGATGCTGGTGCTGCGATGGAGCCTGCGCCCGCTGCGCCGGGTGATCTTCGAACTGGCGCGGGTGCAGCGCGGCGAACTGGCGGGCATGACCGAACGCCATCCGCGCGAACTGGAACCGCTGACCGACAGCATCAACGCCTTCATCGAGAGCGAGCGCGAGAACCTGGCGCGCCAGCGCAACACCCTGGCCGACCTGGCGCACAGCCTGAAGACGCCGCTGGCCGTGCTGCGCACGCAACTGGACAGCGGCAGCGATACGCAGGCCCTGCGCGAAGAGCTGGACGTGCAGCTCAAGCGCATGAACAACCTGGTTTCCTACCAGCTCGCGCGCGCCGCCGCCGGCGGCCACAAGCTGTTCGCCGCGCCCATCCCGATCGAGCCGCATGCCGAGGAGATCGTGCGCGGGCTGGAGAAGGTGTACGCGGCGAAGGGCGTGATCTGCGAGTTCGAGATCGACCCGAAGGCGCGCTTCCACGGTGAGCCGGGCGACCTGCAGGAACTGATGGGCAACCTGCTGGAGAACGCCTTCAAGTGGGCGCGTTCGCGCGTGCTGTTGACGGTGCAGGTCGGCGCGGTCGCGCCGCAGCGCCGGCCGGGCCTGTTCCTCGCGGTGGACGACGACGGACCGGGCATCGCCGAGGACGACGTGGCCAAGGTATTGCAGCGCGGCGTGCGCGGCGACGAGCGCGTGCAGGGCCACGGCATCGGCCTGTCCATCGTGCAGGATCTGATCCGCGACTATCGCGGCGAACTGCAGGTGCTGCGCTCGCAGGAACTGGGCGGCGCCCGCTTCGAAGTCAAACTCCCCCCGGGCCTGTAATCCCTGTAGGAGCGACGTCAGTCGCGACCGTGCCCCCTGAAGAGCCTTGAGCCACGGATGGGCGCGAATAAGACAGGATATTTTCGACACGGATCGCAGCGGAAAAGCACGGATCAAGGCAAGAAGCTCTTACTCGTGTTGATCCGCGCAGAACCGCAGTCGCGTTCCTTTGATTCTGCGGCTACGGCCGGTTTTCAATGGCTGGATGGCCAATCAATGGCTTCCACCGTCGGCTCGCGCGTGTCCTTTCCCTCGCGTCTGTGGGAGCGACGTCAGTCGCGACGAGGTAAGCCGCATTCCTTCCGTCAGGCATGACCATTCTTGCGCATGGAGCAACTGCCGAGGCAGCAATGCTTTATCCGCATTGATCCGTGTCCATCCGTGGCTCGAGGGCTCTTCAGGGGTCGCGGTCGCTCCTACAGTAGGGAGCTTGTGGATCGCGGGAGTGAATGCGGATCAACGCCGATCAATACGTAAAAAGCCTTTTTGCCTTGATCCGTGCTTTTTTCGCTGCGATCCGCGTCGGAAATGCCACGCCCAATCCACGCCGATCCGCGTTCATCCATGGCCCCCAATCACGGCCGCGCGAACGGCGATGGGCCGTAGAAGCGCTCCAGGTGACCCGCCACTGCCGGCATCGCCTCGGCCAGCAGGTCGGGCGCGGAGAAGTGGTATTCGCTGGCGACGGCGAAGAATTCCTCCGGCGCCTCGGCCGCGTACGGATCGATCGCGGTCTTGCGGCCCAGGTCCACCTGCATGCAGAAATCGTCGTAGGCGCGCTGGAAGTCGCGTGCCCATTGCCCGTGCCACTCGCTCGGCAGCGGCGGCGTGCCGTCGAGCTCGCCGTCCAGCACATCCAGCTTGTGCGCCATTTCGTGCACGGCCACGCAGAAGCCGGCATCCGGTTCGTCGATGTCCGCCTGCACGTCGGCCCACGACAGGATCAGCGGGCCCGCGCCCCAGGATTCGCCGGCCAGTTCGTCTTCCCATTCGTGCAGCACGCCGGCTGCGTCGGTGTGCGAGCGCTGCACGCGGAAGGCGTCGGGATAGACGATCAGTTGCGACCAGCCGCGCAGTCCGCCCTGGCCGAATTCCAGCAACGGCAGGCAGCACAGGGCCGCCAGTTGCGCGCGCTGGGCATCGTCCAGCGTCAGCCCGGCCACCGGGGTGATGGTCTTCTGCTGGAGGAAGCGGGCGGCGAGGGCGCGCAGCGCATCGGCGCGGGCCGGGGCTAGGGCGGCGATCCACGGCGTGCCGTCGCGCACGGTGCGCCAGAGGTCGTCTTCAAGCAGGGGGGCGGGGCGGCGGAAGCGCCTCAGCAGTCCTATCACCGGCCGCGCCGGTCAACGGAACATGCCGGGCAGGAAGCTGTGCCACTTCGAGCTCCGGCTGCGCGGCAGGGGGGTGTCGTCGTCGTCGCCACCGCCGCGGGACGCGCCCGCGGGCAACCCGGCTGCGGCGGCGGGCGTGGCGTACTTGTTGCGCACGGCGGCGGCGCGCTGGCGGCGGTTGTCCGGCGCGACCGGCGACGCGGTTTCCGCGGGGCGTTCGCCCAGCGAGCGCTCGGCGATGTCCTGGCAGGTGGCGACCGTGTCGACCGTGGCCGAGCGCCCGTTCTGGGCGAGCGCGGCCGCGGACGCACCGAGGAGGAGCAGGGCGAGGCTGGCGCGAAGCATCGGGGACTCCTGTCGTTCGGGTACGGCGGCCAGATGATCGGCGAAATATAGCGTGAAAGTGTGACGTTCGCGCTGAACGGCGCCGGCCGATGCGACGAAACCCGGCCGGAGCGCGATGAAACGCGGGATGGGCGACACCGGGTGCTGCGCCGCAGCAGTGGGCGGGCAGAAGGGGGGCGCTGGCCCCCGGACCAGTGTCCGCGTGGTTCGGAACTGCAAGGTGTAGGTGTTGCTGTTTCGCGCCCCCCGGCCTTGGGAAAGTGGCGGATAGCCTCGGCGCTATGGAACGGGTATCGCTCATGCACGACATGCCGGTGGTGTTGCCGAATGCAATGCGGAACGGACGCCAGGCGATGGCGAGAACCGCATCGTGGAAGTCGGCGCGCTCATCGGAGCGCACGCGATGAGCGCGCCTGCATCAACGAGATGCGACCCGCAGGCCGTCCACATGCACCCCAATCCATGCCCGCGACCAGGGCTCCGATCATGGGCGGGGCACGGACAGTGCCAGTCGCCGCATGGCCCATAATGGCGCCATGCCGATGTCTTCCCGCCTGCTGCCGATAGCCCCTCTGCCGGGAACGTCTTTCCGTAGCTTCGTGCCGGGTCCGCTGCGCAGCGTGGGCATCCGTACACCATCCGACGCCGCCACCAGAACCTCGCTTGTCCGGAACTGCGACCACGGTCGCAAGCCAGGCACGCAGGCAGATACGAAGCCGTACTCCGCACCCTCGCAACCCCGGCGGCACCCCGCATGAGCGGCGAACGCGATCTGCTGCGGCGATTGATCGCAGGCCCAGTGTCCGGCGATGCGCTGGCGCGCGATGCCGGCCTGACCCGCGCGGCGGTGTGGAAGCGCATCGAAGCGCTGCGCGAAGGCGGCGTGCCGGTGCAGGCGCGGCCCGGTCGTGGCTATGCACTGGCGGCGCCGATGGAACTGCTGGAAGCGGACGGCATCCGCGCCGCACTCGACGCGCGGGCCCGGCCGTTGCTCGGGGCACTGGACGTGGCGTGGTCGCTGGATTCGACCAACAGCGAACTGCTGCGCCGTCCCGCCTCGGTGCAGGGCACCGACGTGCTGCTGGCGGAACACCAGACCGGCGGCCGCGGACGCCGCGGGCGCGCATGGGCATCGCCGATCGCGGCCAACCTGTATTGCTCGCTGTCCCGCCAGTTCGGCGGCGGACTGGCGCGGCTGGGCGGCCTGAGCCTGGTGGCCGGCGTGGCCGTGGCCGAGGCCCTGCGCGGGCTGGGCCATCCGCAGGTGGGGCTGAAGTGGCCCAACGACCTGCTGGCCGGTGGCCACAAGCTGGGTGGCGTACTGGTGGAGGGGGGCGGCGAACATGGCGGGCCGGTGCGCGCTGTGGTCGGCGTGGGCGTGAATCTGCGCATGCCGGCCGCGGCCGCCGGCGCCATCGACCAGCCCTGGACCGACCTGGCCTCGCTCGGCGATGCCGCAGCGTCGCGCAACGCAGTGGCCGCCGCCGTGCTGTCGGCGCTGCTGCCGGCGCTGGACCTGTTCGACCGTGAAGGATTGCCGCCCTTCCTGCCGCGCTATGCCGCCCTCGATGCCTTGGCCGGTCGCGAGGTCGTCGTGCATGCGCACGACGGCGACCGGCGCGGCATCGCCGAAGGCATCGGCGAGGACGGTGCCCTGCGCGTACGCTTCGACGATGGCGTCGGCCAGGTGCATGCGGGCGAAGTCAGCGTGAGGAGCGCGGCATGACGCAATGGGTGTTCGACCTGGGCAATACGCGCCTGAAATGCGCATGCCTGCACGCGGACGGCACGCTGGGCGAAGTGATCGCGCTGGAGCATGGCGATGCCGGCTTCTTCGCCGCGCTGGACGCGCGGGTGCCGCGCCGCGAAGCGCTGGGCCGGGTGTCGGCCGGCCTGGCCAGCGTGGCTTCGCCCGCGTTGACCGCGGCATTGCTGGACTGGCTGACCACGCGGTTCGCCTGCATCTCCATCGCGCGGACCGTGCCGGCGCTGGCGGGCGTGCGCATCGCCTATGCCGAGCCGGTGAAGCTGGGCGTGGACCGCTTCCTCGTGCTGCTGGCGGCGCGTGCGCGCGCGCCGCGCGCGTGGCTGGTCGTGGGCGTGGGCACGGCGCTGACCGTGGACCTGCTGGACGCCGACGGCCTGCACCATGGTGGGCGGATCGCGCCTTCGCCGCGGCTGATGCGCGAAGCGCTGCATCGCGCGGCCGTGCAATTGCCGGATGCCGGCGGCGCGTACGTGGAATTCGCCGCACGGACCGATGACGCGCTGGCCTCGGGATGCGAAGGCGCCGCGTTGGGCCTGATCGAACGCAGCCTGCATGAAGCCGGCGCTCGGCTCGGCGCCGCGCCGGCGCTGCTGCTGCACGGCGGCGGCGCGGAGGCATTGCGGCCGTGGCTGCCGCCCGCCGCGGCGGTGGCGCCCTCGCTGGTGCTGGAAGGCCTGGCGTGCTGGATGCGCGCCGGTATCCGCGACTGAAGCGCGCTGGCTAGAATCGCCCCATGCTGATCCGCGCCCTGATCGTCCTGCTGGTTGTCCTCAACCTCGGCGTCGCCGCCTGGTGGTTCGCGCGGCCCGCGCCGCCACCGCCGCCGCTTCCCGAGTTGCCGGCGGGCATTCCCCGCTTGCAACTGGTGGACGCGCCCGAGGCCGCGGTTGCGCCGGAGGCGCCCGTCGCTGTTGCGGTGGCCGTGGCGGAACCGGCGGCTTGCTTCAGCCTCGGGCCGTTCGCCAGCGAATCGGCACTGAAGCAGGCGCAGGCCGCGCTCGCCGGCAAGGCGCTGCGCATGCAGGCGCGCGAAATCCCCGGGGCTTCCAGCGGCGGCTACCAGGTGGTGATGCCGCCCGCGCCCACGCGCGAGGACGCGCAGGCGCTGGCCGCGCGGATCGGCGCGGCCGGGTTCGACGATTTCCTGGTGATCTCCCAGGGCGAACTGGTCAACGGCATCGCGCTGGGACGCTACCGCACCCGCGAAGCGGCCGAGCGCCGGCTGGCGCAGATGCAGGCGGCGGGTTTCGCCGCGCGCATGCAGCCGGTCGGCCGCAGCGCCCCTTCGCAATGGTGGCTGGACGCCGGCGTCGCCGCAGGCGCGGACGCGGAGGCCCTTGCGCGCGCGGCGTCGGCCGGGGCGCCGGTACCGCTGGAATGCGCCGCCTTGCGCTAGAATGCCGCTCCCGTGCCGCTTTAGCTCAGCAGGTAGAGCAACCGCCTTGTAAGCGGTAGGTCATCCGTTCGATTCGGATAAGCGGCACCATTCCCGCGCCGCCGGTTCCCGGCCTTTCCCTCCCGTCCGCGGTGCCGCGCTGTTGCGCTGCCACAGGGTCGTCATCGCGCAGCGACTAGACTGCGGCCTGGTTTTCCACAGGAACATTCCATGAGCCGTGCGTTTCCTCCCGTCTCCCTGATCGGAGCGCCCACCGACGTCGGCGCCGGCCATCGCGGCGCCCGCATGGGGCCGGATGCTCTGCGCATCGCCGGGTTGGGCGAGGCGCTGGCCGCGCGCGGCGTGGACGTGGTGGACGCGGGCAATGTGCAGGGGCCGCCGAATCCGTGGACCGGGCCCGTGCAGGGCTACCGCCATCTCGACGAAGTGGTGGCCTGGAACCGCGCGGTGATGGAGGCCACCGAGGCCGAACTGCGCAAGGGCCGCCTGCCGATCATGATGGGCGGCGACCATTGCCTGGCGATGGGCTCCATCACCGCGGTCGCGCGCCACTGCCGCCGCAACGGCAGGAAGCTGCGCGTGCTGTGGTTGGACGCGCATTCGGACTTCAACACCAGCGAAGTCACTCCCTCGGGCAACATCCACGGCATGCCGGTGGCCTGCCTGTGCGGCATCGGCCCGGAGGCTCTGACCCGGCTGGGCGGCGAATCGCCCGCGATCACGCCGGCGATGATGCGGCAGATCGGCATCCGCTCGGTCGATCCGGAAGAGAAGAAGCTGATCAAGGACCACAAGGTCGACGTATACGACATGCGCTACATCGACGAGGTGGGCATGAAGCGCACCATGGAGGCGGCGTTGGAAGGCGTGGACGCGGACACCCACCTGCACGTTAGCTTCGACGTGGATTTCCTCGACCCCAGCATCGCGCCGGGCGTGGGCACCACCGTGCCCGGCGGCCCCAACTACCGCGAGGCGCAACTGGTGATGGAGATGATCGCCGACACGCGGCTGATGGGCTCGCTGGACATCGTCGAGCTCAACCCGGTGCTGGACCGGCGCAACCGCACGGCCCGGCTGACGGTGGACCTGGTGGAAAGCCTGTTCGGCAAGTCCACGCTGATGCGGGACTGAACGTCCGCGCCGCGGCTTCACGTGGCCTATACGCCGCGGCACGGAAGGTGGCCGCACCCGCCGCCGGCACGTCGGACGCACACGGACAAGGCGCGCGGCGGCACCCACCAGACGAGGAGACGACACATGAAGCGTGCAATGGCCCTGTTGCTGATGGCGATGTTCTCGACGGCCGTGCTGAGCGGTTGCAACACCATCGCCGGCGCGGGCAAGGACGTGCAGAAGGTCGGCGAAAAGGTCGAAGACAAGGCCCAGGATTGCAAGGACGGCAAGTGCTGATGCCGCTGCCGCATGGCGGATGAGGCCCGGGACCGCAGGTTCCGGGCCGGTGGAAGGGCCGGGCGACCGGCCCTTTCGCGTATATGCGCTGGTTTGGTCAGCCGGCAGCCAGTATGGTTGAATCAGACTGGCGGCGTCGGGGATGCCGCGGACCGGCCGGGAAAGCACCGGTGGCCCGCGCGCCGCGCCCCCGCCCCTAGCAATCCGCCATTCTGGAGCCGTCCCATGAAACGTTTCGTCGCGATGATGCTGTTGGCCTCGTTCTCCATTGCCGTCCTGTCCGGCTGCAACACCGTCAAGGGGTTCGGCAAGGACGTGCAGAAGGTCGGTGAGAAAGTCGAGGATGCGTCCGGCAAGTGATCGGCGCGCCGGAGCGCACGGATGAACGGGCCGCCTGTGCGGCCCGTTTCTTTTCGGGAGTCCGACGCGGCCTTGCAGGCATGCGGATGCGCGTTCGCGCAGGTGAACGGCGGGTGATTGCTAAGCCCGCATTGACGCGGGATTGATGGGGCGGCAACACGCCTGCGGCCATGCTGGCGGCGCGGTAACCCCTGCCGCGCATCGAGAAGAGAACATCCCATGAACAAGGACATCATCGCCGGTAACTGGAAGCAGCTCAAAGGCAAGATCCAGGCCAAGTGGGGCGACCTGACGGACGACGATTTCAAGGTGGCCGAAGGCAATACCGAATATCTGGCCGGCAGGCTGCAGGAGCGCTACGGCTGGGACCGCGACCGTGCGAACGCCGAGGTGGAGGATTTCCGCCGCAGCCTGCGCGAGCACTGACGGTAAGGTTGCCGGCGCATAGCCGAGCCGATGCGGGCGGCCATGCCGCCGCGGCATGGCACTCTGCACAGGACGGGCCGCTCACGCGGCCCGTCTTTTTTGCGTTCCTAGCGCCAGCGCGGCGGCGGATCGGCGACGAAGCTGCCGGGGAAGGCGCGCGGCGCATCGTCGCGGTGCGGCGGTTGCGGCCGCGGCAGGATGCCGCGCGCCAGCAGGCGGCGGCGTTCGTCGTAGCGCACTTCGCTGACCTGCTCCGGCTGGTGCGTGGCCCGGACGAAGCCGGTGCGCGAAGTGGGCGCCCACTCGCGCTGTCCGTGGCCGGTGCCGATGCCTTGCGGCATCGCCGCGCGGTCCGCGTTGGCTTCGCTGGCGGGCGCCGCCGCGGCTTCGCGCCGCTGTTCCGGATACGGCCGGACGATCGGCAGGGGCGCGTAGGCGCGTGCTTCGCGGAACACCGCCACGCCGATCACGCCGACGTTCTGCGGCCGGCCGGTGCGCGCGGCGTAGCTGTCGCCGAGATCGGTGAACACGAATTGCGCCACGTCGTCCATCGACTTGCGCCAGCCGGCGATTTCCGTGGTCTGCCAGGGTTCCAGCACGTAGCCGGCCTGCGAGGGATGCGCGGTCTGCCCGGTGACGGCATTCACGCCGTCCACCGACAGCACCACCAGCACGCGTTCGCCGGTTGTGTTGGTCAGGCGCACGCCGTAGCGATGGCCGGGCGCGCCCGCCACCCAGGCATCGCCGCGGTGCGGATGCTGCGGCAGCCATTGGCCGGTGTCGCGGTCGACCACGCCCAGTTCCACCAGCGGGGCGGCGACGACAGGAGACACGTGGCCTGCAAGCAGGGCCAGCAGGGCGAGAGCGGCGAAGCGGGGCGTGGACATGGGCGTGCTCCTGATGGGGACGCTGGCGTAAACGCCGCGCTGCGCGTAGTGGGGTCGAAGCGGGTCCGGCGCGCGTACGCGGTTCAGCCGGCGGCAGGCCAGCGCGCCAGCCGGTAAACTGGCGCTTCCCCACCCCCGCATCCGTACCAGGCATGACCACCCGCGTCCTCACCGGCATCACCACTTCGGGCACGCCCCACCTCGGCAACTACGTCGGCGCGGTGCGCCCGGCCGTGGCCGCCAGCCGCGCCGACGGCGTGGAGAGCTTCTATTTCCTGGCCGACCTGCACAGCCTGATCAAGGCGCAGGACCCGGCGCGCACGCAGCGCTCCACGCTGGAGATCGCGGCCACGTGGCTGGCCTGCGGGCTGGACCCGGACAAGGTGTGGTTCTACCGGCAGAGCGACATCCCCGAGATCACCGAGCTGACCTGGTTCCTCACCTGCGTGGCCGGCAAGGGCATCCTCAACCGCGCGCACGCCTACAAGGCGGCGGTGGACAAGAACCGCGCCGACGGCGAGGACGACGACGCCGGCGTAACCGCGGGGTTGTTCATGTACCCGGTGCTGATGGCGGCGGACATCCTGATCTTCAACGCGCACCAGGTGCCGGTGGGCCGCGACCAGATCCAGCACATCGAGATGGCGCGCGATTTCGGCCAGCGCTTCAACCACGTGTACGGCAAGGACTATTTCGTCCTGCCCGAGGCGCTGGTCGACGACAACGTGGCCACGCTGCCCGGCCTGGACGGGCGCAAGATGAGCAAGAGCTACCACAACACCATTCCGCTGTTCGCGCCGCGCGAAGAGCTGAAGAAGCTGGTGTTCTCCATCCTCACCGATTCGCGCGGGCCGGGCGAACCGAAGCAGACCGAGGGCTCGGCGCTGTTCCAGCTCTACCAGGCGTTCGCCAGCGCCGAGGAGACCCGCGGCTTCGCCCGGGCGTTCGCCGACGGCATCGGCTGGGGCGACGCCAAGCAGGCGCTGTTCGAGCGCATCGACGCCGAGGTGGCGCCGCTGCGCGAGAAGTACGAAGCGCTGATGGCCCGTCCCGCCGACATCGAGGCCATCCTGCGCGACGGCGCCCGCCGCCTGCGCGAGCGCTATGCGGCGCCGCTGCTGGCCGAACTGCGCCATGCGATCGGCCTGCGCGACCTGTCGCAGCAGACGGCGGCGGAAACGAAGGCCGCGGCGCCGAAGGCGGCACTGCCGGCGTTCAAGCAGTACCGCGACACCGACAGCCGCTTCTACTTCAAGCTGGTGGACGCCGACGGCGACGTGCTGGTGCAGAGCAACGGCTTCGACTCGCCCAAGGACGCCGGCCGCCTGATCGCCGTGCTGAAGCAGGCCGAACAGGCGGATGCGATGGAGACCCCGGAGATCGTGCTGCAGGTGCCGGCCGAGCAGGTGCTGGCCGCGCTGGCCGCGCTGCGCGCGGCGGAGGCCTGAGTCCGTGCCGTACCTGGCCGTGATCCTGTTCCTGCCGTGGTTCCTGCTGCTGGGCTCGCTGTTCTGGCTGCTCCCGCGCCAGCCGCGCCATGCCCGCCGCAAGGCGTTCGACCTGACGGTGCTGGCGGCCGCCTTCGTGCTGAGCATCGCGGGCATGCGGTGGGGCTATGCGCTGGGCGCGGCGGACGTGGGCACCGGGGCCATCTGGAAGCAGGTGCTGGCCACGCTGGTGGCCTACGGCGCCTTCCTCTTCGTCCTGACCGTCGCCGTCCCCCTGCGCGCCTGGTGGCTGGCGCGCTGACGCCTCCCCTGTGGGAGCGGCGTCAGCCGCGACCGCATGTACTGAAAGCCTTCAAGCCGCGGATCGACGCGGATGAAGCTTTTTGGCCTTGATCTGCTTTATCCGTGTCATCCGCGTCGATCCGTGGCCTCTGCATTCTTTGTGGTGAATCGTTTGCCCATGTGGGCAAGCGACAGCGCGTTCGTCATCAGGGCCAGCGGCCATGGGGGGCGGTCGCGACTTGCGTCGCTCCTGCAGAGTCGGGTTTTCCAGGGCGGGCACGACCAAAGGCGGGTCGTGCGCGGAGATGGAGATGTCTAGAATCGGGGCATCCGCCAGCTTCGGGGCCACCGGATGAATCCGCACGGCATCCATACCGTCGATACCGCCTTCCAGCGCGCGCATTTTGATGCGGCCTACCTGGTTATCGAAGAGGGACGCGCCGCCTTCGTCGATTGCGGCACCAACCATTCCGTGCCGCGGCTGCTGGAGGCGCTGCATGGTGCCGGGCTGGCGCCGGATGCGGTGGACTGGCTGATCGTCACCCATGTGCACCTGGACCATGCCGGCGGCGCCGGCCTGTTGATGCAGCACCTGCCCGGTGCCATGCTGGTGGCGCATCCGCGCGCCGCGCCGCACCTGATCGATCCTTCCAAGCTGATCGCCGGCGCCACCGCGGTGTACGGCGAGGAGGAGATGCAGCGCAGCTACGGCCGGATCGTCCCGGTCGCCGAATCGCGCGTGCGGGTGGTGCAGGACGGCGAAACGGTTTCGCTGGCCGGGCGCGTGCTGGAATTCATCGACACGCCCGGGCATGCGCGCCACCACCACTGCATCTGGGACGCGCGCAGCCGCAGTTGGTTCACCGGCGACACTTTCGGCTTGTCGTACCGCGAGATGGACGGCCCGCACGGCCCCTATGTGCTGCCGACCACCACGCCGGTGCAGTTCGAGCCGGAGGCGCTGAAGGCGAGCATCGCGCGGATGCTGTCGTATGAGCCGGAGGCGATGTACCTGACCCACTACGGCCGCATCGGCGACGTGGCGCGGCAGGCCCGGGCGCTGTACGAACAGATCGATGCCATGGTCGCCGTCGCGGTCTCCTGCGACGGCCGCGCAGACCGCCACCGCTGCCTGGTCGCCGGATTGACCGCGCTGTACCTGGAGCGCGCACATGCGCTGGATGTCCCGCTGTCCGACGAAGAAGTACAGCGCCTGCTGGCCATGGACATCGAACTGAACGCCCAGGGTTTGGGCGTCTGGCTGGACCGCGGCCGTCCGTGATTTCGCGCGAAGAAAGCAGAGGCCATGGATCGATGCGGATGACGCGGATAAGGCGGACCAAGGCCCAATTGCTTTATCCGCGTCATCCGCATCGATCCGTGGCTTGAAGGCTTCTTCCGGTCGTGCGGTCGCGACTTACGTCGCTCCTACAGAGAGGGAGTCTGCGGGGATGGCGTAGACTCGTGGCGTCCTGGTGCGTGGGAAGTGGAGCGATGAAGCGTTCGGTGCCGTGGGGGTTGCTTTGCCTGTGGGCGGTGTCCGCATCGGCGGCGGAAGTGCCGGGCGGCGGGATCAGTGCGGAGAATCTTTCGCGCCATGTGCGCATCCTGGCTTCGGACGCATTCGAGGGGCGCGCGCCGGCGACGCCGGGCGAAGAGAAGACGCTGGCCTACCTGATCGATGCGTTCAAGCAGGCCGGCGTGCAGCCCGGCGGCGAGGACGGTGGCTGGACCCAGGCGGTGCCGCTGGTGCGCGTGCAGGTGCAGGGACCGGTGGCGGCGACGCTGCGCATGGGTGGGCAGGCGCAGGCGCTGGCCAACGGCGAGGACGTGGTGCTGCAGAGCCTGAGCCCGGTCGAACGGGTGTCGTTGCACGAGGCGCCGCTGGTGTTCGTCGGCTACGGCGTGAGCGCGCCCGAGCGCGGCTGGGACGACTACAAGGGCGCGGACCTGGCCGGCAAGGTCGCGGTGGTGCTGATCAACGATCCGGATTTCGAGGCCGCGCAACCCGGCGCCTTCGACGGCCGCGCGGTGACCTACTACGGCCGCTGGACCTACAAGTACGAGGAGCTGGCGCGGCAGGGCGCGGCCGGCGTGCTGATCGTGCACGAGACCGCGCCGGCCGCCTACGGCTGGGCCACGGTGCGCGCGTCCGGGCTTTCGCCGGTGTTCGACATCCCGCGCGCCGACGCTGCGCGCTACCACACCCTGCTGCGTGGCTGGATGCAGCGCGAGCTGGCGGTGTCGCTGTTCCGCCGCGCCGGGCTGGATTTCGAGGCCGAGAAGAGGAAGGCGCAGACGCCGCAGTTCCGCCCGGTGCCGCTGGGCGACGCCACCTTGTCGGCGGATTTCGCGATGGAGCGCGACCAGGTGACGACCCACAACGTGATCGGCCGGCTGGAAGGCGCGCAGCGGTCGGACGAGACCGTCATCTATTCGGCGCACTGGGACGCCTTCGGCATCGGCGAGGTGGACCAGGACGGCGACCGCATCCGCCACGGTGCGGTGGACAACGCCACCGGCGTGGCGGCGGTGCTGGAACTGGCGCGCGTGTTCGCCGCTGGGCCGCGCCCGCAGCGCAGCCTGCTGTTCATGGCGCTGACCGCGGAGGAGAAGGGCCTGCTGGGCGCCGGCTACTACGCCGCGCATCCGCTGGCGCCGCTGGAGAAGACCGCCGCCGTGCTCAACATCGAGATGCTCAGCCCGGACGGCCCGGCCAGCGACATCGCTTCGTGGGGCAACGGCCGCGTGTCGCTGGAAGCCGATCTCGAACGTGCGGCCGAGGCCCGGGGACGGCGCTATTCGCCCGATCCCAACCTGGAAGCGGGCTTCTTCTACCGCGCCGACCATTTCGCGTTCGCGCGCATGGGCGTGCCGGCCATCACCGCGGGCGCGGGGCTGGACTGCGTGCAGGGCGGCGTGGAAAGCGGCAAGGCGCTGCGCGAAGCCTATTTCGCCCGTTGCTACCACCAGCCCTGCGATGCATGGACGCCCGCGTGGGACGCCAGCGGACAGGCGCAGGACACGACGCTGCTGTATGACCTGGGCCGGCGCATCGCCGACAGCGGCGAATGGCCCCACTGGCTGGATGGTTCCGAGTTCAAGGCCGTGCGCGAGCGCAGCGCGCCTGCGCGTGAGTAGCCGGCGCAATCCCCGTAGGAGCGACGTCAGTCGCGACCGCGACAACACAACATCATTGAACGCGGATCAAAGCGAATAACCACGGATAAAGCAGAGAGCCTTATCAGTGTTTATCCGCTTTGATCCGTGTCTCCTGTTTTTCAGGATTTCCGGTCGCGACTGACGTCGCTCCTACAGGCAGGGGGCATGGTCATGGCCATGCGTTCGGTTCGCCGCGCGGGCTGTGCTCGTCCATCGGCACCACGCAGAAGCGGTGGCCGGTGGGGGCTTCCATCACCCACCAGCGGTTGCGCACGTGCTGGATGCGCTTGGCGCCCAGCGCTTCCAGGCGCGCGACTTCGGCCTCGATGTCGTCGGTCTCGATGTCCAGGTGCACGTGCGAGGGGTGTTCCACCTTCTGCACTTCGATGTGCAGGCCGCCCGGGCCGGGCTCGAACTTGTCGTAGATCCCCAGGCCGCCATCGTCGGGATGGGTGACCTCCAGCCCGAGTGCGGCGCTCCAGAACGCCGAGGCGGCGGGCAGGTCGTCGACCTGGCTGTCGATGATGAATCCGGCGAGGCGGCTGCGGTGCGTCATAGGGGCTCCGGGGGAAGGACGAGTGCCGGCATCCTGCCGCAGGTCGCGGTCAGGGCGCGTCCGCGATGGGCGCGCCGAATTGCAGCAGGTAGCCGTTGTTGTCGTACACGCCGAACTCGCGCATGCCGTAGGCGAAATCCTCCGGCGTGTAGCAGATGCGGGCGCGGTCGCGCACGGCGTCCCACTGTGCGTCCACGTCGGCGACTTCGAAATAGAGCGAGCCGGTGAAGGCCGGTGCCTGGTCGCCCTCGTGGCCGTTGAGGCCCGACAGCATCAGTTCCGCGCCGTCCCGCCGCAGCGCGAACCAGCCCTGTTCCAGCGACCCCGAGGCCACGCCGAAGCCCAGCACGTCGCGGTAGAACGCGAGCGTACCGGGCAGGTCCGGCGTGCGCAGCATCGGCGTCAGCCGGCGCAGGCTCATGCCGGCAGGGCCAGGTCGTCGATCATCGCCTTGAGGAAGCGCGCGGCCTCGCCACCGGTGCAGGCGCGGTGGTCGAAGGTCACCGACAGCGGGACGACCTTGTGCGATTCGAAGCCGCCCATCACCGGCGTGACCTGGTGGCGGGCGCGGCCGGCGGCGACGATGGCCACGCACGGCGGCACCACCACCGGGGTGGCGTAGCGGCCGGCGAACATGCCGAAGTTGCTCAGCGAGATGGTGTAGCCGGTCAGTTCCGAGGCCGGGATGCTGCGGTCCTCGACCTGCGCGCGCAGGCGATTGATGCCTTCGCGCACGCCGCCGGCGTCGAGGATGTCGGCGTTGCGCAGCGCGGGCACGAACAGGCCGTCGTCGGTGTCCACGGCGATGCCGATGTCCACCTGCGGGTGCAGGGTGCGGGTGAGCTTGTCGCCGTCGAACCAGGCGTTCATCGCCGGCACCGCCTTGCAGGCGCACACGATGGCGCGCACCAGCCGCACGGTGACGTCGTTGCAGGGATGCCAGGCGTGCAGGTCGGCGTCGTCGCTGAGCGTGGTGGGCACGACTCTGGCGTGCGCGTCGGCCATCACCCGCGCCATGTTGCGGCGCACGCCCTTGAGCTGTTCCGGCTGACCGCTGACGGAAACGCCCGGCGGCTGCGTGCGCATGGGCTTGCCGGAGGCGGACAGTGTGGTGCGCTGCGGTGTAGATGCCACTGTAGGAGGGGCTTCAGCCCCGATGCTTTGCCGTGGTGCCGCGGTCGGGGCTGAAGCCCCTCCTACAGGAGCAGTGCCGCTGGCGGCCGCCTGCTTCACGTCCTGCATCGTCACGGCGCCGTCGGCGCCGGTGGCGCGCACGCGGGTCAGGTCCACGCCGAGCTTCTTCGCCATCGCGCGCACGGCGGGCATGGCCTTGACGCCACCCATGGCGACGGCCTGTTCGGCGTGGATGGCGTTGGAGGTCTGCATGGCGCCGACGACGGTGCCGGCGTCGGCGGGAGCGGCGTCGGTCGCGAGGGCCGCTGCCTCGGGTTCGGTGGGCTTGCCTTCATCCGCTCTGCGGGCCGCTTCCCCCGCGCCCGCCTGTTCTTTCGCCGGGCCGTGGTGGTGGCCGGTGTCCTGGCCTTCGGCGCGCTGCGGCAGGGTGGGGTCGGGTTCGAACACGGCCAGCATGCTGCCGGTGACCACCACGTCGCCGGCGCCGCCGGCCAGCTTGAGTACCTTGCCGGAGACCGGCGAGGGCACTTCGACCACGGCCTTGGCCGTCTCCATCGATACCAGCGGCTCGTCCAGGCGGACCACGTCGCCTTCCTTGACGAACCACTCGACGATGGTGGCATCCGGGAGGCCTTCGCCCAGGTCGGGAAGGTGGAAGGTCTTGCTCTCGCTCATGCTCGGTTCCTGCTCTGTATCCGTTCGTTGCGTTTTCGTGGGCCGGGCCGGCCCGGAGGAAGTGTCCGGTGCGGCCAGGCGTCATGGGTGGAATCAGCGCCCGTCGATGATCTCGATGTTGCGCGCGGGAATCCAGCCGGTGCGGCCCCGTGCGTCCTGCGCCCACCACCAGGATGCGGTCTCGTGGTGGAGGACGAGGAGTTCGCCCTCCCCGGCATCCAGTTCGCGCGTGTCGTAGTCGTCCAGCGCCCGGGCCGGGCCGCGCTCGGCGTCGAACATCGCCGCCGGGATCCAGCCGCCCAGCCCGCTGGCCAGCATGGCCCAGACGAACTGCGGCCAGTCGGTATCGCGCTCGCCCAGGGTCACGCGGTCGCCAATCGTCACCCGGATGGCCGGCCGCTCCGGCGCACGATGCGCGGCGGCGACGCGTGCGCGCAGCATCACGGCCTGCCGGCGCCGCGGCGGATAGCGCCGGGGCGTGCGGAATGCGGCGGCGTCGCGCGGGCATGCTTCTTCGACACGGCTACCTCGTTGCTTGTGCGCCCCGCACGCAGGCGCGCGGGGTCCTGTCCGGCGGCACGGCGGCCGTCCTAGCCGTTCGCCATCGCCCGCTTGGCTGCGGCGACGATCTTGTCGACGCTGGGCAGGTACTTCATTTCCAGGCGGAACAGCGGGATGTGGGTGTCGTAGCCGGTGACGCGCTCGACCGGCGCCCGCAGGTCGTACATGGACTGCTCGGCCAGGCGCGCGGCGATCTCGGCGCCGAAGCCCGCGGTGCGCGGCGCTTCGTGCACGATCACGCAGCGGCCGGTCCTGGCGACGGATTCGGCGATGGTGTCGAAGTCCAGCGGCTTGAGCGTGGCCACGTCGATGACCTCGGCGCTGATGCCTTCGCCGGCCAGCCTGTCGGCCGCTTCCAGCGCTTCCTTCACCTGCGCGCCCCAACTCACAAGGGTCACGTCGGTGCCGTCGCGCAGTACGAAGCACACGTCCAGCGGCAGCGCGTCGCCGTCGTCGGCGACCACTTCCTTGTACTGGCGGTAGATGCGCTTGGGCTCCATGTAGATGACCGGGTCCGGGTCGCGGATCGCCGCCAGCAACAGGCCGTAGGCACGCTGCGGGCTGGACGGCATGACCACGCGCAGGCCGGGCACGTTGGTGAAGATGGCCTCGTTGGCCTCGCTGTGGTGTTCCGGCGCGCGGATGCCGCCGCCCCACGGCACGCGCAGCACCATCGGGCAATGCAGGCGGCCGCGCGTGCGGTTGCGCAGGCGCGCGGCGTGGCAGACGATGTGGTCCATCATGGGGTAGACGAAGCCGTCGAACTGCGCCTCGGCCACCGGCTTCATGCCCTGCGCGGCCAGGCCGACGGTCAGGCCGGCGATGGTGGTCTCGTCCAGCGGCGTGTCCAGCACGCGCTCGGGGCCGAACTTCTGCTGCAGGCCGGCGGTGGCGCGGAACACGCCGCCGTTCACGCCCACGTCCTCACCCAGCACGATGACCGATTCGTCGTGCGCGATCTCCCAGGCCAGCGCCTGGGTGATGGCTTCGATCAGGGTGATGGCGGTGGGTGTTGCCGCGGCTTCGGGTTTCGCGACTGACGTCGCTCCCACGGTCTTGTTTTCCGGTTTCATCACGGTGCTCATGGACGGCCCTCCGCGGCGAGGGCGGCGGCGCGCTGGGCCAGCAGGTCCGGCGGCGGATCGGCATACAGGTAATCGAACATCGCCTCGACCGGCTGCACCGGGGTGTTGAGGTAGACGTTGACCTCCTCGTCCACGCGCGCGCCGCATTCCTCCTTCCACGCGGCTTCCTCGGCCTCGCTCCAGGCGCCCTGCGCGGTCAGCCAGGTGCGCAGGCGGGTCAGCGGCTCGCGTTCCCAGCCGGCCTTGACCTCGGCGTCGTCGCGGTAGCGGCGGGCGTCGTCGGCGGTGGTGTGGTCGGACAGGCGGTAGGTGACGAATTCGATCACGGTGCCGCCCTGGCCCTTGCGCGCGCGTTCGGCGGCGCGGCGCATGCCTTCCAGCACGGCGATCAGGTCGTTGCCGTCCACCTGCAGGCAGTGCAGGCCGCCGGCCAGACCCTTCTGCGCCAGCGTCTGCGCGCCGGTCTGCGCGCTGCGCGGCACCGAGATGGCCCAGCCGTTGTTGATCACGCCCAGCACCAGCGGCAGTTCGTAGGCGCCGGCGGAATTGAGCGCGGCGTAGAAATCGGTCTTCGACGAACCGCCGTCGCCGCAGGTGCTGACGGCGATGTGCGGCTGCCTGCGCAGCTTGAACGACAGCGCGGCGCCGGCGGCGTGCAGGCACTGGGTGGAGATGGGCACGCAGAAGGGGAAATCGTTGCGGGCGTCGCTGCCGCGGTCGTAGTCGCTGCCGCGCTCGTCGCCGCCCCAGTACAACAGCACGTCGCGCGGGCGCACGCCGCGCATGAACATGGTGCCGTATTCGCGGTAGCTGGGCGCGTACACGTCGCCGGCCCGCATGGAGGCGCCGATGCCGACGTGGGTGGCCTCGTGGCCCAAGCAACTGGCATAGGTGCCCAGCTTGCCGGTGCGCTGCAGGGCGATGGCCTTGGCGTCGAAGGTGCGCACGAACAGCATCTGCCGGAACAGTTCGCGCAGGCGCGGCACGTCGCGCCCGGGCTCGGGCAGGTCGTCGCGCACCAGCATGCCGTCCGGGCCGAGGTATTGCAGGTATTCGATCTCGAAGCTTGCGGCGATGGTCATCGGGACGTTTCGCTCGTATCCGCTGAATTGGTTTCAGATGCAATCATAGGCAGTGCGGGCACCACTGCCGTCGTGCAATGCAGCAACACGACGGCGGAAGAACGCGCCGCGATGCCGGAAAACGCTGCCGGAACAGACGCTTGCCGGAGTGGCGTGCGGTGTCACGCGGGCATCGCCGCGTGGGCGGACGATGCGCGGGGCACCGCTGGCTGCGCGGACAGTATGCGGCCCGGCGCGCATTGCAGGCGTGCATGGGCCGCTTTCCTCGACCGCATGCCGGCGCGGAAGTTCGGCCAGCGCGCGCGGACCGGCGGTTGCCGGCAGGGCCGCATGGCGCATCGGGTACCCTGATGGGCCTGGCTGCCCCGGCAGCGCCGCGCGTTGAAGACGGATGTCCGTAGAGAAGAACGAGCGCCCGCTGGAGGCGGGCATCCACACCGACCTGACCGGCCGCATGAGCTACGGTGGCTACCTGCACCTGGAACAGTTGTTGTCGGCGCAGCACCCGGTGTCGGACCCGCCGCACCACGACGAGATGCTGTTCATCGTCCAGCACCAGGTGTCCGAGCTGTGGCTGAAGCTGATGATCCACGAGCTGCGCGCGGCCATCGGCTTCCTCCAGCGCGACCAGGTCTGGCAGTGCCGCAAGGTACTGGCGCGGGCCAAGCAGGTGCTGCGCCAGTTGACCGAGCAATGGTCGGTGCTGGAGACGCTGACGCCGTCGGAGTACATGGGTTTCCGCGACCTGCTGGGGCCGTCCTCCGGCTTCCAGTCGCTGCAGTACCGCACCATCGAGTTCATGCTGGGCAACAAGAACGCGGCCATGCTCAAGGTGTTCGCCCACGACGCCGAGGCGCACGCCGGCTTGGAGGCGGTGCTGGAGGCAGCCAGCCTGTACGACGAGTTCCTGATGTACTTGGCGCGCTGGGGCCATGCGGTGCCGGCCGAGCACCTGCGGCGCGACTGGCGGCAGGCGCATGCGGCCGACGCGGCGCTGCTGCCGGTGTTCGAGGCCGTCTACGAGGACACCGACCGCTACTGGCGGGAATACTCGCTGTGCGAGGACCTGGTGGACCTGGAGACGCAGTTCCAGTTGTGGCGCTTCCGCCACATGCGCACGGTCATGCGCATCATCGGCTTCAAACGCGGCACCGGCGGCTCCAGCGGCGTGGGCTTTCTGAGGCAGGCGCTGGAGTTGACCTTCTTCCCGGAGCTGTTCGACGTGCGGACCTCGATCGGTCCGGGGCGCTGAGCCGGCGTGGACGCCACGGCCGCCGTGCAGTGGAGTGCGTCCGCGGCGGCGCTGGCGTTGCTGGCCATCGCGGCGCGGCGCCTGCCATGGCACAAGGTGCAGGGCGATGCCGAGGCGCAGCGGGTGCTGGGCATGGCGACCATGGCGCTGGTGCTGCTGCGGGTGTTCAACACCCACGGGCTGGCCGGGGTGCAACTGAACTTCGTCGGCGCGATGGTCGCCACGCTGATGTTCGGCCCGGCGTTCGCCCTGTGCGCGCTGGCGGTGGTGTCGCTGGTGGCCTGGCCATTCGGCTACGCCTGGCTGGGGCCGGGGCCGGACTTCCTCGCTACCGGGGCCCTGCCGGTGGCGGCGGGCTGGGCCTGGTCGCGGTTCTGCGAACGGCGGCTGCCGCCCAACCTGTTCGTGTACGTGCTGGCGCAGGGCTTCGTGGGCGGCGCGCTGGCGATCGCCGCGTGCAACCTGCTGAAGTACGCGGGCGCGGCCTGGCTGGGGCTGGCGGGCGCGCCGTTCTACCTGCTGGCCACGCCGCTGATGATGTTCGGCGAGGCGTTCATGTCCGGCGGCGCGATGGCGCTGGTGGTGGTCTACCGGCCGCAGTGGTGCAGCACGTTCGACGACACGCGCTACCTGCGGCCGCACTGAGGCGGTCCCGCTGGTCGGCCGGAAACCGGTCCTCGTAGGCCGGGAATCTTTGGGAAATCAGCATCTTGCCTTGCTGAATACGGCAGGCCAGCCGCCCCGTGCGTCCGTCGCCGGGATTTGACGCGCGCCGGCCGGGTCGGTAATCCTCGCGCGTTCCGCGCTGGTTGCGCGGGAAACCGAATTCCTGAACCACTTTCTAGGGGGAGCCCGCATGAGCGGAGCCGTCGATACGCCAACGCCGGAACGGATACCGGAATTCAAGCAGATACTGGGACATCCGCGTCCCCTGTGGATGCTGTTCATGACCGAGTTCTGGGAGCGCTTCGCGTTCTACGGCATGCGCTGGGCGCTGGCCCTGTACATCGTCGCCCAGTTCTACGGCGGCGACAGTGCCGGCGAGGCGCCGGCCAGCCGGCTGTACGGCGCCTACCTGGCGCTGGTGTATGCGGCGGCGCTGTTCGGCGGCTATGTGGCCGACCGGGTGATCGGTTACCAGCGTTCGATCCTGCTCGGCGCGGTGATCATGGCCGTGGGACTGTTCCTGATCATGCTGCCGAACGAGCATCTGTTCCGGCTAGGCCTAGCGACGGTGATCGCCGGCAACGGCCTGTTCAAGCCGAACATCTCGACGATGGTAGGCAAGCTGTACGCCACCAGCGATGGGCGCCGCGATTCTGGCTTCACCCTCTTCTACATGGGCATCAACCTCGGCGCGATGATCGCGCCGTGGCTGACCGGCATCCTCGCTGAGCGCGTGATGGGCGGTACGCCGCAGATGCCGGCCTACAAGGTGGTGTTCCTGGTCTCCGGCATCGGCATGCTGATCAGCCTGGTGTGGTTCTGGTTCGGCCGCCGCCAGTTGCAGGGCATCGGCCGGCCGCTGGAAGGCGCAGAGGGCACCGGCCGTGTGCTGGTGACGGCGGTCTGCGCCATCGCCGCCATTCCGGTGATCTACTTCTTGCTGTCGATCGGCGCCGGCGCGCTGCAGTGGATCCTGACGGTGCTGTTCGTCGGGTTGTGCGCGCTGATCCTCAAGGAAGGCTTCAAGGACGGTGCGATTCGGCGCGACATGGCCATCGCCATGCTGATCATCTTTGTCTTCAACGTGCTGTTCTGGTGCTTCTTCGAGCAGGCAGGTAGTTCGTTCAACTTCCTGGCGCAGAACATCGTCGATCGCGACTTCGGTGGCTGGATCTTCCCAGTGGGTTGGTTTCAGTCGGTCAACTCGCTGGCGATCATCACGCTGGCGCCGGTGCTGGCGTGGCTGTGGGTGAAGATGGGCAGCAAGAACCCGTCGATCCCGCGCAAGTTCGGCCTGGGCCTGATCTTCAACGGCCTGGCCTTCCTGCTGCTGATGTTCGCGCTGTCCAGCCTCGTGGATCCGCAGACACTGAAGATCCCGTTCTGGACGCTGTTCATGGTCTATGTCATCCAGTCGGTCGGCGAGCTCTGCCTGTCGCCCATCGGCCTGTCGATGGTGACCAAGCTGGCGCCGGTGCGGCTGGTCGGCTTCGGCATGGGTGGCTGGTTCCTATCCACGGCTATCGGCAACAACCTGTCGGGTATTTTCGCCAGCCACGTCAGCGGCGAGGGTGGCATGAACGTGCAGTCGGCGTTGAGTGGCTACACATTCGGCTTCTGGGCGCTGGTGATCCCGGGCGCGTTCCTGTTCCTGATCGCGCCGCTGATCCAGAAGCTGATGCATGGCGTGAAGTAACGCATTGGCGTGCGCCCACGATGTGGGCACACGCTTGTCGATGCGTCATCCCGGCGAAGGCGGGGATCCAGTGGTTTTGCGGGAACGGTCGTCATCCCAGCGCTATGGGGGACAGTTCCGACCGCGGCATGGGAGCCATCCCGCGCCGTGGTTGTGGCTCGTGTCGTGATCTTTGTTCCGGATGCGAACGGCGGCCTTGGGCCGCCGTTCGTTTTTGGGGATCGCGGTGTCGGGTCGGAGGGCGTCGGGGCTGAAGCCCCTCCTACAAGAGGCCGCGGTGAAGGCGTGGTGACGCGCGTGCTGTGGCAACAGCATCCTTTGCACCGAAGCGCGCGCTGAAAGCCTTACGCCCGCGAGAGCGGGCTTCGGCGCTTGGCTCAGCCTTCGATGCGCTTCACGCCTTCGTCGGCCAGGCGGTCGATCAGGCGGTCCAGCAGGGCGCGTTCCTCTTCGCTGAAGGATTCCAGCAGGCGGGTGTGGTAGTCCATCACCAGCGGGGCGACCTCGTCGTAGACACGGAAGCCTTCGTCGGTCAGGGCCAGCACCGAGCGGCGGCGGTCGTCGCCGTGGATCTCGCGCTGGATCAGGGCGCGCTCCAGCAGGCGCGCCACCGCGCGGCTGACCGCCACCTTGTCCATCGCGGTCCGCGCGGCCACTTCGCCGGCGGACAGGCCGGGGAAGCGCCCCAGCACCGCCATGACCCGCCATTCGGTGATCGCCAGGCCGAAGCGGCGGTGGTATTCGCGCGAAATCGCCCCGCTGATGCGGTTGGACAGCACGCTGAGCCGGTAGGAGAACAGGCGGTCGAGGTCGAAATCGGCGTGCCCGGAGGCATCTGCGGGGTTGGCTGGCTGGCTCATGCTGCGCTGCTACTTGTTGTTGGTTTCAATTGAAACTATAAATACCGCAGATTCCTGCAAGCCTAGCGAGGTGTCCCATGAACGCACAACCCGACCCCGGCATGCGCCCGGCCACCTTCGACAACCCGATGGGCATCGACGGCTTCGAGTTCGTCGAGTTCGCCGCCCCCCAGGGCCAGGCCCGGCACCTGCATGATTATTTCCGAAAGATGGGGTTCGTGCAGGTGGCCCGGCACCGGACGCGGCCCATCAGCACCTATCGCCAGGGCGACTGCACCTTCCTGATCAACGAGGACCCGGATTCCTTCGCCGCGCGCTTCGCCGCGCAGCACGGTCCCTCGGCCTGCGGTTTCGCCATCCGCGTCAACAAGCTGGCCGAGTGGGCGCGCATGCAGGCGCTGAAGAACGGTGCCGAGTCCTTCGACGCCGCCGACGAGCTGAGCAAGGCGGTGGCCGCGCCCGTGATCAAGGGCATCGGCGACTGCATGCTGTACATCGTCGACCGCTACGACGACCAGGGCACCATCCACGACCCGGACTACGAATACCTGCCCGGCGTGGAGCTGATGCCGAAGGGCTTCGGCCTGACCTTCATCGACCACCTGACGCACAACCTGTACCACGGCAACATGGCCAAGTGGGCGGACTACTACGAACGGCTGTTCAACTTCCGCGAGATCCGCTACTTCGACATCAAGGGCGCCAAGACCGGCCTGCTGTCCAAGGCGATGACCGCGCCGGACGGCATGGTGCGCATCCCGCTCAACGAATCCAGCGATCCGAAGAGCCAGATCAACGAGTACCTGGACCAGTACAAGGGCGAGGGCATCCAGCACATCGCCTGCTTCACCGACGACATCTACGACACGGTGGAGAGGATGCGCGCGGCGGGCGTGGAGTTCCTGGATACGCCGGACACCTATTTCGAAGTGATCGACCAGCGTATCCCCGACCACGGCGAGGACGTCGCGCGGCTGGCGCGCAACAAGATCCTGATCGACGCCGACCCGGAGACCAAGCAGCGCAAGCTGCTGCAGATCTTCACCCAGAACGCGCTGGGCCCGATCTTCTTCGAGATCATCCAGCGCAAGGGCAACGAGGGCTTCGGCGAAGGGAATTTCCAGGCGCTGTTCGAGAGCATAGAGCGCGACCAGATGCGGCGCGGGGTGCTTTAAGCCTCTTTGAGTCCCTCTCCCTTCGGGAGAGGAGTTGGGGTGAGGGCAGGGCGGAGCCACTATGCTTGACATGGCTGGAGCCGGAACAGATGCGGACAGGAGGTCCGAGATGGTGAACCCACCCCTTCCGACATGGACACGGGACAATGCCAGGCGGTTGCGCAAGGAGATGACGGATGCGGAGCGCAGGTTGTGGCAGTACCTGCGTGGCGGACGGCTGGAGGGGCACAAGTTCCGGCGACAGCATCCGGTTCCACCCTATGTAATCGACTTCTGCTGTGTGGAAGCCAGGCTGGCGATCGAATTGGATGGATCGCAGCATACCGAAGCGGCTGATGCGGCCAGGAGCCGCTATTTGGAATCCCAAGGCTGGCGGATTGTCCGGTTCTGGGACAACGATGTGCTGAGCAACACGGACGCGGTGGTCGAGGCGATCTGGAATTTCCTCCCCCGGCCTGCCCTCTCCCCAACCCCTCTCCCGGCGGGAGAGGGGCTTTAAGCAGCGAGACGAGCTATGAGTCAGACGGACCACGGATACATGACCGGCTTCGGCAACCACTTCGCCACCGAGGCCGTGTCCGGCACGCTGCCGGAAGGCCGCAACTCGCCGCAGCGGGTGGCGCACGGGCTGTATGCCGAGCAGCTCAGCGGCACCGCGTTCACCGCGCCGCGCGCGGAGAACCGGCGCAGTTGGTTGTACCGCATCCGCCCGGCGGCGATGCACGGGCCGTTCGCGCCGTATGCGCAGCACCACCTGCACAGCGATTTCAGCGCGGGGCCTGTGTCGCCGGACCAGATGCGCTGGTCGCCGCTGCCGTTGCCGGAGACGCCGACGGATTTCGTCGATGGCCTGTACACGATGGCCGGCAACGGATCGCCGGAAGCGCAGCACGGCGTCGGCATCCATCTGTATGCAGCCAACCGGTCGATGCAGGGCCGCTATTTCTACGATGCCGACGGCGAGTTGTTGATCGTGCCGCAGCTCGGGCGCCTGCGCATCGCCACCGAGTTCGGCGTGGTTGAGGTGGAGCCGCAGCAGATCGCGGTGATCCCGCGCGGCGTGCGCTTCGCGGTGGAACTGCCGGACGGCCAGGCGCGCGGCTACGTGTGCGAGAACTTCGGCGCGTACCTGCGCCTGCCCGACCTGGGGCCGATCGGTTCCAACGGACTGGCCAATCCGCGCGATTTCGAGGCGCCGGTGGCGGCCTACGAGGACGTGGAGGGCGAGTTCGAACTGATCGCCAAGTTCCAGGGCCATCTGTGGCGCGCCGGCATCGGCCATTCGCCGCTGGACGTGGTGGGCTGGCACGGCAACTACGCGCCGTACCGCTACGACCTGCGCTGCTTCAACACCATCGGCTCAATCAGCTACGACCATCCGGACCCGTCGATCTTCCTGGTGCTGACCTCGCCCAGCGACACGCCGGGCGTGGGCAACATGGACTTCGTGATCTTCCCGCCGCGCTGGCTGGTGGCGCAGGACACGTTCCGGCCGCCGTGGTTCCACCGCAACATCGCCAGCGAGTTCATGGGCCTGGTCCATGGCGTGTACGACGCCAAGGCAGAGGGCTTCGCGCCGGGCGGGGCATCGCTGCACAACTGCATGACCGGACACGGGCCGGATGCGGCGACGTTCGAGAAGGCGTCGCATGCCGACCTGTCCAGGCCGGACGTCATCGCCGACACCATGGCCTTCATGTTCGAGACGCGCGCGGTGATCCGGCCGACGCGGCAGGCGGTGGAAGCGCCGCACCGGCAGCGCGACTACCAGGCCTGCTGGGCGGGGTTGCAGAAGCACTTCGCTGCGCCGCGGAACTGAGCGCGGCGTGGCGGCGGACGCCGGAAAGGCATGTCCTTGGCGTAGGCGTGCGTGCTGGTGCTGGCGTGCAGGATGCTTGGTTTCCGGTCCTTCCGCTTCCAGCGCACCGAACATCAGTGCGTCGTGGCTGTAGCGGATATCGCCGTCGCGCAGGTACGCGCCTGGCGCAGTGCCGTACGCATCATGCTCATGCTCCAGCGGGCGGCTTGCCGATGATCTTTGTGCGTGTGCGCGATGGTCGCTTCCACACGGCATCGGCAGGCCCGCGCGCAGACACCCGGGGCGGGCATCCGATCCTTGGCGAACGGTAGCGTTCTCGAATGAGCGCCTCCGGAATCGCGCAAGCGCCCGGACCAGATACATGCGGCAGGGCGCGCATGCGACGCCGGATGTTCGCGGCGGATTAACGTGCGCCGGCTACGCTGTGGGGCCAAGCAATGGAGGAAGCCGATGAAGCCGATGCTGCCGATCCTGATGGCGGTCGCCCTGCTGCCCGCATGCCAGCGCGAACCGGCGCCCGCGCAGGACGCGCCGCTGAGCACGGCGGCCAGCACGCCGGTGGCCGAAGCGGCGCAGCCGGCGCCGGCGGTGGACGACACTACTGCACCGGCCGGCCCGGTGAGCCAGGCGAGCTTCCTCGGCTACGGCGACATGAAGCTGGGCAGCACCGTGGAGGAAGCGCGCGCGGCCTGGGGCGGTGAATTGAACGGCGCGCCGGCGGCGGACAGCACCTGCCATTACCTGTGGCCGAAGTGGATCACGCGCCCGGCGGACTTCGCCTTCATGATGGAGGACGGCCGCTTCGTCCGCTACGACGTGGGCACCGACAAGGAGACCGCGCCCGGCGGCGGCAAGGTCGGCATGAGCGTGGACGAACTGCGCAGGCTCTACGGCAGCGGCCTGGTCTCCGCGCCGCACAAGTACGTGCAGGGCGGGCAATACCTGTCCATCGCCGCCGGCGACGTGGCGCCGACCCGGCTGGTGTTCGAGGCCGATGCCGCCGGCAAGGTCACCGCGTGGCGGGTGGGGCTGGCGCCGCAGGTGGAATACGTGGAGGGATGCAGCTAGACGGGCATAGAATCGGAGCCAACCGAGGGAGGGGCGGCAATGACGGAAGCCTGGGGAATGTTCGTGCTGGGCCTGGTGCTGCTGGCGCTGGGCGGCGATTCCATCGTCAAGGGCGCGTCGGGCCTGGCGCAGCGGCTGGGCGCCTCGCCGTTCGTGGCCGGCCTGCTGCTGATCGCCTTCGGCACGTCGCTGCCCGAGCTGGCGGTCAACGCGCGCGCGCTGGTGGTGGGCGCGCAGGACCTGGCGCTGGGCAACGCGGTGGGCAGCAACATCGTCAACCTGGGGCTGACGCTGGGCGTGGCGGCGCTGGTGGCGCCGCTGTGGATCCGCATGCGGCTGCTGTCGCCGCTGCTGGTGCTGCTGGCGCTGGCGTCGCTGGCGCTGATCGTGTTCGGGCTGGACGGTGTGGTGACCCGGGTCGAGGGCATGGCGCTGTTGCTGGGCTTCGTGGCGATGCTGGGCTTCGTGCTGGCGCGCGGGCGGCGCGAAGGCGAGGCGGTGCGCGCGGACGTGGTGGCCTATGCCGGCACCCGCACGGTGCTGTGGCTGAACCTGCTGCGCTTCGCCATCGCGGTGGCGCTGCTCCACTACGGGGCGCGCTTCGTGGTGCAGGGCGCGCCGATGATCGGCGCGCAGTGGGGGCTGTCGCCGCTGCTGACCGGCCTGTTGCCGGTGGCCATCGGCACCGCGCTGCCGGAGGTCGCGGCGGCGGTGATGGCGGCGCGGCGCGGGCAGGGCGACATGGTGGCCGGCCACGTCATCGGCTCCAGCCTGTTCAACCTGCTGGTCGTGGTGGGTGGCATGGCGGCGATCCGGCCCTTGCCGCTGCCCGAATCCTTCGTCCGGCTGGAACTGCCGGCGGCCATCGCCTTCGTGCTGGTGCTGTACCCGATGCTGCGCGGCGACCTGCGCATCAGCCGCGGCGAGGGCGGCATCCTGCTGGCGGCGTTCGCCGGCTGGGCCGCGCTGGAGATCGTGCTGCTGGCCTGAATCGCCGGTCAGGTGGGGCGGGGCGGGTTTGCTAGACTCGGCCCCTTGCTCGCGAATCGCGCATTCCCTGCAACGCAAGGCGGTTGATGGTCCCCTTCCTCGAAATCCTGCTGGCGCTTCCCTTCGCGATGGCGCTGGTGGTGGCGCTGGCGCGTGGGCTTCCGCGCGGCGCGACCGCCTGGCTGGCGGCCCTGGCGCCCGTGCTGGGCCTGCTGCTGCTGGCATGGATGACGCCGAGCGTGCTGCAGGGCTGGATCGTCCGCGCCGAGCATGCCTGGATCCCGCAGGCCGGGCTGGACTTCAGCCTGCGCCTGGACGGGCTGGCCTGGATGTTCGCCGGGCTGGTGCTGGCGATTGGTGCGCTGGTGGTGCTGTACGCGCACTACTACCTCGGCCCCGGCGACAGCGTGCGGCGCTTCTACGCCTACCTGCTGCTGTTCATGGGCGCCATGCTGGGCGTTGTGCTGGCCGGCAACCTGTTGCTGTTGGTGGTGTTCTGGGAGCTCACCAGCATCAGTTCCTTCCTGTTGATCGGCTTCTGGTCGCACCGGCAGGACGCGCGCGAAGGCGCGCGCATGGCGCTGGCGATCACCGGCGCCGGTGGCTTGGCGCTGCTTGGCGGGGTGCTGCTGATCGGCCGCATCGTGGGCAGCTACGAACTGGATGCGGTGCTGGCCGCGGGCGACGCGATCCGCGCCAGCGCGCTGTACCCGTGGGTGCTGGGGCTGGTGCTGGCTGGCGTGTTCACCAAGAGCGCGCAGTTCCCGCTGCACTTCTGGCTGCCGCACGCGATGGCGGCGCCCACGCCGGTCTCGGCCTACCTGCATTCGGCCACGATGGTGAAGGCCGGCGTGTTCCTGCTGGCGCGGCTGTACCCGGTGCTTGCGGGCACCGAATCGTTCTTCTACGTGGTCAGCGGCATCGGCGCGATCACCCTGCTGCTGGGCGCGTGGTTCGCAATCTTCCAGCACGACCTGAAGGGCGTGCTGGCCTATTCCACCATCTCGCACCTGGGGCTGATCACGCTGCTGTTCGGCCTGTCCACGCCGATGGCGGTGGTGGCGGGCGTGTTCCACATCCTCAACCACGCCACCTTCAAGGCGTCGCTGTTCATGGCGGCGGGCATCATCGACCACGAGACCGGCACGCGCGACATGCGCCGGCTGGGCAACCTGCGGCGCAGCCTGCCGTGGACCAGCGCGCTGGCGATCGCCGCCGCGCTGGCGATGGCGGGCATCCCGCTCCTCAACGGCTTCCTGTCCAAGGAGATGTTCTTCGCCGAGGCGCTGGACATCGAGGCCCATCGCGGCATGCGCCACGCCATCAGCATCGTGGCGCTGCTCTACGGCGTGTTCGGCGTGGCCTACAGCCTGCGCTTCGTGATGGAAACCTTCTTCGGCCGGGGCCCGCGCGACATCGACACCCAGCCGCACGAGCCGCCGCGCTGGATGAAGATCCCGGTGGAAGTGCTGGTGGTGCTGTGCGTGGCGGTGGGGGTGTTCCCGGCGTGGACGGTCGCGCCGGTGCTGCACGCCGGCGCGGCGGCGATCCTGGGCGAGTCGATGCCCGACTACAGCCTGGCGGTCTGGCACGGGGTGAACAAGCCGCTGCTGATGAGCCTGGCCGGCATCGCCGGCGGTGTCGCGCTGTACTTCGGCCTGCGCCGGCTGCTGGACCTGCATGCCATCGTGCGGCGCTCGCTGGGGCGGCGCGTGTTCCGCTGGAACATGGAGGCGCTGTACGCGCTGGCCGGGCGCTTCACCGACGGCGTGGCCAACGGTAGCCTGCAGCGCAGCCTGTTGTGGCTGGTGCTGGCGGCGCTCGCCGTGGGCGCGGCGCCGTTTCTCGGCGGCGGGGAGGCGCTGCCATGGCGCGCGCCGCAGCCGATGCCGTTGCTCGGCTGGATGCTGTGGCTGGTGCTGGTGGCGTGCACGGTCTACACGATCCGGCTGTACCGGCAACGCCTGCTGGCGCTGATCGTGATGGGCGGGATCGGGCTGATGGTCAGCCTGGCGTTCGTGTTCCTGTCCGCGCCGGACCTGGCGCTGACCCAGTTGATGGTGGAGATGGTCAGCCTGGCGTTGCTGCTGCTGGGCCTGCACTACCTGCCGCCGCGCTCGCCGCCGGAGCGCGCGCCGCGGCGGCGCCTGCGCGACATCGTGGTGGCGCTGGCGGCGGGGCTGGGCGTGGCGGCGCTCGCCTACGCGGTGATGACGCGCGGCGGCGACAGCATCGGCAGCGAAATGCTGGCGCGCTCATTGCCGGAAGCCTACGGCCGCAACGTGGTCAACGTGATCTTGGTGGATTTCCGCGGCTTCGACACCTTCGGCGAGATCACCGTGTTCGGCATCGCCGCGCTGATCGTGCACGCGCTGCTGCGGCGCGCGCGGCTGGCGCCGGAGAAGGTGATGTCCGGGCCGCCGGTGAAGCTGCCGGTGCCGGCGGATCTGGCGCAGATCATGTTCCCGCTGACCCTGACGGTCTCCGTATTCCTGTTCCTGCGCGGCCACAACGCGCCCGGCGGCGGCTTCATCGCCGGACTGGTGCTGGCGGTGCCGCTGCTGATCCAGTACGTGATCCAGGGCGCGGCCTCGGTGGAGTCGCGCTTCGGCTTCGACTACATCAGGTGCATCGGCGCCGGGCTGATCGTGGCCGGGTTGAGCGGCACGGCTTCGCTGCTGTTCGGCGTACCGTTCCTGACCAGCGGCCACCTGGACCTGCACCTGCCGCTGATCGGCGAAGTGCCACTGGCCAGCGCGATGGGCTTCGACACCGGCGTTTACCTGGTGGTGTTCGGCGGGGCCATGCTGATCCTGTCGATGCTGGGCACGATCAAGCCCTCGCGCACGCGGGTGGCGCACCTGGGCGTGATCGAACCGGGCGCGCGTTCCACCCGCACCGGGGAGATGGGCTGATGGAGGCGTCCTGATGGAACTGGCGATGGCGAGCGCGATCGGCATCCTCACCGCGGCGGGCGTGTACCTGCTGCTGCGCGCGCGCAGCTTCGACGTGATTCTGGGGCTGGCGTTGCTGTCCTATGCGACCAACCTGCTGATCTTCGCCGGCGGCGGGCTGACGGCCGGCAAGCCGCCGGTGCTGCGGGCGGGCGTGCCGGCCGACCTGGCCCACCACACCGATCCGCTGCCGCAGGCGCTGGTGCTGACGGCCATCGTGATCGCCTTCGCGATGACGGCGGTGAGCATCGTGCTGGCGATCCGCAGCCGCGCCGACAACGACAGCGACCACGTCGACGGCAGCCGCGCCGAGCGCGAGTTCCAGCGCAGCGAACGGCGCCGCCACGAGGAAGCGCGCGAAGCGGCGCGCCACGACGACGGCCAGGGCGGGGAAGCATGAGCCACCTGCCGCTCCTGCCGATCCTGGTGCCGCTGTTCGCGGCGGCGTTGGCGCTGTTCTTCGAGCACCGGCGCTTCGGCATGGTGCCGCAGCGGATCGTGGCCTGGGCGTCGCTGGCCGTCATGCTGGCGGCCAGCGGGCTGCTCGCGGCGCGCGCCGCCGACGGCCAGGTCCTGGTCTATCTGCTGGGCGACTGGCCTTCGCGGTTGGGCATCGTGCTGATGGCGGACCGGCTGTCGGGGCTGATGCTGCTGGTCGGGCAGTTGCTGGCGGTGGCCTGCCTGCTGCACGCCTGCGCCGGTTGGGACCGTCGTGCGCCGCACTTCCATGCCTTCTTCCAGTTCCAGTTGATGGGCCTGAACGGCGCCTTCCTCACCGGCGACGTGTTCAACCTGTTCGTCTTCTTCGAAGTGCTGCTGATCTCGTCCTACGGCCTGCTGCTCAGCGGCGGCCGCGGCGAGCGCATGCGCGCGGGGCTGCACTACGTCACCGTCAACATCGCCGCCTCCACGCTGTTCCTGATCGCGCTGGGCCTGCTGTACGGCCTGCTGGGGTCGTTGAACATGGCCGAACTGGCGGTGCGGGTGGCGCAGGTGCCGGTGCAGGACCTGCCGCTGGTGCGGGCGGCGGCGGGGCTGCTGCTGGTGGTGTTCTGCGCCAAGGCGGCGTTGCTGCCGATGTACCTGTGGCTGCCGCAGACCTATACCCACGCGCCGGCCGCGGTGGCGGCGTTGTTCGCGGTGATGACCAAGGTGGGCCTGTACGCCGTGCTGCGCGTGGGCACGCTGAGCTTCGGCGCGGTCGGGCCGCTGGACGGATTCGCCTGGCCGGCGCTGCTGGCGCTGGGCGCGGCCACACTGGTGCTGGCCTCGCTGGGCGTGCTGGCGGCGCAGCGGCTGCGCGCGCTGGCGGCGTACCTGGTGCTGGGCTCGGCGGCCACGCTGTTCGTCGCGTTCGCGCTGGCGCGCCCCGGTACGGTCGGGGCGGGGTTGTACTACCTGGCGCACAGCACCTTCGCTGGCGCCGCGCTGTTCCTGCTGGCCGACCTGATCCGCCGCCGCCGCGGCCGCGCCGGCGACCGCAAGGACCTGGTGGCGGCGCTGCCCGACCGCACCGTGCCCGGGCTGCTGTTCCTGCTGGCGGCGGTGGCGCTGGCCGGCCTGCCGCCGCTGTCGGGCTTCGTCGGCAAGCTGGTGCTGCTGCAGGCGGTGCCGGCGGGTGGGGCCACGTTCTGGATCTGGCTGCTGGTGCTGGGCAGCAGCTTCCTGATGCTGGTCGGACTGGCGCGCGCGGGCACGCGCCTGTTCTGGCGGGTGGAGCCCTGGCCGGACGCGTCGCCGGAGAAGCTGGCCGCCTACACGCCGGCCGCCGCATTGCCGGCGGCGCCGTCGCGGCCGCTGGAAACCGCCGCCACGGTGCTGCTGCTGGCCTACGGCGTGGCGATGGTGCTGGCCGCGGCGCCGCTGCTGGACTACACCCGCGCCACCGCGGCGCAGTTGCTGGCGCCGGGCGACTACGTGCAGCAGGTGCGCGCGGCCGCACCGTCGAAGAGGGAGCCGTGAGCATGGCCGCGGGCTGGCGCAAGCGCTGGTTGCCGTCGCCGCCGCTGAGCGTGGCGGTGTTCTGCTTCTGGCTGCTGATGAACGACGAGATCAGTACCGGGCAGGTGGCGATGGCGCTGCTGCTGGCGCTGGCGGTGCCGCCGTTCGCGGCGCGGCTGGACCGCGAATTCGCCCGCATCGGCCGCCTGCGCGGCGTGCCGCGCATGCTCGGCGTGCTGGCGCTGGACATCGTGCGCTCCAACGTCACCGTGGCCTTGCAGGTGCTGGGGCCGGAGCGCCGGATCACTCCGGGCTTCGTCTGGATGCCGCTGGACATCCGCAACATCCACGGTATCGCCGCGCTCACCAGCATCATCACGCTGACCCCGGGCACGGTGTCGTCGGCGCTGTCCGACGATCGTCGCCACCTGCTGGTGCACGTGCTGCACCTGGAGGACGCGGACGAGGTGATCCGGCACATCAAGACCCGCTACGAGGCGCCGCTGATGGAGATATTCCCGTGACCCCGCAGGCCCTGGTCGCCTACGCCATCGTCGGCGCGATGCACGTGGTCGGCGCAGCGATGCTGCTGGCACTGTACCGCCTGCTGCGCGGGCCGAGCGTGCCGGACCGCATCCTGGCGCTGGACACGCTGTTCGTGGCCGCCATCGCCCAGCTCATGCTGTTCGGCATGCACCTGAGGACCGCGGTCTACTTCGAGGCCGCGCTGGTGATCGCCATGCTGGGCTTCGTCGGCACGGTGGTGCTGAGCAAGTACGTGCTGCGCCGGGACATCGTCGAATGAGCTGGGCCTTCGCCATCGCGCTGGTGCTGCTGCTGGCGGCCGGGAGCTTCTTCATCCTGGTGGGTTCGTTCGGCCTGGTGAAGCTGTCGGAGTTCTTCAAGCGCCTGCACGCGCCGACCAAGGCCAGCACGCTGGGCGTGGGCTGCGTGCTGCTGGCGTCGGTGGGCTACCACGCGCTGACCGGCTCGGACCCGCAGCCGCGCGAACTGCTGATCACCGCCTTCCTGTTCATCACCGCGCCGGTCAGCGCGCACCTGATGGCGAAGGCGGCGCTGTCGCTGAAGATGGCCGAGCGCCCGCCGCTGCCGGGCAGCGACGAGGCCGACCCCGGCGCGACCGATGCCGGCGCCCCGCGCGAGTAGCCGCGGCGTGCGCACGGCACTGGTGTTCGGCGGCAGCGGCCAGATCGGCGAAGCCCTGCTGGCCCGCTTGCCGGCCGCCGGCTGGCGCGTCTGCGCGGTGTCGCGCACGCCGCGGCCCTCTACGGATGAAGTGCAGTGGCGGGTGGGCGACTTCCAGGGCATCGCCGGCGTGCCGGCGCAGGTCGATGCCATCGTCAGCGCCGGGCCGCTGGACGGCTTCGCGCAGTGGTACGTACGCGGCGACGTGGCCGCGCCGCGGGTGCTGGCGTTCGGCTCCACCAGCCTGGAGACCAAGCAGGCGTCGGGCGATGCCTACGAACGCGATCTCGCGGCCCGGTTGCAGGCGGGCGAGCGCGGCGTGTTCGACACCGCAGGTGCGCGCGGCGCGGCGGCCACGCTGCTGCGGCCGACGCTGGTGTATGGCGCCGGCCGCGACCAGACCCTGGCGAGGATCGCGGCGATGGCGCGGCGCAGCGGCTTCTTCGTGCTGCCGCGCGGGGCCACCGGCCTGCGCCAGCCGGTGCACGTGGACGATCTCGCCGCGGCCGTGCTGGCGGCGCTCGACGCGCCGGCCACGCACGGGCGCGCATACGCGCTGCCCGGCGGCGAGACGCTGCCGTACCGCGAGATGGTGGCGCGCACCCTGGCCGCGCTGCGGTCGCCGGCGCGCCTGCTGGAAGTGCCGGCGCCGCTGTTCGGCGCGGCGTTGCGCGCGGCGCGGCTGGCGGGCCGGATGCGCGGACTGACCGATGCCGCGGTGGCGCGGATGCGCGAGGACCTGGTGTTCGATGCCGGGCCGGCGGCGCGCGATTTCGGCTATGCGCCGCGCGCCTTCCTGCCGGATGCGCGCGCGCTGGGCGTGTAGGGGCGGGCGGCTACGCCCACGATGGCTTCCTGCGCGGAGGGCGCCATGCCCGGGGACGGGCTATGCAGGCCGCGTCCGGACGAGCGTGGAGCCGCGCCGCAGGCTCAATAGCGCCAGCCCATCCGGCGGTAGAACTTCGCCAGCACCCAGGCCGGGCCGATCAGCAGGTAGGTGAGGTCGGTCAGGAAGCTGGGCTTGCGGCCCTCGATCTTGTGGCCGATGAACTGCGCGATCCACGCCAGCACGAACACGGCCACGGCCAGCCAGAACAGGTTCTGCACGCCCAGCAGCGCTTCCAGCCAGCGGGTCAGCCAGGCCATGGCGATGAAGATGGCGAGCATGCCGAAGCCCAGCGGGCGCGACAGCTTGTAGTAGTACATCCACGCCCCGAACATCGCCAGCGCGGCCCAGGCGCCGGACCGGATCCAGGTGCCGAACACAGGGATGCACCACAGCAGCGCCACCACCGTCCACAGGATGGTGGGCACGGCGAAGACGTGGATGAGCTGGTTGGTCTCGTTGCGGTGGTCGCCGGAATAGCTGGCGAACCATCGGTCGACCGGACGCGGCGCGGTTGCGTTCATTCATCCCTCCCGAAAGGGCAATGCGGCAGGGTATGGAGCATACCCCAGCCCGCCCGGCCCTGCCGGCGCATCCCTGTAGGAGGGGCTTCAGCCCCGACCGAAGGGCCAAAACGAAAAGCGGGAAACGCGGATCGACGCGGATGAACACGGATAAAGCGTTTTGGCTTTATCCGTGTTCATCCGTGTCATCCGTGGCTTCAAGCTCTCAAGCTTCCCGGTCGGGGCTGAAGCCCCTCCTGCAGGGCGTCAATCCACCACGATGCCGGCGAGTTTCTGCAGGGCTTCGGCGTACTTGGCGCGGGTGCGTTCGATGACCTCGGCCGGCAGCGACGGGCCGGGCGCGGTCTTGTTCCAGTCCAGCGTTTCCAGGTAATCGCGCACGAACTGCTTGTCGTAGCTCGGCGGGCTGGTGCCGACCTCGTACTGGTCGGCGGGCCAGTAGCGCGAGGAGTCCGGGGTCAGCATCTCGTCCATGATGTAGAGCCGGCCGTCCTCGTCGGTGCCGAACTCGAACTTGGTGTCGGCCAGCAGGATGCCGCGCTCGGCGGCGAAGTCGGCGGCGAAGCGGTAGATGCGCAGGGTGGCGTCGCGCACGCGCTCGGCCAGCTCGGCGCCGACAGTCTTCACCATGGCGTCGAAGTCGATGTTCTCGTCGTGGTCGCCGACGGCGGCCTTGGTCGAGGGAGTGAAGATGGGCTCGGCCAGCTTCTCGGCCTGGCGCAGGCCGTCGGGCAGGACGATGCCGCTGACCTTGCCGGTGCGCTGGTAGTCCTTCCAGCCGCTGCCGATCAGGTACCCGCGGGCGATGGCTTCCACCGGCACCGGCTTGAGCTTCTTGGTCACCACCGCGCGTTTGGCGTACAGCGCGGCGTCCATGCCGGCGGGCAGCACCCGGGCCACGTCGATGCCGGTCAGGTGGTTGGGCATCAGGTGCGCGGTCTTGGCGAACCAGAAGTTGGATATCTGGCAGAGCATCTCGCCCTTGCCGGGAATGGGGTCGGGCAGCACCACGTCGAACGCGCTCAGGCGGTCGGTGGCGACCATGAGCAGGCAGTCGCCGGTGGGCGCGTCGGCGGGCAGGCGGTCGCGGGGCAGGTCGAACACGTCGCGGACCTTGCCGCGGTGGCGCAGGGTCAGGCCGGGCAGATCGGATTGCAGCAACGTCGTGGGCACAAACACTCCTTGGGGAGTTCCGGAAACCATCGAGGCGTACAGCGTCGCGGGGACGCGCGGCAGGCCGGGCGCCCGTGCCCCGGGGCGGCCGTCCACCCGCGGCTGCGGGGCCGGGTACCGGACCGGGCCGCGTAGTGTACGGCGCTTGGGGCCCGCATGTGCCGTAAAATGCCGCTCTTGCTGAAGAAGGCGGGCCGGATGAAGCGCTGGTACGGGAAACTGCTGGGATTCGTGGCCGGTTGGCTGCTGATGCGCCACCCCCTGGGCGGCCTGGTCGGCCTGATCATCGGCCATGCCTTCGACGAGGACTGGTTCAAGCTGAGCCGGGACAATCCCTACCGGGTGTTCGACCTCACCAGCGACGCCAGCGACGCCGAGATCGACCAAGCCTACCGCCGGCTGATCTCGCAGTACCACCCCGACAAGATGGCCGGCGCGGCGGAAGACCTGCGCCGCCAGGCCGACGCCAAGGCCCGCGAGATCAACGCCGCCTACGACCGCATCAAGGCCCTGCGCAAGCGCCGCTAGCCCACGGCTTGCTCTGCAGGAGGGGCTGACCAGCCATTCGGCTGTTGAAAGCCAGCCCCGACTCCCGCAGAGCATGTCGGGGTTGAAGTCTCTCCTACCCCTGGAACCGCCATGTCGAACTGCATCATCGCCCCGTCCATCCTCTCCGCCGACTTCGCCCGCCTGGGCGAGGAAGTGGACAACGTGCTGGCGGCCGGCGCCGACTGGGTGCACTTCGACGTGATGGACAACCACTACGTGCCCAACCTGACCATCGGCCCGATGGTCTGCGCCGCGCTGCGCAAGCACGGCGTCACCGCGCCGATCGACGTGCATCTGATGGTGGAGCCGGTGGACCGCATCGTCCCGGACTTCGCCGAGGCCGGCGCCAGCATCATCAGCTTCCACCCGGAAGCCTCGAAGCACGTCCACCGCACCATCCAGTTGATCAAGTCGCACGGCTGCAAGGCCGGCCTGGTGCTCAACCCGGCCACGCCGGTGGACGCGCTGGACTGGGTGCTGGAGGAACTGGACCTGGTGCTGCTGATGTCGGTCAACCCGGGCTTCGGCGGCCAGGCTTTCATCCCCTCCGCGCTGCACAAGCTGCGCGCCGTGCGGCAGAAGATCGACGCCACCGGCAAGGACATCCGCCTGGAGATCGACGGCGGCGTGAAAGCGGACAACATCGGCCGCATCGCCGCGGCCGGCGCGGATGCGTTCGTGGCTGGATCGGCCATCTTCAACGCCCCCGGCGCCAGCCAGGCGGCCTACGCCGAGGTCATCGCCCGCATGCGCCAGGCCGTGGCCGACGCCTGCGGCTGATCCGTGGGTTGGGCGTGCGGTTCGATTTCCGGGATTCGATTTCCTGCGGATCGGACTGCGCTCGATGGCGGATTGCGCGTTCTGCGCGTTCGCTGGCAATGATTGGGATGACGGGTGCGTTCCGGGCGGCGCCGATGCACTGACCGCCCGGTTCATCCTGGAACCGCCGATCCGGCAGGAGTGGTGACTCGACTGTTGGACGACGCCCATTGCTGCACGACCCATGGTTGCGCGGTACAGAGTGAAACCGCATCGCCGCCGTGCACGCAGTACGCACGTACCCATTGAATCCGTGTTTTCAATCCGCGCATCCGGAATTGCCGGCGCGGAACAAGGTTGCCGGCAAGACAAACGCATCGCGCCCGGCAACCGGGCATGAAAAGGGCGATGGCCCACGCCACCGCCCGGAAGATTGGAGGCTGATCCCGCCTCCGTCCGTCGTCCCTGCTATGGCCTCCCACTCTAAGCAGCACAGATGACAGCCCGATGACGCTCTCTCCCACCACCGCCACTGTGGGAGCGACGTAAGTCGCGACCGTACCTCCGGCGTCCAGCCACTACCCGCCAGCACCACCTCACCGCCGCACCACTAGCCCTCAGCCACGAATTGCCACAGACCCGCACCAACAAAGTGGACCACACACAAGGCCACGCCGCGCATCCCTCCGCCTCGACCCGCATCTTCCCGCCTTCATAGCCCAGGACCGCCTGCGAGCATAGCGCCCTGCGCATGCAGCATCCCTTCGTGCTGTACCGCGCAGCATCCCCGAACGCGCAATCCCGACTCACGTCGCCCCTACAAGCGAGCCGCTATGCTCCGGCGATTCATCCAGGAGCATCCCATGGCCGCACCGCGCTGGCGCCTGATCCTCAACGGCAAGTCCGCGGGCGACGACGACCTGCGCGCCGCGGTGGGTGCGATCCGCGAGGCCGGCGTGGCGCTGGAGGTACGGGTCACCTGGGAGGGCGGCGACGCCGAACGACATGTGGACGAAGCCATCCGCGACGGCGTGGACGTGATCGTCGCCGGCGGCGGCGACGGCACCTTCAGCGAAGTCGCCACCGTGCTGGCGCACCGCGACGAGCCCGCCGACGCATTGCCCTCGCTGGGCCTGGTGCCGTTGGGCACCGCCAACGACTTCGCCAGCGCTGCCGGCATTCCGCTGGAACCCCTGCCCGCGCTGGAACGGGTGCGCGCCGCGGCAGCGATGCCCATCGACCTGCTGCGCATCGACGCCGGCGACGGCATGCATTGGTGCGCCAACCTGGCCAGCGGCGGCTTCGGCACCGAGGTCACCGTGGAGACGGACGAAGGATTGAAGAAGATGCTCGGCGGCCTAGCCTACCTGGTCACCGGCATCGCCAGGCTGGGCCGCATCGAACCGCTGCGCGCCCGCCTGCGCGGGCCGGACTTCGCCTGGGAGGGCGACCTGATCGCGCTGGGCCTGGGTAACGGGCGCCAGGCCGGCGGCGGGCAGGCGCTGTGCCCGGATGCCCTGATCGACGACGGCCTGCTCGACCTGACCGTGGTGCCGGAACTGTCCGGCGACGTGGCCGCCACCCTCCTCACCCTGGCGAAGGACGGCCGGCACGCCGCACTGGACCGGGTGGCGGTGCGCGCGCGGCTGCCCTGGGTGGAACTGGAGGCCGATGCGCCGCTGACCCTGAACCTGGACGGCGAGCCCGTGCAGGCGGCCCGCTTCCGCGTGCAATGCGTGCCGGCGCGCCTGCGCATGCACCTGCCGGCGGATTGCCCCTTGCTCGCGGCCCCCCGGCGCAGCCCGCCGCTGTAGCAGGGGCTTCAGCCCCGACCCCATACCGCCAGACGACAGAGCAAGCCAGAAGTCCCGACTGCTCCACCAAGGCGCGTACGGCGGCGCGCTTCATGATCGTTCCGCTTCTGGCCACCGGCCGATTCCGGTCGTATTTCCACCGTGCCATCGCGACCGGGGCTGAAGCCCCTCCAGCGGCGCCCAGGCTGGCCCATCCGCCCGCGCTTCGGGTAGAGTAGGCCCGTGTCCCACCTCGCAATCCCGCTTTCCGAACATTCCGCACGCCGTTGCTGGCGATGGTGGCCCGTTGCCGTCGTCCACTCCGCTACCGCGTCCCGGAAGGAAAGCCCGCTTGATCCCGCACGCCCAGTTCCAGCAGTACGCTGCTGAAGGCTTCAACCGCATCCCCGTCGTCCGCGAAGTGCTGTCCGACCTGGACACGCCGCTCTCGGTCTACCTGAAGCTCGCCGACGCGCCGCATACCTATCTGTTCGAGTCGGTGGAAGGCGGCGAACGCTTCGGCCGCTACTCCATCATCGGCCTGCCGGTGCGCCGCGTGGCCACCTTCCACGGCCACCGGCTGGAGATCCGCGAGCACGGCACGCTGGTCGAATCGCGCGAGGTCGCCGATCCCTTCGCCGAGGTCGAAGCGCTGCGCGCCGCCTATTCCGTCCCCAGGCTGGAAGGCCTGCCGGGCTTCACCGGCGGGCTGGTGGGCTGGTTCGGCTTCGAGTGCATCGGCTACATCGAGCCGCGGCTGGCGAGGGGCGAGAAGCCCGACGAACTGGGTACGCCGGACATCCTGCTGATGCTGTCCGAAGAGGTCGCCGTCTTCGACAATCTCAAGGGCCGGCTGTACCTGATCGTGCACGCCAACCCGCGCGAGGACGGCGCCTGGGAGCAGGCGCAGGCGCGGTTGGACGCGCTGACGGCCAAGCTGCGCCAGCCCGGCTCCTATCCCGCGCCGATCACCCGCGACGTGCTGGACGAGAGCCACTTCGTCTCCGGCTTCACCCACGACGGCTTCATCGACGCGGTGGAGAAGTCGAAGGAATACATCCGCGCCGGCGACATCTTCCAGGTGGTGCTGAGCCAGCGCCTGAGCGTGCCGTTCAACGCGCGCCCGGTGGACGTGTACCGCGCGCTGCGCGCGCTGAATCCCTCGCCGTACATGTACTTCCTCGACGTCGGCGACGTGCAGGTGGTCGGCTCCTCGCCGGAAATCCTGGTGCGCCTGCAGGACGGCGAAGTCACCGTGCGCCCGATCGCCGGTACCCGCCCGCGCGGCAGGACGCACGACGAGGACCTGGCGCTGGAAGCCGAACTGCTGGCCGACCCCAAGGAGCGCGCCGAGCACCTGATGCTGATCGACCTGGGCCGCAACGACACCGGCCGCGTGTCGGAGGCCGGCACCGTGCAGGTGGGCGAGCGCTTCGTGATCGAACGCTACAGCCACGTCATGCACATCGTCAGCGAGGTCACCGGCCGGCTGCTGCCCGGCCTGAGCTACGCCGACGTGCTGCGCGCCACCTTCCCGGCCGGCACCGTCAGCGGCGCGCCGAAGATCCGCGCGCTGGAAGTGATCCGCGAACTGGAACCGATCGAACGCAACGTCTACGCCGGCAGCATCGGCTACATCGGCTGGCACGGCGACGCCGACACCGCCATCGCCATCCGCACCGCCGTCATCAAGGACGGCCGCCTGCACGTGCAGGCCGGCGCCGGCATTGTCTACGACTCCGACCCGGAGAAGGAGTGGGACGAGACGATGAACAAGGGGCGCGCGCTGTTCCGCGCGGTGGCCGAAGCGGCGAAGGGACTGTAAGGAATCCATCCATGCTGTTGATGATCGACAACTACGACAGCTTCACCTACAACCTCGTGCAGTACCTGCAATCGCTGGGCGCCGAGGTGAAGGTGGTGCGCAACGACGCGATGACGGTGGATGCGATCGAGCGGCTCGCGCCGCAGCGCATCGTCATTTCCCCCGGGCCGTGCACGCCCAACGAGGCGGGCGTGTCGCTGGAGGTGATCGAGCGCCTCGGCCCGCGCACGCCGATCCTAGGCGTGTGCCTGGGCCACCAGAGCATCGGCCAGGCGTATGGTGGCAAGGTCGTCCGCGCCGGCCGGATCATGCACGGCAAGACCTCGCGCATCCGCCACGAGGGCGGGGGCGTGTTCGCCGGTCTGCCCGACGGCTACGAGGCCACGCGCTACCACTCGCTGGTGGTCGAGCGCGGCAGCCTGCCGGAGGCGCTGGACGTCACCGCCTGGACCGAGAACGACGACGGCAGCTTCGAGGAAATCATGGGCCTGCGCCACCGCGAATATCCGGTGGAGGGCGTGCAGTTCCATCCCGAGTCGATCCTGACCGAGCATGGGCATGCGTTGTTGAAGAATTTCCTGGAGAGATGAGGGGAGGCGGGGAGCGGCGAGCCGGGAACGGGGAATGAAACGCCCCTGGAACGGAAAATTTCCCGGTTCCCGCAATCCTGCATTCCCGGTTCCCCGTTCCCGCCTTCCGCCTTCCGCCTCCGATCCCGCCGCCATGCCCATCACCCCCCAAGAAGCCCTCCAGCGCACCATCGAGCACCGCGAGATCTTCCACGACGAGATGGTCGCGCTGATGCGGCAGATCATGCGCGGCGACGTGTCGCCGACGATGACCGCGGCCATCCTGACCGGCCTGCGGGTGAAGAAGGAAACCGTCGGCGAGATCGCCGGCGCGGCCACGGTGATGCGCGAGTTCTCGCGCATGGTGGACGTGGCCGACCGCAGCCGCCTGGTCGACATCGTCGGCACCGGCGGCGACGGTTCGCATACCTTCAACATCTCCACCTGCTCGATGTTCGTCGCGACCGCGGCGGGCGCCAAGATCGCCAAGCACGGCAACCGCAGCGTGTCGTCCAAGTCCGGCAGCGCCGACGTGCTGGAGGCGCTGGGCGTGAACATCGAACTGCAGCCGGAGCAGGTGGCGCGCTCCATCGAGGAGACCGGTATCGGTTTCATGTTCGCGCCGGTGCACCATCCGGCGATGAAGGTGGTGGCGCCGGTGCGGCGCGAGATGGGCGTGCGCACCATCTTCAACATCCTCGGACCGCTGACCAACCCGGCCGGCGCGCCGAGCATATTGATGGGCGTGTTCCATCCCGACCTGGTCGGCATCCAGGCGCGCGTGCTGCAGGAACTGGGCGCCGAGCGCGCGCTGGTGGTGTGGGGCCGCGACGGTATGGACGAACTCTCGCTGGGCGCCGGCACGCTGGTCGGCGAGCTGCGCGACGGCCAGGTGCGCGAATACGAACTGCACCCGGAGGATTTCGGCATCGCCATGGCCGCCAGCCGCAACCTGCGCGTGGCCGATGCCGCCGAGTCGAAAGCCATGCTGCTGGGCGTGCTGGACGACAGGCCCGGCCCGGCGCGCGAGATCGTGGTGCTGAACGCCGGCGCGGCGCTGTACGTGGCCGGCGTGGCGGAGAGCATCGAGGACGGCATCGCGCGCGCGCGCGAGGCCATCACCAGCGGCCGCGCGCTGGAGCGGCTGCACGGGTTCGTTGCCGCCACGCAGGCGCTGGGCCGGTCGGCGGGAGCGCACTGACGTGGCCGCCGACGGATTCGCCCGCCTGCCCGAGCCGCCTTACTACGTGGTGATCTTCTCTTCGCGCCGCAACGGTCGCGACGAGGAAGGCTACGGCGCCACCGCGCAGCGGATGGTGGAGCTGGCGGCGCTGCAGCCAGGCTTCCTGGGCGTGGAATCCGCGCGCGGCACTGACGGCTTCGGCATCACCACGGCCTACTGGGAGAGCGAAGAGGCCATCCTTGCCTGGCGCCGGCACGCCGAGCACGCGGCTGCGCGCGAGCAGGGACGCCGCGACTGGTACGACCATTTCGAGATCCGCGTGGCCAAGGTCGAACGTGCCTACGGTTGGGACCGCACCGGCTCTCTGTAGGAGGGGCTTCAGCCCGCGCCGCGATAGCCTTGACGCCCGCGTGGCGACGAACGCACCGCAGCGCGCCCGTAGCAGGAACAGCCGGATTCTGGAGCTTGCCCAGGCCTGAAAAAGTCCGGTCGGGGCCGAGCCCCTCCTACATCCCACTGCCCGGATGCGACAATACGGGCTCCACGCACCGCCGGCAGGCAGACCACAAGGCTTCGATGAGCGACATCCTGACCACCATCCTCGCCCGCAAGGCCGAGGAGATCGCCGAACGCAGCGCCCGCGTGACGCTGGCCGACCTGCGTGCGCGCGCCACCGATGCGCCGCCGGTGCGCGGCTTCGCCGATGCCCTGAACGCCGCGGTGGCCCATGGCGAACCGGCGGTGATCGCCGAGGTCAAGAAGGCCAGTCCGTCCAAGGGCGTGATCCGCCCGGACTTCCATCCGGCCGACATCGCGGTGAGCTACGAGTTCGGCGGCGCGGCCTGCCTGTCGGTGCTGACCGACGTGGATTTCTTCCAGGGCGCCGACGATTACCTGCGGCAGGCGCGCGAAGCCTGCACGCTGCCGGTGCTGCGCAAGGACTTCACCGTGGACCCGTACCAGGTGTACGAGGCGCGCGTGCTGGGCGCCGATTGCATCCTGCTGATCGTGGCCGCGCTGGACGACGCGCGGCTGGTGGAACTGTCCGGGCTGGCGATGCAACTGGGCATGGACGTGCTGGTGGAAGTGCACGACATCGACGAACTGGAGCGCGCGTTGCAGGTGCCGGTGCCGCTGGTGGGCATCAACAACCGCAACCTGCGCACGTTCGAGGTGTCGCTGGACACCACGCTGTCGATGAAGGACGCGGTGCCGAAGGACCGCCTGCTGGTCACCGAGAGTGGCATCCTGGCGCCGGACGACGTGGCGACGATGCGCAACGCTGGTGTCAATGCCTTCCTGGTCGGGGAGACCTTCATGCGCGCCGAGGAGCCGGGCGAAGCGCTGCGGCAGTTGTTCTTCGCCGCATGACGGACGCCCGCTACCCGACTCCGCGGCCGGAAGCGCCGGTGGTGGTCTTCGACTTCGACCACACGCTGTACGACGGCGACTCCGGCGGCCACTTGGTGATGTGGCTGATTCGGCGCAATCCGTTGCGCGCGGCGGCGGCACTGCTCGCCTCGGTGGTGCTGGGGCCGATGGTGGCGTTCCTGCCCACGCGGCGGCGCGGCATCTCCGGCTACATCTGGATCGGCACCCTGGGCCTGCACGGGCGGCGCGGCTTCGACGCGCTGATCGACCGGTACGTGGCCACGCACCGAGGGGAAGTGCAGCAACGGCTGCTGCCGCGGGCGCTGGAGGTGTTCCGCGAGCACCGCGCCAAGGGCGACTGCGTGGTCGTGGCCACCGGCGCGCCGCCGGAACTGGCGCGCGCCATCCTCGCCTTCGCCGCGCACGAGGACGTGCCGGTGATCGGCACGGCGGTGGGGCCGCGTTTCGGCGCCATCGTCGCCACGCGCCACTGCCACAACGAAGAGAAGATGCGCATGCTGCGCGAGCGCGGCTACGGCGAGATCGCCGCGGCTTATTCCGACAGCAGCGCCGACCTGCCCTTGCTCAAGGCCGCGCGCGCGCCGGTGGTGGTCAATCCCAAGCCCGGCCGCGTGGCGATGTTCCGCCGCGTGCTGCCCCCGGGCACTCCCATCCTCAACTGGGGTTGCAAGGAACGCGGCGGCGCCGCGGCGTAGGGTGCGCCCCGGCGCACCCTTGCCGTGCGCATGGATGCAAAGCGCATGGCGGAATGGCTCCGCCGGGCATCGTGGGAATGGATGGGTTGCGATGGGAGGCCGTGGCGCACCCTACTAAATGCCATCTCGAAGCGTTCCGGTCCGGTCACGGGGCCATCGCGGGCGCCTGCTGTGGCTGTTCGGCCCGCATCAACAGGGCTTCTTCCTGCATGTTCTGGTCGTGGACCTCGGCGCGACGCACGCTTTCCTGCGCGGGCGGCGATCCCCGGCCCATGTCCACGTCCGCGCGCGGCCAGCCCCACTGCGTCGAGAACGTGGCCCGCTCTCCCTCGACGTGGATCGACGCCAGCGAGCGCGCCGTGATGCCGGCCAGATGGCACTCGGCAGTGAACTGCGAAAGGCGGTTTTCGCTGGTGTAGTCGGGCAGATGCGTCTTGAGCGTGCGGTAGAGCGCGTGCTGCGGATGGTCAGGATCGCTGAAGGTCGCAGGTGCCGGAAGGCCCGGGTTTCTGTCCGGGAGATGGCCCGGTTCGCCTGTTCCGCGAAGCTCGCGGTCCGCGTGTCCAAGGTCGTTCTGCGGAGCAAGCGTGACGACATGCCCGACGTTTTCATTGTCCGTGCGCCGTGGCATCGATGACGGGCCGGCGTCGTGTTCCGGTGGCTGCCGGACGATGTCGTCCGGCGTGTGTTTCCGGCCGTCTTCAGTGTGCCGCAGGGTGATGAGCTGGTGCTCGTGGCCGGTATCGACCAGGCCCAGGTCCTTGCCGCCTAGGTTCAGGCCGGTACTTTCCAGTTGCGCCGGGTCCAGCCCCAGCCTGGCCATGTCTAGCTTGATGAGCGGCGGATTGACCCAGGCGGCCGTGTCCTGGCCGATCTGCTCGATCAGGTAGGCGCCGTAGTAGTTCCTGTAGTCGGCCTTGCCCTGCGCACCCAGGCTCCTGGGCGATTGGTCGAAGTGGCATTGGGCCACCGGCTCCACGTTGATCGCCCCGGCCTTGGGCAGGCGGGTGTCGGACATGTGCATGTTCTCGTCGAGGACAATGCCGGGGGCGAGTTGGGGGACATATTTGTCATCAAGCTTGACGCATTCGGTTGTAGGAATGGCCCGCCTCAGCATTTCCGTGCGGGAGATTTCGCCCCCATTGGTATGTTGGATGCGGCTGGCCAGTGCGTTCCAGCCCTCGATCTCGGCGATGGCCTCATCGCGCCGGGCCGCGCGCTGGTGCAGGGCGAAATAGGGTGTCACGTCGGCGCTGCCGCCGGGCCCGACGGTACGCATTTCCTCGGTGACCTGGGCAGTGACGAAGTAGAGGGTCTTCCGGGATTCCGCAGCGTTCAAGGCATGGCCAGTTTCGTGGCCCAATGTGCTGGTGATGACATCGATGCGGTCGCGGGGCTCTTCCAGTCCGGGTTTCGTGAAAGTATCCACGCTGATGTAGATGGCTTTTTCACGGCTGTCGTAATGTCCCCCCTCGTTCGCGCCGGGTGCGGTGAGGCGGATGTGCTCAAGCTGTGCGGTCTCGATGGCCTGGGTCATCCACTGTTGCAGGTAGGGCGATGTGGTGATGGCTTCTTCTATGTCAGCACGCTTGTCGGCAGGGAGTCCATCTGTCAGGCGCTGCAAGTGTGGAGATAACTCAGTCATTGCGCGGGCCTCCGGAAATCCGGAACCAGCTCGCGCAGGCCCGCTCTGACTCCGTGCCTTCGTCCAGATAGTAGAGGTAGACACCTACGCCGAATCCGGTGCGCTGGGTGGGCACACGCTTGCCGAAGCCCCAGGAGGGCTTGTTGCCGAAGGTGGAGCGCGTTGCGGCACGCTCATATCCCAAGGCCACGATGTCCTTGGCCAATTCCTCGAAATCCAACGTGCAGTAGGTAGGTTTCTGATCGGTCCAGGGCTCAACGCCATTGCTGAGCGCGATCACGATCGTCGGTGGGTCGCTCAACGCATGTAGTCGGACGACGTTTATGTAGTAGGTCCATCCTTCGGTTGTTTGGCCGAAGTATTCATAACCATCCCGGGCATCGGGTTCTTTGATCATGCGGACCTTGAAGATCGATCCCACCGGCTCGTGTTCCATGTCCTCCAGGTTTTGCAGGCTGTCCAGCAGAGCCAGTATCTGTTTACGCAGCAC
>CALJUL010000106.1 GCA_937975725.1 uncultured Pseudoxanthomonas sp. | reverse complement strand
CCCCTTAACAGCACCATCCCCTTCACCTGCCATCCGCTAGAATAGTGATAAACATCACATTTGAACGTGAGGGGCCGTGGAACAGGGGGATGTCATGAAGGCAGGGCGGATCGGCTTCTCGCCGCGGGCCAGGGCGGGTCGCCGGCATCGGTGGGGCATCGTCGCCCTGCTGGTCGCCTGGTGCGCCGTCGCGGTTCCGGCCATGGCGCAGACGGTCCGCTGGGAGGACTACCGCGGCAATTCGCGCGTGGGCTCGCCCTATACCGGCCCGGCCGGCCGGCCGACCTTTGCCAACAACACCGGCAGCGGCGCCGACCGCCTCAATGCGCTGCGCGCCATTTCCGCCAACCCGGGCAATGCGGTGCGCACCGGGACGGCGACGGACATCAACTACCGCCAGTCGGCCTATCACCTGTGCAACCTGGATTCGGCCACGGCCAGCGCCACTTCCTGCGGGCTGCAGGTGATGGGGCGGGTCTCCTACGCCGTGATCCGGTTCCCGCAGGCCGGCACCTATTCGATGGCGGTCGCGCACGACGACAACGTCGAAGTGGGACTGTCCAGCGACTACGCCAACACGTCCTACCGCGCTGCCTCCTACGACGTGCCGGTCGGCAGCGTGAACGACTGGACCAGCGGTGAGGAAACCTACGCGCCGCTGGGCACCTTCTCAGCGGCCAGTACCAACAGTTGCGCGCTGATCCGCGTGTACTGGTTGAACCACGGCGGCATCAACTTCGCCCGCCTGCGCTGGACGCGCCCGGACGGCACCACCGAAATCATCCCCGCTTCCGCCTTCCGCGATCCCGCGGCGGCGGCCAGTGCCAACGGCTGCAACGGCTCGATCACCGGCAACGGCACCACGATCACCCTCAACAAGATCCTCGGCTCGCCGCGCGCGGCCGCCGGCGACCAGTTCACCGTGCAGATCGGCACCACGGCCACCGCAGGCACCGTGCGCGAAGCCACCACCACCGGCGCCGGCGTGGGCCAGCAGGCCAGCACCGGCGCGCTGGCGGTGACCACCGGCACCACCTACTACCTGCGCGACCTGATGGCGGCGGGCAGCACCTCCACGCTGGTCGGCGCCTACACCGCCAGCATCGCCTGCACGCGCAACGGCACGGCGTTCACGCCTGCTGGCAGCGCGCCGACGTGGAACGTCACCGCAGCCGCCAACGACCAGATCATCTGCACCATCACCAACACGGCCCGGCCGATCCTGCGCCTGCGCAAGGAACTGCCGGACGGCCGCCTGCAGGCCGGCGACCAGTTCACCCTGACCATCGGCGGCCCGGGCGCGGGCAGCGGCGCCACGGTCACCACCACCGGCGCCACTGCCACCCCGGCGCAGGTGGCCGTGGTGAGCCCCGCCACGGCGGGCAGCAGCTACAACTTCACCGAAACCGCCGCCGGCGGCGCGGTGTTGGCCAACTACACGACCACCTACGCCTGCACCAACGCACGCGCCGGCGGGCAGGCGCCCAGCGGCAACGCCACCAGTTTCGCCGTCACGCCGGTGGCGGGCGACCAACTGGATTGCACCTTCCGCAACGTGCCTGTCCCGCGCGCCGATCTCGCCGTCACCAAGACGGTCAACCCCACCACCGTGGTGTCCGGCAGCGTGGTGACGTACACGGTGACGGTGGTGAACAACGGCCCCGGCGCGGCCAACGGCGCCCTGGTGCGCGACACGCCCGGAGCGGGCCTGGACTGCCTGGACCCGGTGACCACCGCCGCCTGCGCCGCCAGCGACGGGGCGGCGTGTCCGACACCGACCGTGCCGGTCGCCGACCTCACCGGGACCGGCGTGCCGGTGCCCACTTTCCCGGCCGGTGGCCGGGTCGTGCTGACCCTGCAATGCCGGGTGACGGCCACCGGCCTGCCCTGATGCGCGGCCGGGCGGCCGGCCCGTAGCCGATCGCCGTCAGGGAGCCGGTGCCGGCGCTTCGTTCTGGAACTGCCCTGGCGCCTTGCTGCCGGTCAGCAGGGCGAACAACGCCTGCTGCTCCTGTGCTTCCAACCCACTCAGCCGTATCGAGCCGGAGAAGGGGCTGGCGATGCGCGCCACGTGGAAGGCCAGGCCCTGTACCAATCTGGCCGACGTGGTTGGCGGTGATGGCTTGCACTAGCGCATGCGCCTGACGACGGAAGTGGACTTCCAGAGCCGGCGCGCCGCCATAGGGGCTACCACCCGAACGATGCTTTCGATGTCGGCCGAGGTGAGCAGTGGGCGCCGCTTCAGATGAAGCGGTGGTGCCGCAGGATCGCGCTGCGGCAAGACCTCGCAGGCCCAGGCGGGGCTACTGGAAAGCGAGGCGCAGCTCGATGCCCAGCAGCGGCGCGATGGCAGGGCGAAGGCGTTTCGCCCGCCCGGCAGACGGCCTCAGACCGACCGCCACGGCAAGCGGTAGAACAGCGGCGGCGGCAAGGATTCCATGCGCCGGATCCTCCGCGCCCGCGGTGGCCGTGTGCAATGCGGTGGGTCAGGGCGCGCGTGCGCAAACCCAGGCGTCCACCCGCATCACTCCGGCGCGCAGCAGGGCCTGGCTGGCGGCGTGCAGGGTGGCGCCGGTGGTCATCACGTCGTCCAGCAACGCCACGTGCGCCGGCAGCGCGGATCCCGCCGCGACCCTGAAGGCGCGGGCGACATTGCGCCTGCGGGTCGCGGCATCCAGCTCGGACTGCGGCGCGGTGGCCCGGTGGCGTACCAGCCGGTCGTGGATCAGCGGCAGGCCGAGGCGGCGCGCCAGCGGTCGCGCCAGTTCCAGCGCCTGGTCGTAGCCGCGCAGACGCAGCCGGGAGGCGTGCAGCGGCAGCGGGACCACCGCGTCCGGGCGCGGTGCGGCGGCCAGCGGCTCGGCCATCAGTTCGGCCAGCAGGCGCCCGGCGGCCAGGTCGCGGTGGAACTTCAGGCGCGGCACCAGCCGGTCGAGGGGGAAGCCGTAGACGAAGACGGCCGTGGTGGAAGCCACCGCCGGCGGATGGACCAGGCATTCGCCGCAGGTGTCCGGCGTCGACAGCGGCCGCCCGCAGCGCAGGCAGGCTGTGCGGTTCCAGGGTAGGCGATCGCTGCATTCTGCGCATAGATCGCGGCCGTTCGCCCCGCGTTCGCGGCAGATCATGCAGCAGGGTGCCAGCAGCCAGCGACCGATCCGGCGCGGCCAATTGTCAACTCCACCAGGCGTCATCCAGTTGACAGTCCTTGCCCGCGTTTCCAGACTTCCGCGACTGTATTCCCGCGAGGCCGCGATGTCCGCTCACATTTCCAATGCGCCGATGCTGCGCCACGACTGGCAGCGCGAAGAGCTGCTGGCCTTGGTTTGATCGGACTGCAGCGCAGGTAGCCTGAGTGGCGTGCCAGCCGGTCGTGGATCAGCGGCAGGTCGAGGCGATGCGCCAGCGGCCGTGCCAAGTTTCAGCGATCATAGCCGCGTAGGCGTGGCGGCCAAAAGCGATTTCGTCACATTCGATGGCGCCCTCGAACGGCTTCTCGCAGTTGCTCCACTTGGGTGGTAGAGGCCGCAATTGTGCCGCCGTACTGACATCGCTCTGAAAGCGCTGTCGATAGGACGGCACGCCGAGCGCTTCATGGCCAAATCCTCTTGGATCTGGTCTGGTTTGGCTAGGAATTATCTAAAGAAGAAGCCCCGCCTGGAGAGGGCGGGGCCTTCCACAACAATGCTGACTATTTGAACTTGCAAACTGCGTCGGCATTGCCCCAGTTAACTTGCAAGGCATAAGAGCCAGACGTTTCCAATGGTGTCACTTCTGCAACTAAATCGCCTTTGCAGTAGCGGTCAATGTCCCCGTAAGCCACCCGAGCTTTTCGCCACCCGTGTGCTTCCATTTGCTTCTGACCATTTGCGATTGCGAGTGCATCACCTGCCGCTTTCATATGTACCCGTGCAGATATGTAGACGAATTTCTTGTCGAATATTTCCACTTCGGATGATCTTGTGCCGGGGAAAGCCGCAGTCACTTCATCCAGTTCCTTGCTGATGGTCTCTCGGCTTGGTCTGGAAGATTTACTCAAATAGCGCATATGACCAACAACAAAGTAAAAGCAGAAGGCGATTAAAGCCAAGCCGACTACATTCACGAAAATAGATCGCACTGACATCCTCACCACCCCGGTAACGACCACGACGTTCGAGCGCCGACGGAACCAGATGAAACTTCTACACCAGCGCCAATTCCATAGAGAACTGCGCTGCCGCTACCAAGGGCGTATGCGGCACTACCACCGATGATGTCGTGAGCTGTGGCGGAATAGCCAAGACCAGTAAGGGACTTGTCCGTTCTAGCGCCTCGTTCTTTCGCATCAAGACAATTTGACATCAAGTTCCTGCATTCAGCGAAACGCCAGGTCCGCGTACCGGGTTTGGATATGGCCTTCCGATTCCACCGGATGCAAAGATGTTGCCGCTACGACTCAACGTAGAAGATGGTTGCTGAAGCCGGGGCGATTCAATACGTCCATGAAGAGTGTTTTTGAAACGATCACGCTTGCAGCGTTTGATAGGAGGAATTGGGGAGCTTTTGAGTTGAGGCTTCGTCGACTGGAGCGAGACTTCAGGATAAAGCGCAATCACGTCGGGTCGGCTTTGATGCTACGGAATCTCCATTCGCTGGCTGGTTCGCCACCTTGTCCGTAAATCCATGAACATGAACGAGACATAAATTTATGCGACCGATCCGGCGCGGCCAATTGTCAACTCCACCAGGCGTCATCCGGTTGACAGTCCTTGCCCGCGTTTCCAGACTTCCGCGACTGTATTCCCGCGAGGCCGCGATGTCCGCTCACATTTCCAATGCGCCGGTGCTGCGCCACGACTGGCAGCGCGAAGAACTGCTGGCCTTGTTCGACCTGCCGTTCCCCGAGCTGCTGCACCGGGCCTCGGCCGTGCACCGCGCGCATTTCGACCCCGCCGAGGTGCAGGTCTCCACGCTGCTGTCGGTGAAGACCGGCGGCTGCCCGGAGGACTGCGCCTACTGCCCGCAGGCGCAGCGCTACGACACCGGCGTGGACGCGCAGAAGCTGATGGACGCCGAACAGGTGCTGGCGAAGGCGGCGCAGGCCAAGGCCGCCGGCGCCTCGCGCTTCTGCATGGGCGCGGCCTGGCGCTCGCCCAAGGACCGCGACATCCCCAAGGTCGCCGAGATGATCCGCGGGGTGAAGGCGCTGGGGCTGGAGACCTGCGCAACTCTGGGCATGCTCAGCGGCGAACAGGCGCAGGCGCTGAAGGCTGCCGGCCTGGACTACTACAACCACAACCTGGACACCGCGCCGGACTTCTACGGCGACATCGTCCACACCCGCCAGTACCAGGACCGCCTGGATACGCTGGAGCACGTGCGCGAGGCCGGCATGAAGACCTGCTGCGGCGGCATCGTCGGTATGGGCGAATCGCGCGGGCAGCGCGCCGGCCTGTTGCAGGTGCTGGCCAACCTGCCGGCGCACCCGGACTCGGTGCCGATCAACCGGCTGGTGCAGGTGGCTGGTACGCCGCTGCACGGCACCGCCGAGCTGGACCCGTTCGAGTTCGTCCGCACGATCGCGGTCGCCCGCATCGCGATGCCGCAGTCCATGGTGCGGCTGTCGGCCGGCCGCGAAGGCATGAGCGACGAACTGCAGGCGCTGTGCTTCCTGGCCGGCGCCAATTCCATCTTCTACGGCGAAAAGCTGCTGACCACCGGCAACCCGGACACCGCGCGCGACCAGGCGCTGTTCGCGCGCCTCGGCCTGCGGCCGATGGAGGTGCAGGTGGAAAACGTCCACGGGCATCACAGAACCGACGCCCCCGGCGGCGGTACGGTGCATGCTGACATCACCCAGCCTGCGCCGTGCTGCGGCCGGGCTGCGTAGTCGGAGACAGGGGGACAGGATCGGAGTCGGCACGCCGGCGCGGCAACGCGATCCGGCGCGCCGGCATCGCCGCGCCCCGGTGATGCCCGAAGCCACCCGTTCCCGCCGGACCTGCCGCCATGTCCCGTCCCGACCTGCACGACCGCATCCTCGCCCAGCGCCAGCAGCGCATCGCGCTGGGCCGGCAGCGCCGCCGCCGCACCGTCGCCCGCCGCGACGGCGTGCGGGTCGAGGTCGACGGTCGCTGGCTGACCGAATTCAGCAGCAACGACTACCTGGGCCTGGCGCAGCAGTTCGAAGTGACCAGCGCCTTGCAGGACGCCGCCGCGCGCGAGGGCGCCGGCGCCGGCGCTTCGCATCTCGTCACCGGCCACCATGCCGCGCACGAAGCGCTGGAGCGCGAAGTGGCCGAATGGCTGGGCTATCCACGCGGGCTGTTGTTCGGCAGCGGGTTCCTGGCCAACCTCGCGGTCCAGCAGGCCTTGCTGGAGGACGGCGACGTCTGCGTGCAGGACCGCCTCAACCACGCCAGCCTGCTCGATGCCACGCGCCTGGCCGGCGCGCGCCTGCGCCGCTACCCGCATCTGGACCCGGAAGGTGCGTTGCGCCAGCTCAAGCTGCAGGCCGACGGCGCGGCCATGCTGGCCACCGACGGTGTTTTCAGCATGGACGGCGACACCGCGCCGCTGCGCGCGCTGAGCCTGGTGGCGCGCATGCAGCAGGCGCTGCTGTACGTGGACGACGCGCACGGCGTGGGCGTGCGCGGTCCGGAGGGTCGCGGCAGCGTGGCCGAGGCGCGCATGGGCGTGGCCGACGTGCCGCTGCAACTGGTCACCCTGGGCAAGGCGCTGGGCGGCTATGGCGCGGTCGTCGTGGGCGAGGAAACCCTGATCCAGCACCTGTCCGAAACCGCGCGCCCCTACATCTACACCACCGCCCTGCCGCCGGCGCTGGCCGCCGCCACGCGGGTGGCGGTGAAGCACGCGCGCCGCGATCAGTGGCGGCGCGACAAGCTGCACGCGCTGGTGGAGCGTTTCCGCAGCGGCGCGCAACGTGCCGGCCTGCAACTGATGGCCAGCGAATCGCCGATCCAGCCGGTGCTGTGCGGCAGCGACGCCAACGCGCTGGCGCTGTCGGCTGCGCTGGACAGCGCCGGCTACCTGGTGCCGGCGATCCGCCCGCCGACCGTGCCCGACGGCAAGGCGCGCCTGCGGGTGACGCTGTCGGCATTGCACACGTCGCAGGACGTGGATGGATTGGTGGCGACGCTCGCGCGCTCGTGGGACGCAGCACAGCGCGTGCACGGCGCGGTGGCGTGAACGGACCGGCGGACGCGGACGACCTGGCCGTGCGCCGGGCCGCCTGGGAAGCGCTGTCCGACCTCTACCTGGATACCGATGTCGACGCGCTGCGGCCGTCGGTGGCGCGCCGGCTGGCCGCGTTGCCACTGTCGCTGGACGAGATCGAACACATCCTGCTGCGCGAAGTGCACCCGGTGCTGTGCGCCAACCTGCTGGCCGTGGCCGGCGTGTGGACCGCCTTCGATCCGGATTGGCTGGCCGCGACGATCCAGCGCCATCGCGCCCGGCCGAAGTGGCGACGCCTGGCTGACCGCTTCCTGCGCGGCGAAGCGCAACGCCAGTGGCGCCTGCTGGCGCCGCTCGTTCGCGCGGCCCGCGAGGCTTCCGGCACGACGACGTTGCCGGATTGACGGGCGATGATGCTTGCGCGCCGGTGTCGTGCGCGCAGCCCTTGCCTGCAACAGAGCGCGAGTCCTGGATATGGCGGGAAAGAGGCGCCGGGCCCGGGCATCCGCCGGGATGGCGGGAATGAAGAAAACGCATGAAGCCGGGTGCACCGTTGCGCTCGTTGGTGAGCCCTCGTTGTGTTCGGGAGCGACGCGGTACGCATGGAAAAATATTCCGGCCTATGGATAGGAAAGCCTAGGCCCGGGCAGCCATCGCGCTCCGGTCAATGGAATGCACCACTACAGACCTTGCCCGGTGCCTGCTCAAGTCAGTCTGCCGTCCATGACGGGAGTGCGTTCGGCATTCGCCGCGACGCCGGATCGGCGCCGAGCGAGTGATGCAAGGTCCATGCAAGGCGGAAGCCCGATCCATCGCTCATCGCGCGCCGCCGCATCGGGTTCCGCCGCGCAAGGCCCATCGACCCTGCCGATCGGTGACAATACGCGCCATGCATATCGAAACACTCGGCAGCGGTCCGCCGCTGGTACTGCTGCACGGCTGGGCCCTGCATGGCGGCGTGTTCGCGCCGCTGGCGCAGCGGCTGGCCGACCGCTACACGCTGCACCTGGTCGATCTGCCCGGGCACGGTCACAGCCGCGCCACAGACACACGGCTGGCGCTGGAGGACACCGCCGCCGAGATCCTCGCGCGCACGCCGCCCGCACCGTGGCTGGCCTGGTCGCTGGGGGGGCTGTTCGCCTTGCAGGCGGCGGCGCTGTCGCCGCGCGTGCGGGGCTTGGCGATGGTAGCCGCCACGCCGCGCTTCGTGCGCGGCGGCGACTGGGCGCACGCGGTGGAGCCGGCGGTGTTCGCCCAGTTCGGCGACGACCTGCGCAACGATTACGGCGGCACGCTGGAGCGGTTCCTGGCCCTGGACACCATCGGCTCGGAACACGCGCGCAGCGAACTGCGCACGCTGAAGGACGCACTGTACGCACGCGGCGAACCGGCGCCGCGCGTACTCCAGGAAGGCCTGCAGTTGCTGGAGCACAGCGACCTGCGTCCGGCGCTGCCGTCGCTGTCCGTTCCCAGCCTGTGGCTGGCCGGCCGCCGCGACCGGTTGGTGCCGCCGGCGGGCATGCGCGATGCCGCCGCGCTGGCCGGCGGGCGCTTCGTCGAGATTGCCGGCGGCGGCCACGCGCCGTTCCTCGGCCATGCCGACATCGTGGCCGCCGAAGTGGACGGCTTCATGCAATCGCTGCCCGCCACGTCCCCACTGTAGGAGCGACGCCAGTCGCGATCGCCATGCCGCCGAACTCCCTTCTATCTCCGCATGCCATGAATCCGGGACGGCAGGGCTTCGTGCCGGTTCGTCGCGATGGTGTCGGCGTGGTTCACGGCGTTGAACTCCCGTGGTCGCGGTCGACGTCGCTCCTGCAGAAAGGGGGGGCATGACCGTGTTCGACCATCGCCACATCCGCCGCGCGTTCTCGCGCTCGGCCGCCGGCTACGACGCGGCGGCCGCATTGCAGCACGAGGTGGAGCAGCGCCTGCTGGAATCGCTGGACTACTGGGGGCTGCGGCAGGGCGAAGAAGCGCGGCGCGATCCGCAGGTGGTGCTCGACGCGGGCTGCGGGCCGGCGCACGCCGCCGCCGCCATGCGCAAGCGCTGGCCGAAGGCGCAGGTGCTGGCGCTGGACTTGGCCCTGCCGATGCTGCGCGAAGCCAGGAAGCAGACGGGCTGGTGGCGGCCGTTCGCGCGCGTGTGCGCCGACCTGCGCGCGCTGCCGCTGGCCGAGGCCAGCGTCGACGTGCTGTTCTGCAACCTCAGCCTGCAATGGGTCGACGACCTGCCGGCGGCCTTCAACGAGTTCCGCCGCGCGCTGAAGCCGGGCGGCCTGCTGTTGTGCTCCACCTTCGGCCCGGAAACCCTGCACGAGCTGCGCGAAGCCTTCGCGCGCGCCGACGATCTGCCGCACGTCAGTCCGTTCCCGCCGATCGCGCAGTTCGGCGACGCGCTGATGGCGGCGGGCTTCCGCGACCCGGTACTCGACCGCGACCGCTTCACCCTGACCTATCCGGACTTGCCGGCGCTGATGCGCGAACTGCGCGCGATGGGCGCCACCAACGCCTTGCAGCGCCGCCGCCACACTCTCACCGGCCGCACCCGCTTCGCCGCCGCCGCCGCCGCTTACGAACCGCTGCGCCGGCCCGACGGCACTCTGCCCAGCACCTGGGAAGTGATCTACGCCCACGCCTGGGCGCCGCCGCCCGGCGCACCCATTCGCGGCCAAGGCGAAGACATCGCAGCCGTACCCGTGTCGGCCATCCCGATCCGGCGCAAGGAGTGACGGCTGGCCTTCTGCGGGATCCTGTCGGAAGTCAGCCGCAGTGGGAGCACTGGAGAAGCGGATTGGCCGCGGATGACGCGGATCGGCGCGGATGAGGCGGGTCGTAGTAGAGCATTCCGGCACGGATCAAAGCGAAAACGGCGAATGCCGTCGAGGATTGAGCAGCATCTCCACTCTGTTGCCCGCCGGCGACAGCACGGTGGTACACACCCACATCCGCCCCTCTGTAGGAGCGGCTTCAGCCGCGACCGGAAAACCTGAGAAACCTGCTTGCCAAGGTTGAACGCGGACAAGGCAGACCAAGAAAAAACACTCCGGCAAGGACCAAGGCAAGAGCAGCGGATAACCCCTCGCTTCATCCGCGCCAATCCGCGTTTCAGCCTTGCTCTTTCACCATCCGCGCATGGCGGCACGCCGGCAGAAGGTCAGCCCCCGACCTGGCGGATCCAGTCCTGCAGGTTGTAGTAGTTGGTCACGCGGGCGATGCGGTCATCGCGGATGTCGAAGAAGGCGCCGCCGGGCAGGACGTAGGCCTGGCCGCTCGCCGGCGGCAGGCCTTCGTCGGTGTGGTGGTATTCGCCGTGCACCACGTACTCGGCCGCGGCGCGGTCGCCGTTGGGCGAGGCCAGCACCACGATGTCGCGCAACTGCTCGCGGTAACTGGCGTTCATGCGGCCGAGGAAGGCGGCGAACGCCTCGCGGCCGGTCTCGCGCGCGCCCTGGTTGAGGTCGTGCGCCACGTCGTCGGTGAGCAGCGCCAGCATGCCTTCCCAGTCGCCGCGGTTGAAGGCGGCGTAGTAGCTGAGGACGAGTTCGGTGGCGCGGTCCTGCCGGCGCGTGCCGTCGATCTTCATGGCGGGAGCCTCGTAGGGGACAGCGGGCGATGATACGCCACGCCTTCAGTGCGGCAGCCGGTCGCGGTGGAAGAAATACACTTCCTGCACCAGGAACCGCCAGCGCGTGGCGAAGCTGCGGAAGCGGCTGGTCGGCGTGGGCGAGCCGACCGCGTTGATGCCCAGTTCGCGACTCAGCCGCAGCGCGCGCGCCATGTGCAGGGGGTCGCTGACGATGATCGCGCGCTTCAGGCCGTGGTGCTGCATCAGCACGCGCGCCTGGCGCAGGTTGTCGAGCGTGTTGCGCGACAGCGATTCGATCAGGATCGCCTTCGCCGGCACGCCCTGGCGGATCGCGTAGCGGCGCGCCACCTGCGATTCGGAGAAGCGCGCGCCCACGCCGCCGTAGCCGCCGGTGAAGATCATCCGCGGCGCCAGGCCGCGCTTGTACAGGTCGATGCCGTGGCGGATGCGTTCCTCGAACACCGGCGAGGGCTTGGCGTCGTAGGCGGCCGCGCCCAGCACGATGATGACGTCCGCCGGCGCGGCATCGTCGCGACCGCCGACCCAAGCGATGTACGCGGCCACGCCGGCCAGCCAGATCAGCACCGGCAGCAGCAGCCGCCAGGTCCAGCCCAGCCATCCGCGCCGTCGCGGGGCGCCGCGGCGCGCGCTCATGCCGGCCCCCAGGGCAGGTGGTCGATGTCGACGTTGCCGCCGCTCAGCACGATGCCCACCTGCCGGCCGGCGAAGCGCTCGCGCTGTTGCAGCACCGCCGCGAGCGCGATCGCCGAGGAGGGCTCCACCAGCAGCTTCAGGCATTGCCACAGCAGGCGCATCGCCGCCAGGGTGGCGTCGTCGCCGACCGTGGACACGTCCACGCCATGCTGGCGCAGCAGGGCGAAGTTGGGCGCGCCCAAGGTGCCGCGCAGGCCGTCGCAGACGGTGTCGGGGACGAAATCCAGGCGCAGTTCGCCGGCGGCGAGCGAGCGAGCGGTGTCGGCGGCGCCCTCCGGTTCAGCGCCGTGCACGCGGCAGCCGGGCGCGACCGCGGCCGCGGCGATGGCGGTGCCCGCCAGCAGGCCGCCGCCGCCGACCGGCGCGACCACCGCGTCCAGCGGGCCGTGGGCATTGAGCAGTTCCAGCGCCGCCGTGCCTTGGCCGGCGATCACCCGGGAATCGGTGTACGGATGGATCAGGGTGGCGCCGGTGCGGCGCTGCACCTCGTCGGCGGTGGCTTCGCGGGCGGCGATGGTCGGCGCGCAGGGGTGCAGAGTGGCGCCGTGGCGGGCGATGTTGGCCAGCTTGGCGGCGTTGGCGCCCTCGGGCACGACCACGTGACAGGGGATGCCGCGAGTCCTGGCGGCCAGCGCCAGGGCGGCGCCGTGGTTGCCGGAGGAATGCGTCACCACGCCCCGCGCGGCGGTTTCGCCGTCCAGCGCCCAGACCGCGTTGCAGGCGCCGCGGAACTTGAACGCCCCGCTGCGCTGCAACGGCTCGGCCTTGAAATGCAGGCGGCAGCCGGCCAGCTCGTCCAGCGCCCGCGAATGCAGCACCGGCGTGACGTGGGCATGCTGCGCGATGCGCGCGGCGGCGGCGAGGACGTCGTCGAACGTGGGCAGGGGCATGGGCATGCGGAAAGGTTAACGCATGGGCCCCGCTTCGCCGACCCGCGTGCGGCAGGGCAGGGGAGGCAAACCCGCCCCCGGCTGAGCGCGGCGCCCGGCGGCCGGCAGGATTAAGCACGGATTCAAAGCCCCGGGCCGATGCTGCGGTCTTGGAAGCAATGGGGGTTCCGCCATGAAGCGTACCGCACTGACCGCCGTCGCCTTCGCCAGCATCCTGCTCGGCGGCTGCGCGACCTACGACTACGTGGGCGACACCAGCCCGGGTGGCTACTACCACGGACGTCCGTCGACGCAGTACTACGATCCGTACGGCGGCTACTACGGCGGCGTGGGCGTGTACGGCACCTACGGCAGCCCGTACCGGGGCTATTACGGCTACCCGTACTACGGCTCTTACGGCTCGTACTACCCCTATTACCCCCCGGCACCGCACCATCCGCGTCCCCCGCGCCCGGGCGACAACGACCACAGGCCGCCGCCGTCCAACAACGGGGGCGGCAACCGGCCGCCGCCGTGGCGCGACCCCACCGGGCGCTGGCGCGAAGGTGGCGCGCAGCCGATGATCCCCGGCCGCCCCAACCAGGTGACGCCCTCGCCCAGCCAGCCGCGCCGGGTGACGCCGTCCCCCTCCATGCCGCGGACGGCCGAACGTCCCCGCCAGGCCGAGCAGCGGCCGGCAGCCCCGCCGCGAATGGAGCGCCCGGCTTCGCCGCCGCCCCGCGCCACGCCGCGCAGCGACCACTCGGTGCGCGAACTGGAGCGCTGACGGTCGGGTCACTTGCGTTCCCCCGGCCGTGGGCGCAGGCTGGCGAACCTTGGTTGACCGGTTGCGTCGCTTTCTGACGTAAGCGGCAATATAAGGTTCAATGTCGACGTCCGGCGGGGAAATCTGGATCCCCCCTGTTCCGGCCCTGCCGGGCGTCGGCGCCTACGCAAAAAGCCCGGCAATGCCGGGCTTTTTCTTGCCTCTGCTATCCTGCGCGGACGAAAAAAGGGGCCGGCAGTCCCCCGACTACCGGCCCCTCGGCATCCCCGGCGTGCGCATGGCTGGCCCCTGTTCCAATTACCAGCCCGGCGCCCCTGGTCGCTTGCCACGACGGGTGCAAGGGGATACAGCAGGAAGCGTGCCAACTTTGCCCCGGCCCTGCCGGCACCCCGGCCTGCCGCTGCGTCCGCCTCCATCGATCCGCGACCCATGAACGACTTCCACCGCTACGACGTCATCATCATCGGCGGCGGCCATGCCGGCACCGAGGCCGCGCTGGCGTCCGCCCGCGCCGGCGCGCGCACGCTGCTGCTGACCCACAACGTGGAAACGGTGGGCGCGATGAGCTGCAACCCGGCCATTGGCGGCATCGGCAAGGGCCATCTGGTCAAGGAGGTCGACGCGCTGGGCGGGGTGATGGCCTGGGCGGCCGACCGCGCCGGCATCCAGTGGCGCACGCTCAATGCGTCGAAGGGCCCGGCCGTGCGCGCGACGCGCTGCCAGGCCGACCGCGCGCTCTACCGCAGCGCCATCCGCCGCGCGGTGGAAGCGCAACCCAACCTGACGCTGTTCCAGGCGGCGGTGGACGACCTCATCATCGAGAACGGCACGGTGCAGGGCGCCGTCACCCAGACCGGCCTGCGCTTCCATGCGCCGGCGGTGGTGCTGACCGCCGGCACCTTCCTCGCCGGCAAGATCCACGTCGGTGAAACCCAGTACGCCGGTGGCCGCGCAGGCGACCCGCCGGCCACCGCGCTGGCGCAGCGCCTGCGCGAGGGCGCGTTCGTGGTGGACCGGCTGAAGACCGGCACCCCCCCGCGCATCGACGGCCGCACGCTGGACTACAGCGTGATGGAGGAACAGCCCGGCGACGATCCGCTGCCGGTGATGTCGTTCATGGGCGACGTGGCCGACCATCCGCGCCAGGTCCCATGCTGGATCACCCACACCAGCGAGCGCACGCACGAGATCATCCGCGGCGCGCTGCACCGTTCGCCGATGTACTCCGGCCAGATCGAAGGCATCGGCCCGCGTTACTGCCCGTCCATCGAGGACAAGGTGGTGCGCTTCGCCGAGAAGGCCAGCCACCAGATCTTCGTCGAGCCGGAAGGGCTGGACGTGGCGGAGATCTATCCCAACGGCATCTCCACCTCGCTGCCGTTCGACGTGCAGCTTGCGTTGGTGCGCAGCATCCGCGGTATGGAGCAGGCGCACATCACCCGGCCGGGCTACGCCATCGAGTACGACTTCTTCGATCCGCGCGGGCTGAAGGCGTCGCTGGAGACCAAGGCCGTCGCCGGCCTGTTCTTCGCCGGCCAGATCAACGGCACCACCGGCTACGAAGAGGCGGCGGCGCAGGGCCTGCTCGCCGGCCTCAACGCCGCGCGCTTCGTGCAACAGAAGGAAGCATGGTCGCCGCGCCGCGACGAAGCCTACATCGGCGTACTGGTCGACGACCTGATCACCCACGGCACCAAGGAGCCGTACCGCATGTTCACCAGCCGCGCCGAATACCGGTTGCAGTTGCGCGAGGACAACGCGGACCTGCGCCTGACCGAAACCGGCCGCGCATTGGGCCTGGTCGGCGACGCGCGCTGGCGGCGCTTCGAGGCCAAGCGCGAAGCCATCGCCCGCGAGACCGGCCGCCTGCGCGCGCTGTGGGCCACGCCCGCCAACGCGCTGGGCCGCGAAGTGAGCGACACGCTGGGCGTGGCCGTCAGCCGCGAGACCAGCGTGCTCGACCTGATCAAGCGCCCGGAACTGGACTACGCCAAGTTGATGACCGTGCCGTCGATCGGCCCCGGCGTGGACGATGCGCAGGTGGCCGAGCAGGTGGAGATCGGCGTCAAGTACGCCGGCTACCTGGACCGCCAGCGCGACGAGATCGAGCGCCAGCAGCGCAACGAGTCCACGCCCATCCCCGCCGGCTTCGACTTCGCCGCCGTGCGCGGCCTGTCCGCCGAAGTGCAGCAGAAGCTGGAGCGCGTGCAGCCCGAAACCATCGGCCAGGCCCAGCGCATCCCCGGCATGACCCCCGCCGCCATTTCCCTGCTGCTGGTGCACCTGGAACGCGCGCGCCGCAGCCGGGTGGCGTAGCCCACTCACACGCCCGTAGAAGCGACGTCAGTCGCGACCGGAAACCGGAAAAGGCAGCAGACCCTGATCAACGCGCATCACCATGCATGGTGCGCTTGCGATCCTGACTGGCCTTGTCACTACTGTTTCCGCGCAACGTTCCGGGTTCCCGATCGCGATCCACGTCGCCCTCACAGGAAAAGCCAACCCCACCGCGACTGTTGGTCCGTCATCGACCTGCGCGGTGGAAGTCTTGTCGCCAGAACGCTGATGCGGTGCAGCGTACATGCATGTGTTGCCGCTCATCGAGCTTTAAAAGTCAGGGTTTGAAGGCGAAAAAATGTATTTTGAGTAGAAATAAAAAATCCCCGCCGGAACGCATGAGCGGCTGGGTATCGAATCCAAGCTACATGGGAAAACCCGGGGAACCGCGTATCCGACAGCAAGAAGTAGCGGCTCGCTCGGCCGTGTTTGTGCATCAAGAGGGATCTGGATACTGTTAGTCGACTGATCTTTGCCATTGACTGGCTTGCAACTTCGGTATCAGCTTTATTCCGCTTCGTGTGGGCGCAGGCCGCGTACGCGCAGTGTGTGAACGATGCGAGTGCCAAGTAAGGTGGCATGGCGCTTCCGTATTCATCTCGGAATGGGTCAAACAACAATCTCAAGGAATGCGGATGCGTATTTTCATTGCAGTTGTCGCTGTCGCCCTGCTGGTTGGCGCCTTCTTCTTCAGGCCAGGTGATGAGGCTCCCGGTGTCCCTGAAGCGACCGAGGTCAAGAGTGCGGCAGATATCCCGAGTCCTGAAGTGCTTGCAGTGGGAACGGTGGAGCCTAATGTGCAGCAAGCATCGTCCGTGAGTAGGCAAGCTGCTATCGAGAGGTCAGCCCACGCTCGCAACTGTGCGTTTGCCTTCAGGAACAAGGCGAGCATCGACGCTCAGTTGAAGGTATGCGAGGGCAATGATGAGTTCCGGAGTAATCCGGAGCATGCCGAATTCTTTGCTGGTTGCGATGCAAGAACGAAGGCGTTTGCAGAGCAGATCGCGCCGTTGAGCGCAATGCTCAAGACGTGCGGGCAGAAGAGTCAGCTCGAAGCGGAAACCGAATTCTATGAGGCGACGAAGGCGGCCGCCTCGCTCGGCGACGCCGATGCGCAACTCTGCTACACGCAGGCCACCTTCTTTACGTCCCATGACTGGACGGAGACGGAGAAGTCGGTCTACAAGCAAAATGCCGCCTCCTTCATCGATGCAGGCATCAAGCGGGGAGACTGGCGATTTGTTGAAATTCTGCGGCTCGCTACCCCCGAGGTCATCGCGCAAAGCGGACTGCTGGGACAAGTGGCCGCGGCCAATCGGGGCAATATCTATCGATACAATCGCCTGCTTCGCCTCGGTGCGGCAACAACCGAGTATCAGGACTTTCTGGACGCACTGAGCGATGATCCCGGTGCTCCTTTGCCCATCGATGCGAAGCGTCGGGGCGATGATTGGGCCGAGAAGACGTACAACGCAAACTTCCGCATGTCGCCACGGCTTTCTGCTTCGCCCAAAACCTGTTCCGAGATCAACTCGATCTAGGGCCTTGGCGTCGATCCCATTCAATGTGGCTTACCCTGCCCAGCTCGTTGGGTGATGGTCCAACTGACTGGCTGTATGCAGCAGAGCGATTGCCGGTAGTCTCATCTTTTCTCTTGATTCCACCAAGCGCTGCTGGCTTGTGAGACATCGGATGCCAGTGCCGGTCTGGATGGCCGATCCCGGCCTCCAAAGCTCAAGCCGATCATCCGCACCGCTGCCAGGCAGGTAGTCCCGTAAAAGAGATCAGCGAGAGCCGGCACCAGAGAGGTGTTGTTACCGGAAGTTAGGCTTTATGGGCCTAAGAGTTCGGGGCCCTGATCGTCAATATTCGGCTTTATGGGATGCCGCTCCTTCCATTTCGCCAGTTGCTCGCGGTAGTGCTGTAGCTGCTCGGCATACAGGTCGTAGACGCAGATCGGGCAGCCGCTGTTGCAGCAGTCGCTGGGCAGCGGGGCCTCGGGTTCGACCGGGCGCGGGTCGTCGTCGGTGTCGGGCGGCGTGTTCACGCGTCGTCGCGGTGCGGGGTTGCGGAGGTTCGCCGGCGGGCGTTGCGCCAGGGCAGCGGCAGGCCCAGGGCGAACAGGCCGAAGAAGGCCAGCCGCTGCGACCACGAATCCGGCGCCGGCGCCGCAGCGGGTTCTTCGCCGTCATCTTCATCGTCGAGCGCCAGCGAGCCGCGCGCGAATTGGTCGAGCAGGGCGCGCGCTGCCTCGGACTGGTCGCGGCGGACGCGCAGCTTCACGCCGCCCAGGGCCTGGCGCATGTACCAGTCGTTGATCGCCTGGTGTTCGTCGGCCAGGTAGGCGTTGATGCCTTCCGCGGCCAGCCGCCCGTGCACGATGCGGGCCTCCAGCGGATCGAGGAAGCTGGCGACGGTGACGAACACGGTCAGCGGGCGGTGCCCATTTCCTCCAGCAAGTGCGGCGCCGGATACACCTTGGCCATCAGCCAGCGCAGGTAGCGCATGTCCACATGCACCGCGCGCTTGTAGCGCGGGTCGAACATCCAGCTCGCGCTGACCGCTTCCCAGTTGCTGTCGAAGTTCAGGCCGATCAGCTCGCCGCGCGCGTTGAGCACGGGCGAGCCGGAGTTGCCGCCGGTGGTGTCCAGGTCGGTGAGGAAATCCACCGTCTGCGTCTTCAGCACCGGGTCCTGCGTGCCGGCGAAGTCGCCCTTGGCGATGGCGTCCAGCAGCGGCCGGGGCGCATCGAACGGCACCTGGCCGGTGTGCTTCTCGACGATGCCCGCTACCGTGGTGACCGGGGTGTACTGCACGCCGTCGCGCGGCGAGAAGCCGTCCACCTTGCCGAAGCTGACGCGCAGGGTGCCGTTGGCATCCGGGTACAGCGCGCGGCCCTGCTGCTTGCGCCAGGCGAACAGCGCGCGCATGTAGGCCGGACGCAAGCGCAGTTGTTCGCCTTCGCGCGTCTTGCGTTCCTGTTCCAGCGCCAGTTGCACGGGGACCAGCCTGGTTGCCAGGTCGATCAGCGGATCGGCGGCCAGCGGCCGGCCTTCGCGGGCGGCGGCGAAGCGCGACAGGCGTTCGCTTTCGTTGCCCAGCCGGGTATCGGCATACAGCGCATCCAGCGCCTTCTCCAGTTCGGCCGGGGTGCGGCCGAAGGCGGCGTCGAAGGCCGGCAGGCGCTGTTCATCCGGCAGCTTCTGGTAGCGGCCCAGCAGGGACGCCAGCAATGCCTTCTCGACCGCGGGCGCGTAGCGGCGCTGGACTTGCTTGAGGAAGCCTTCGATCAGCGCGTGGTCGCGCGCCTGGTAGCCGCTCTCGCGCTCGGCGTCGGGCTTGGCCGATTCCACGCGCAAGCGTTCCAGCATGATCGCCGTGCGCATCAGTTGCGTCTGCGCGCCGAACAGGTTGAGCAGCAGCTCGCGCTCGCGCATCGCCGCGCCTTCTGCCAGCGACGCGGCCAGCGCGTTGATGCCGGCGCGCTCCGCCGCCGCCGTGGGGGAGGCCAGCATGCCGCGCTCGTCCTCGGCACGCACGCGCACCGCGTCGCTGCGGCGCAGGCCTTCCAGCTCGCCGGCGGCGCGCTTGCGGTTGTTCTTCAGCGATTGCAGTTGCGCGGCGTAGCGTGTCTTCGCTTCGGCATCGCGGGCGCCGGCGGCTTCGATCACGCCGATCAGCTCGTCGAACACCGCCACCCGCGCCGGCAGCGTCCAGTTGACCTGCTCGTCGAATTCGGCGGCGGTGCGGTGGCGGTAGGTGATGCCGGGATAGCCGGCCAGCATGGCGTAGTCGCCGGCCCGCGGCCCGTCCTTGGCCAGCGCCAGGTGCGCGGGCGCGGTGTAGGGCACGTTGTCCGGGCTGTAGTCGGCGGGCTTGCCGTCCTTGCCCACGTAGGCGCGCAGCAGGGTGAAGTCGCCGGTGTGGCGCGGCCACATGAAGTTGTCGATCTCGTCGCCGTAGTTGCCGATGGCGCGCGGCGGTGCGTAGGCCAGGCGGACGTCGCGCAGCTCCAGTTGCCGGATGCGGTAGAAGTCGGTGCCGTAGTACATGTTGGCCACGCTGCAGCGCATGCCGGCCTCGCGTTCGCATTCGGCGACGATGGCCTTGCCGGCGCGGTCCACCGCGTCGAAGTAGTCGCGGCCGGTCTTTCCTCCGGCCTCGGCCAGCACGCGCTCGGTGACCTTGTCGAAGCCCACGGTCACCAGCACGCGGAAATCCGGGTTGGCCGGCAGTTCGTCGGCGCGGTCGGCGGCGATGAAGCCGTCGTCGATCAGGTTGCGGTCTGGGCGCGTGTTGTACTGGATGACGCCGTAGGCGACGTGGTGGTTGGTCAGGATCAGGCCGTCGGGCGAGACGAACGAACCGGTGCCGCCGCCGACGCGGACCACCGCGCTCAGCGGCGCCCGGGTAACGTCGGCCAGTGCCTGCGGATCGCCGCGGAAACCGGCTTCGCGCAGGGTCTTCGCCAACTGCGGCAACTGCGTGGGCATCCACATGCCTTCGCCGGCATGGGCGGGCAGGGCGAGGGCGATGCCCAGGGCGAGGGCGGGAGTCGGCAGTCGGCGGCGCATCGTCGCGGTCCTTGGAAGCAGGACCGCGACGATAGCCGCATGCGTCCGGTGCGGCAATGCCGTGCGGCGCGGGCGCCGCTGCGATCCGGTGCCTGGCTTCGCGATGGGCTGGATGGGCGTTCGGGTTTCATGGTCGCGACTTGCGTCGCTCCTACAGGAGTGGATCAGCCAATCGGATCGCGAGACCGATGCTGTAGTGGTGGCTGTTGTAGGAGCGACGCAAGCCGCGGCCGTGGAAACGGAACGGCACGGAACAGGGGCATACACGGGGAAAACAGACCCATGCAGGCGGCGCTTCATCTGCGCCCATCCGCTTTGATCCGTGTCGAGGCTTTCCATGCTTCATGGCCGCGACTCGCGTCGCTCCCACGGAAAGGCAACAGGCAGGCAACGGGCAGGCCGGAAGACAGGCATGCCGCGCGCGCTATTTTTCCTTGCGCCAGTTGAGCGAGCCGCGGGTTTCCATGGTGCTGGATTCGATTTCGACGTCGAAGCCCTTGCGCAGCAGGTACTTCAGCGTCACCGCCGAGCCCGAGCCGACCATCGACACGCCGTAGCTGACGTACAGCTTGGGCGAGAGGTACTTGCCGACGCCGAACACCGAGCCGCCCAGCGTGCGCGATTCCAGCACGCCGGCGTCGTCCAGGCCGATCCTGGCGCCGAGCTGCGAGGCGAGCAGGCCGGCGCCGGCCGACAGCGCAGACGAGGCCGCGTTGATCTTCTGGCTCTCGTCGCTGCTGGCGGTGTTGAGCGAGCGGCCCAGCACCAGGTAGGCCAGCGCCTCGGATTCGGACATCTCCGGGTTGGACCACACGCGGGCGCGCGGCTGGCCGGCGCGGCCGGTGACGTCGATGCCGGCGGTGACGCTGGCGCTGATCACTTCGCGCTCGGCGCGGATGTTGATGCGCGGGTCGCTGACGGCGTTGTTGCTCCAGGTCAGTTCGCCGCGGGTGATGCGCAGTTTCTGCCCGTAGGCCTGGTAGCGGCCGTCCACGTCCAGGCGGCCGGTGGCGGCCATCTGCTGGCCGGGGCGCGAGCGCACCTTGAGGGTGCCGGCGAGGCTGCCGTCCAGGCCGTAGCCCTTCAGCGTCACCGCGTCGCCCACGTCCAGCGCCAGGTCCAGGTCCAGGCGCGAACTGGGTGCGCGCTCGGGGTCGGCCGGGTCGAGCACCACCACGTCCTCGGAAGCGGAGACGCCCTGGTCGAGCTTCTCCACGTCGATGGTCGCCGACGGGATGCCCACCGTGCCGCGCACCTGGATGGTGTTGTCGGCGAAGCCGACCTGCAGGTCGGGCGAGACCACCGCGCGCAGCTCGGTGGTGTCCGAGGCCAGCACGTTCTGGCCGCGCACCTGGAACTGCAGCGGCGTGGTGTCGTTGTTCCAGCCCAGCGTGCCGGTGACTTCGAGGACGCCGCCGGCGTCGCTGCCGCCGGTGGCGGACACGGTGCGCAGCCGGCCCTGGATGCGTGCGCTGCCGTCGGACAGCGCCGCCAGGTCCGCGCTGCCCTCGGCCAGGCCGATGCCGAGCGAAGGCAGTTCGCCGGCGAATTCGGTCAGCGTGGCCTCGCCGCTCAGCAGCGGCTTGCCGCGGGTGCCGGCCAGGCCGATGTGGCCGGCCAGCTTGCCGCGCGGGCGTACCAGGTCCGGCGAGAACAGCTCCAGCCAGAACAGCCGCGAGTTGTGGAAATACAGGTCGCCCTTCAGCGGCGCGAACGCATCCCAGCCGGTGTCGAAGGTGGCGTCGACGTAGCCGTCGCCCTTGAAGCCGGTGCCCAGCCGGCCCTGGATGTGCTGCGGGTCGAAGCTGGCGTCGAAGGTGAAGTTGTCGTAGCGCATGATCTCGCCGCGCGCGTTGGCGCCCATCTTCAGGCCGCCGTCGAGCGAGGCCAGGTGCACTTCGCCCTGCCACGCCTTGCCCGCCGGGCGCAGCGACGCATCCAGGGTGAACTCGCCGCGCAGGGTGAGCGGGCGGCCGCTGCTGGGGGGCAGCCACGGCTGCACCAGCGCCAGCGAGAGCGCGTCGCCGCGCAGCTTCAGCCCTTGCCGCGGCCAGTCGGCGCTGGCGCACAGCGCGCCGCCGATGCCGGAGGCCAGGCAGCTTTCCGACAGCGTCCAGGCATTGCCCTTCTGCGCGTAGCGCGCGGGCTGCCGCAGCGTCCACGGCTGGCCCTTGGACGGCGCCACGCGCAGCGTGTCCAGCGCGCCCGACCAGTCGGCGCCGCGCTTCTGCGCACTGCCCGACAGGGCCAGCGCGCCCATGGCGTTGCGCGCGTCGGCGTCCAGCCTCAGGTCCTCCACCGCACCGCGCGCGTCCACGCGCACGCTGTCCAGCACCATGCCCACGTTCACCGCGCTGCCGCGCAGGGCCAGTTCGCCCTCGCCACTGCGCCACGGCAGGCGCCCGCGCAGGGAGAGGGTTTCGGCGCTCCAGTCGTTCCAGCGCAGTTGCGTGCCGGCCAGGTCGGCATCCACGTCGGGCGCGTTGCGCGCGCCGCCGAGCCGCAGCGTGCCGGACAGGCTGCCGCTGGCGCCGGGCAGCAGGTCGGCCAGGTGCAGCGGTTGCAGGGCGGCCTGCACCGCCAGCGTGGCGCCCACCTTGCCTTCGGCGGTCACCCGGCTGCCGCCCAGGGTGAGTGCGAGTTCGCCTTCGCCGCTGTCGCCGTCCAGCGCGAAGCGGCCGCGCGCGTCGAGCGGACGGTCGCGCAGGCGGCCGCCGAGCCGGGGCACGTCCAGCGTGCCCTGGAAGCCGCCGTCCGCGCGCTGCCGGCCCTTCGAGGCGAGGTTGCCGGACACGTCGCCGTTCCAGCCGCTGGCGAAGTAGCCCGGGTCGAAGCCGTCCAGCGTGGCCTGCACGTCCCAGTCCAGCACCGGCGACCAGCCCACGCTGCCGGTGGCGTCCAGCGTGCCGCTGGGCATGCGCGCCTGCAGCTTCTCCAGCCGCGCCCGCTCGCCGTCGCCGCGGCCGTCGAATTCGACCACCGCACTTTCCTCGCCGCGGGTCAGCGTGGCCTTGCCGATCGCGGCCCAGTCCTCGAGCTTGCCGGCGATGCCGAAGTCGCCCTCGGCGCCGATGGCGCTTTCCGGGTCGGCGCCCCAGCGCAGGTTGCGCGCGTTGATGGCGAAGCGGAATTCCGGGTTCTCCGGCACGGTGAAGTCGGCGCGCCCGCGCAGCGAGGCATAGCCGTCGAAGGCGCGCACGGCCAGCGGTTCCACCGTCAGCACTTCGCCGTCGATGCGCGCGTGCGAGGGCTCGATCGTCACCGCGATGTCGCCCTGGCGCACTTCGCCCTGCAGATCGGCCGCGCCGCCGGCGCCCTTGGCCGCCAGGTCGAAGGACAGCGGCGCGGCGTCTCCCGGCAGGCCCAGCAGCGACAGGTCCAGCGCCTCGGTCTTCGCCGCGAAGTTCCACGTCGGCTTGCTCTCGCCGCGCAGGGCGAGGGTGGCGCGCAGCGGCGCCGGCGCGACACCGGCCAGGCCCACGTCCATCTTCGCGCGGTTGCCGCGCGCCACCAGGCCCAGGCGCGCGGGTGTGCGCCCGCGCGGCGCGGGGAACACCGCGGTGGCGGTGAGGTCGGTGCGGTACTGCCGGCGCGGCTGGTAGCTGCCGTGCACGCCGAACGCGCCGCGGTTGCTGGCGATGGCCAGCTTCTCGGCGTGCGCATAGCCGTTGCCGACGTCGATGCCGCCGCTGGCGCGTTCGATGTCGATGACCGCCTCGCCGTCCTGCCGGATCAGCAGCCCTTGCACGTCCAGCCGGTCGGCCTGGATCGCCAGCGGCATCTCGATCTGCGGCAGCAGGTCGGGCCAGTGCGGCAGTTCGAACGGTTCGTCGCTGGCCGGGATGTCCAGCATCGCGCCGCGCAGCCGCAGCACGTCCAGCCGCAGGCGCTTGCCCAGCAGCGGACGCAGGTCCGGTTCCAGATACACCTCGTCGGCGGTGAAGCGGATCTTGTCCCAGCGGAAATCGACGCCGCGCAGGGTCAGCGGACCGGCCAGCGGACCGTCGGCCTGCTTCCAGGTCAGCGTGGCGTCGGCCGGCAGGCGCGCCACGATCTGCGCCAGCAGCACGTCGCGGCCGGCGACGGTCTGCAGCAGCCAGTACAGGCCGATGCCCAGCAGTACCAGCAGCGCCGCCGAGCCGATCGCGCTGCGGATCGCCAGCACGCGCAGGCGCGCCTTGCGGCGCGCGCGCAGCTCGGCGATGCGCGCTTCGCGCTGCTCCGGGGTCAGGTCGTCCGGCGGCCGGCGCTTCACAGGTCGGTCCCGATGTTGAGGTAGATCTGGAACTGCGAGTCGGGATCGTTCAGGCCGTGCGCGACGTCCAGCCGCACCGGGCCCACCGGCGAGCGCCAGCGGAAGCCGACGCCCACGCCGGTGCTCAGGTCGGGCCGGGTGCCGTCGAAGGCGCTGCCGGTGTCCACGAACACCGCACCGCCGAAGGGACCGCCCTTGGGATAGAACTCGTATTCCACGCTGCCGGTGACCACGTTCTTGGCGCCCAGCGCGTAGTCGCCGCGGCGCGGCCCGACTTCGCGCCAGGCGTAGCCGCGGATGCTGCGGTCGCCACCGGCGAAGAAGCGCAGCGACGGCGGCATCGCCACCAGCGAGCTGGTGAAGGTGTGGCCGTATTCGCCGCGCACGATCAGCGCGCTGTTGGTCTTGTACTGCTGCGACCAGCGTGCGCGCAGGTGGAACTGCATGAAGTTGGCGTCGGAGCCGGCGCCCTCCAGCCCACCGCGCAGCAGCACCGAGCCGGCCACCTGGTCGGGCCGGTTGGAGCCCACCGGCGAATTGGTGTAGTCCGCGCGCAGCGACGGATAGGTGAACGTGGCGTAGGAGATGGTGGTGTCCGGCAGGCCGGTGACCGGATCGTCCTCCACGTAGCGCCAGCGCTCGCGCAGCGCGTGCAGCGAGGCCACCGCCGTCCAGTCCTCGTTGATCTGACCGCTGCGGCTGCCGATGAACTCCAGGTGGCGCAGGTCGATGTAGTCGGTCTGCTCGTCGCTGGCGTGCAGGCCCAGCGTGTACCAGCCGTCCAGCCACTTGAACGCGGGGATGCGGTACTGGGTGAGCAGCGACTTGCGCTTCTGCGCGTAGTCCAGGAAGGTCGAGAGCTTGTGCCCGCGCGCGTTGACGTAGCGGCGGTCCAGGCCCGCGCGGATGCCCGCGCCGCTCTCGCTGCCGTAGCTCAGGCCGGCGGTGTAGATGTCGCGCTTGGCCAGGGTCAGGTTCACGTCCACCGGCACGCGGCCGTCCACCGCCTTGTCGGGATTGGCCTGGATGTCGATGCCGGCGAAGTAGTCCAGCCCCACCAGCGATTCGCGCAGGCGGTCCAGCTTGCCCTGGTGGAAGTAGCTGCCTTCCTCCCAGTACACCAGTTTCTCCAGCAGGCCGGGCTTGAACTTGTCCTGGTGGAAGACGGTCGGCCCCATGTCGTAGCGGATGCCGCTGACCCAGCCCAGGTCGATGTCCGCCGCGTGCTCGGCGCGCGTCACCTCCACCCGGCGATGGGTGAAGTCGGCGTCGAAGTAGCCGCGGTCGGCCAGGCGCTGCACGATCCTGAGCTTGCTGGCTTCGTAGGTGGTGTGGTCGAACACCTCGCCCACCCTCGGCGCGAAGGCGGCCAGGTCATCCTTCAGGTAGCGGTCGTCGCCGCCTTCGCCCTCGATCGACAGGTTGGCCCGGCGCACGCGCACCGGCTCGCCCAACTGGATGCGCACGGTGACGGTGATGCGCTCTTCCTCGGCGCCCTCGTCGCGCGGGGCGTCGATGGCGATGGTGGGCGAGTAGTAGCCGAACGGTTCCAGCGCCTCGCGGGTTTCGGCTTCCGCTTCCTGCAGCAGGTATTCCAGCCGCGATTCGCCCAGGCGCTTGCCCAGCGCGTCGTTCAGCGACAGCGCGACGCTGACGTTCTCCATCATCGCTTCGTCGTCCAGCCCGACGATCTCCACCTTGTCCACGGTGGCCGCGGCCCAGGCGGGGCCGGCGGCGGCGAGCAGGTACAGGGCGGTGGCCAGTCGGGGGGATCGACGCATGCGCGCAGGATAACCGGTGCGGGTTAAGCGGAGTGAAGGGTCGGCGCCGTGGTGCGGGCCTGCATTCACGCGGTCCGATCCGTCGCCGCGACGGGCTTTCCATGCACGCGGCGGAAGGCGTGCATGCGGCGGGCGCGGCTTGCGTGCCCGGGGGGACATTACGCGCAGGAGGTTCAGGATGCCGGGTGCGGAACGGCTGTGTTCGTTGCTGCTCCACCTCTCCCCCACGGCGGGGGAGGAGGGGATCATGCCTGCCGTGTCAGGCCGAGAGGTGCTCGATGGCCGCCACCGCGCGGAAGCGGTCGGCCAGGCGCTTGAGCAGGGCGAGGCGGTTGGCGCGCACGTCCGGGTCCTCGGCGTTGACCATCACGCTGTCGAAGAAGGCATCCACCTGCGGGCGCAGCCGCGCCAGGTGGTTCAGCACGGTCACGTAGTCGTGCTGGTGCAGGGCTTCGTCGGTCTCGCCCAGCACGGCTTCCACCGCCTCGGCCAGCGCGCTCTCGGCCGGGTCGGTCAGCAGGTTACGATCGACCGCGTTCGGGATGGCGATGTCGGCCTTCTTCAGGATGTTGCCGATGCGCTTGTTGGCCGCGGCCAGCGCCTCGGCCTCCGGCAGCGCGGCGAAGGTACCGATGGCGTCGATGCGGGTGTCGAAGTCGTACAGCGAGGCGGGCTTCAGTTCGGCTACCGCGGTGAAGTGCGCGCCGGGGACGCCCTTGTCGGTGTAGTAGCCGCGGAGGCGGTCGAGGATAAAGTCGTAGAGATCCTGGATGTCTTGGGAACTAGAGCGAGCCGAACCATGAATGAAGCCGGGCTTGACGTCCACGCCCTGCTTCCGAGCTTCCTTGGTCGCGGCAGCCTTTTTGTCGATCTCCGTGAATGCCAGTGCTTGGGTCGCAGATTCATTGGCTTCTACAAGCAGATCCCAGAGGTTCAAGTTGAATCCACTCTCGATCACCGTCCGCGCCAGCCCCAGCGCATTGCGCCGCAGCGCGAACGGGTCCTTGTTGCCGGTCGGCTTCAACCCGGCGGCGAACCCGCCCGCCAGCGTGTCCAGCCGTTCGGCGATCGCCAGCACCTTGCCCAGCGGCGACAGCGCGATGTCGTCGCCGGCGAAGCGGGGCTGGTAGGCCTCGTCGATGGCCAGCGCGATCTCCTTCGGTTCGCCTGCCGCGATGGCGTAGTGGCGGCCGGCGATGCCCTGCAGTTCGGGGAACTCGTTGACCATGCGCGATTGCAGGTCGTTCTTCGCCAGTTCCGCCGCGCGGCGCGCCTGCGCGGGATCGGCGCCGACCTGCGCGGCGATGGCTTCGGCCAGCGCGGCCACGCGCGCCACCTTGTCGGCCACCGTGCCCAGCTTGGCCTGGTAGGTCACCGTCTTCAGGCCGTCGCCCATCGACGCCAGGCCCTGCTTGAGGTCTTCGTCGAAGAAGAACTTCGCATCGGAGAAGCGCGGGCGGATCACGCGCTCGTAGCCCTTGCGCACTTCCGCCGCGTCCTGCGACTGGATGTTGGCGATGCCGATGAAGTGCTCGGTCAGCCGGCCGCCGTCGCTGAGCACGGGGAAGAATTTCTGGTTGATCTCCATCGTCTCGATCAGCGCTTCCTGCGGCACCGCCAGGAACGCCGGCTCGAAGCTGCACAGCACCGCGCACGGCCACTCGGTCAGGCAGACCACCTGCTCCAGGTTGTCGTCGGTGATGCGCGCGCTGCCGCCGGCCTGCGCGGCGGCCTGTTCCACTTCGGCCACGATGCGCATGCGGCGCTCGTCGGCGTCGACCAGCACGCGCGCGGCGCGCAGCGCGTCCATGTAGTCGCCGGGCTGGTTGATCCACACCGGCTTGTCGTGCTCGAAGCGGTGGCCGCGGCTCATGCGGTCTGACGTCACGCCCAGCACCTGCGCGTCCACCACGTCCTTGCCCAGCAGCAGCACCAGCCAGTGCACCGGCCGGGCGAAGGCGTAGTCGTGGTCGCCCCAGCGCATCGGCTTGGGGATGGGCATGCCGGCGATGGCTTCGCGCACGATTTCCGGCAGCAGGTCGGCGGTCCTGGCGCCCGGCTTGACCGCACGGTGCACGAAGCGCTCGCCCTTGGCGTCGGTGGTGCGCTCCAGCCGCGTCCAGTCGATGCCGGCCTTGGCGGCGAAGCCTTCCAGCGCCTTGGTCGGCTTGCCTTCGGCGTCCAGCGCGATGTTGAGGTAGGGGCCGAGCACTTCGGACTTCTGCTCGGGCTGCTCCACGTCCACCGCCGGCAGCAGCACCGCCAGGCGGCGCGGCGTGTACAGCGGCTTGGCGTCGCCGCGCTCGAAGCCGACGCCGCGCTTGTCCAGCGCGGCGATCACGCCGCCGAAGAACGCCTGCGCCAGGCCGGGCAGCGCCTTGACCGGCAGCTCTTCGGTGCCGAGTTCGACCAGCAGGGATTTTTGTTCGCTCATGTCGTCAAGCCTGTTGTGCTGTTCCCTTCTCCCTTCGGGAGAAGGTGGCGCGGAGCGCCGGATGAGGGGCGAGCGGAGTCATGGAACTGGAACCATCGGGACGCCATCGCTCCTCTCCCCAACCCCTCTCCCGAGGGGAGAGGGGCTTCAAGCGGAGTCTTTCTTCAACCCCGGGAACCCCAGCTTCTCGCGCTGCGCGTAGTACGCCTCGGCCACCGCCTGCGCCAGCTTGCGCACGCGCAGGATGTAGCGCTGGCGCTCGGTGACGGAAATGGCGCGGCGCGCGTCCAGCAGGTTGAAGCTGTGGCTGGCCTTGGTGACCTGTTCGTAGGCGGGCAGCGGCAGGCCGGCTTCAACCAGCTTCAGCGCCTCCTTCTCGCAGGCGTCGAAGCGGTGGAACAACTCGGCGACGTCGGCGTGCTCGAAGTTGTACGTGCTCTGCTCGACTTCGTTCTGGTGGTACACGTCGCCGTAGGTCACCACGCCCTGCGGGCCGACCGTCCACACCAGGTCGTAGACGTTGTCGCAGTTCTGCAGGTACATGCACAACCGCTCCAGGCCGTAGGTGATCTCGCCCAGCACCGGGCGGCACTCCAGGCCGCCGGCCTGCTGGAAGTAGGTGAACTGGGTGACCTCCATG
>CALJUL010000105.1 GCA_937975725.1 uncultured Pseudoxanthomonas sp. | reverse complement strand
CCGGGCACGCTGTACATGATGAAGCGGAAGCGCACGTTGCCGCCGCGGCCCTGCGGCGAGCTGCGCTCGATGTCGCGGATCTGGTACACGCCGCCGTTGTGTTCGACGACGTTGCCTTTCTTGATGTCGAAAGCTTTCATGGTTAAGAGCGAGGAGTGAGTGGATAGGAGTGAGGAGCGAGGGGGAGAGCGGGAGCGATGTTTTTCCTCACTCCTCACTCCTGTCCCCTAACTTCCGTTTTACTTCGGCGCCAGCCGCACCGCGCCGTCCAGGCGGATGGTCTCGCCGTTGAGGTAGGGGTTGCCGAGGATGTAGGCGACCAGGTCGGCGAATTCCTCCGGCTTGCCCAGGCGGGAAGGGAAGGGGATCGAGGCGCTCAGCGACTGCTGCACGGCTTCCGGCATGCCGTCGACCATCGGCGTCCAGAAGATGCCCGGCGCCACCGTCATCACGCGGATGCCGAAGCGCGACAGTTCGCGCGCCATCGGCAGGGTCATGCCGACCACGCCGCCCTTGGAGGCCGAATACGCGGCCTGGCCGATCTGGCCTTCGTAGGCCGCCACGCTGGCGGTGTTGACGATCACGCCGCGCTCGCCGTCGGCGTTGGGCGCGTTGTGCTGCATCGCGTCCGCAGCGGCCTTGGCCACGTTGAAGCTGCCCACCAGGTTGACCATCACCGTGGCCTGGAAGGTGGACAGCGGCATCGGCGCCTCCTTGCCCAGCACGCGGCCGGCGCCGAGGATGCCGGCGCAGTTGATCGCGGCGTTCAGGCCGCCGAGGAAGTCCTTCGCGGCGGCGACGTTGGCGGCCACGCCGGCCTCGTCGGTGACGTCGGTGCGGAAATAGCGGGCGTTGGCTTCGCCCAGTCCGGCGACGGCCGCCGCGCCCTTGTCGTCGTTGACGTCGAACAGCGCGGCCTTGCCGCCGTGGGCAACCACGTGGCGGGCCACGGCCAGGCCCAGGCCGGAGACGCCGCCGGTGACGACGGCGCGGATGTCGGAAAGCTGCATAAGAGTACGCATGAATGAGGGTGACCGTCATTCTAGCGGAGGCCGGGGAGCGGTGGTCCTTTGCAGGACCACCCCCGTTTCAGCTAACTGGCTGGATCGCCGAGATGAACTCGGGGTCGGCCAGCAGGGTGCCGATCAGCTTCTGTACGGTGGTTCCGTAATTATCGATGCCGGCCTGGATGGCCAAGGCGCCAATGAACGAGGATTCCCACGTGTGCTCGATTTGCAAGGTGCGGTCGTAGACCACATGGTCGCCCCGACGCACGATGAAGCGTGCACCTACCTCAGCTTTGCCGACCTTGATGCCCGAGACATCGAGTCGGTTATGGGTCAGCTCGCCCTCGATGCGCAGATTGCTGCCGGGCACATAACCACCGGCTACCTGCAGTTCGGTGATGAGCGCATCTCGCAGATAGGTGGAATACGTGCCGTCGGCGCCACCCTGGAGTTTCGAGCCGCGCATGCTGAGCGCCCGGTTCTGCACCCCTGCCGCGGCGGTGAATGGACCGACGTCGACGATCGGCCGATGCTTGAGTACCAGGGCGCTGTTGTCCACGCTGGGTTGGTATTTCGGCGCAGGTGCCGAGACGCAGCCGGCCAGCGTAAGGCTGGCCAGCACGGCGTAGGCGATTGGAAAACGGATGCGCATACGGTTACTCCGAAGCGAATGCCTGCTTGTCGTTGAGTTCCTTGAGCGCATTCCAGACCATCTGCTGCATAACCTGGTTGATTGCGTCCTGCGCAGGCATCGCGGTGAGGCCGGCAGGGCCGGAGTGGTTGCCGATGGTGGAATGCAATGCATGCTTCACGGTAGCGGTGGTGGTCTTGTCGCCACGCGTGTAGCTGACCACGCAGGTATACCCATCGGTCACCTGCGAACCAGCCAAGCCAAATGTCAGGCCGGTACCGAAACCTTTGGCGGCTGCATTCTCCGTGAGGGGCACATTGTCGATCACGATCTTCAATTGGCCCGCGTCCGTGTCGCCAGCGGCGGGCGAAATGCTGGAGAACAGGCCGGATTCGGCTACCGCGGCGACGACCTGACCGCGTAGCTGGCTGGTGGCGGTGGTGTTGGCGCTGCCCTTGCTGCGGAACTCGAACAGCACGTGGGCAGGATGCTGCGGGGACGGCGGCACGAGTTCACTCTTGGCGATCGTGGGCAAGGCAGGGTCGACGTAGAACTTCATCGACAGGCATCCGGACAGCGTCAGGCACGCGATAACCGCCAAGCCAGCGGAACGCAGGCCGCGAAACAATGGAGACATCGTTTTCCCCTGTGGTGTGATGTGTAGCGGGTACCCCACCTGCTACTGGTGGGCAGCATAGAGGTACGGCTATCGGTCGGCAACGGGCGAAGGAGGAGACGGTCGCTCCTGCCTCAGGCGTGGGAGAGGCGCTGCTCCAGCGGGGTTTCGGCCAGGCGGCGGGCGAACTCGTCGGGAGACAGGCCGGGGGCGAACAGGAAACCCTGGCCCACCGGCACGCCCAGTTGCAGCAGGAACTGGCGCTGCGCCTCGGATTCCACGCCTTCGGCCACCAGGCCCAGGCCCAGGCTGCGGGCGATGGCGGAGACGGCCTGGCAGACCGCCACGTCGGAGCGGTTGCTGGGCACGCCCTCGGTGAACAGCGGGCTGAGCTTGAGTCCGTGGATGGGCAGGCGGCGCAGGTAGTTGAGCGCGCTGTAGCCTTCGCCGAAGTCGTCGATGGTCAGCATCACGCCCAACTGGCGCAGGTCGGCGAAGGTGCGCAGCGTGGCCGGTGCGTCCTCGATCAGCACGCGCTCGGTGAATTCCAGTTCCAGCGCCGCGCCAGGCAGGTCGAACTCATGCAGGATCGCGCGCAGCCGGTCGGTCAGGTTGTCGCCGGCGAACTGGCGGTAGGACACGTTGACTGCCACCCGCACGATGCCCAGCCCCTGGTCGCGCCAGGCGGCGATCTGGCGGCAGGCTTCGCGCAGCACCCAACTGCCGATGCGCACGATGTCGCCGGTGGTCTCGGCGTGGCTGATGAACACGTCCGGACGCAGTTCGCCCAACTGGTGGTTCTGCCAGCGGATCAGCGCCTCGCCGGCGACGATGCGGCCGTTGCGCAGGTCCACCTGCGGCTGGTAGACCAGCCGGAACTCGTCGTTGTCCACGGCGCGGCGCAACTGGGTCTCGATCTGCAGGCGGTCCTGCTGCCGCTGCGCCAGTTCCTGGGTGAAGCTCTGCCAGCCGTTGCGCGCGCGGTGCTTGCTGTCGTACATCGCGATGTCGGCGTTCTGGATGAGCTGCTGCGGACGCAGGCCGTCGCCGGGCGCCACCGCCAGGCCGATGCTGGCGGTGATGGCGAACTCGTCCTTGCCGAAGCGGAAGGCGTCGGCGAACGCGCCCAGCACCGCGTGCGCCAGCTTCTCCGGCAGGCGCGGGTCCTCGCCGGCGTCGCAGATCACCAGGAACTCGTCGCCGCCGAAGCGGGCGATCATGCCCTCGGTGCCGACCGCGCCGCGGATGCGGTCGGAGGACTGCACCAGCAGTTCGTCGCCGGCGTTGTGGCCCAGCACGTCGTTGACCATCTTGAAGCGGTCCAGGTCGATGTACAGCACTGCCACCCGCGAGCGCTCGGGATCGGCCAGGCGCGCGCCCAGCTCGGTCAGCACCGCGTCGCGGTTCATCAGCCCGGTAAGCGGGTCGGTGCGCGCCTGGATGCGCAGCATCTCTTCGGCCTGCTTGTCCTGCGAGATGTCCTGCATGGTGCCGCTGATGTGCGAGGCGCCGGGGTCGCCGGGCTCGGCGTCGCCGATCACGCGGATCCAGAACGGGTGGCCGTCGGCCTGGGTGCCCTGCAGTTCCAGGTCGAAGCCCTTGCCGCCGGCGGTGACCAGGTCCAGCGCGCCGCGCAGGCGGCGGCGGTCGGGCTCGCGCAGGCAGGCCAGCACGTCCTCCAGCGTCACCAGCGGCCGCGCGGCGCCGAGGATGCGCTGCGCCTCGTCGGTCAGGTACATGCGGTCGCGGCCGATGTCCCATTCCCAGCCGCCGATGTGCGCCAGCGACTGCGCACGGTCGAACAGGGCGCTGTCGCGCTTGAGCTCGGTGACGTCGCTGAAGAGGGTGGTGACCTGCGAGGGCGCGCTCTCGCCCGGGGCGAACTGCGGCACCGAGGTGGCGGTCAGCCAGATCAGTTGCTTGCGCTCGCGGTGGTACATGCCCAGCAGCACGCTTTCCACCATCTGGCCCTGGTCCAGGGCGCGCTGCGAGGGCAGTTCGTGGCGCTGCATCTCGCGGCCGTGCTCGTCGACCATGTGCCAGCGCTCCGGCGCCAGTTCCTGGTCCACGCGCTGGTCCTCGCGGATGCCGAAGATGCGCATGGCCGCGCCGTTGCAATACTGCACGGCCAGGTCGCGGTTGTGCACCACGATGCCCTTGTCGATGGTCTCCATCAGCTCGCGGTAGCGCAGCTCGGCCAAGCGCCGGCTGCTGATGTCGCGCGCCACCGCCACGATGCTCTTGTGGCCGTCGAAGTTGATGTTGGCCGAGTGCACCTCCACCGGGAAGCGGGTGCCGTCGCCGCGCATGTTGGTGACCTCGATGACGTAGGTCTCGCCGCGGTTCAGCGTTTCCCACACCGGCACCAGGTGGTCGCGCGGCAGGTCCGGGTTGAGCACGTTGATGTTGTTGCCGACGATCTCGTCGCGGGCGCGGCGGTACGCCAGCATGCCGGCCTTGTTGAGGTCCAGCACGGTGCCGTCCTCGGCGATGATGCTGACCGGATCGGGCACGGCGTCGAACAGGTTGCGGTAGCGCGAGCGCTCGGTGGCGGCTTCGCGCTGCTTGGCGATCAGGGCGGTGCGGGCCTGCAGCAGCAGGGCGCGCTGCGCCTCGGCGGTGGCCGGGTCGTCGGCGGCGCGTTGCAGGGCGGCGGCGAGCGCGGCCACGTCGATGGCCTGCTCCGGCGGGGCGCCGGCGGGTGCGGTGTCCGTTTCGCGTGCGTCGCCGCCGTTCATGCCGCCCCCAGTGCCTTGCCGGCGCGACTGCCGGTCTCGCGGCCGAGCAGGCCGGCCAGCCAGCGCCCGGTTTCGGCCAGCAGCGGCAGGTCCACGCCGGTGCGCAGGCCCAGGCCGTGCAGCAGGTAGACCACGTCCTCGCTGGCGACGTTGCCGCTGGCGCCCTTGGCGTAGGGGCAGCCGCCGGCGCCGGAGACGGCCGCGTCGACCACGCGCACGCCGGCGTCCAGGCAGGCCAGGATGTTGGCCAGCGCCTGTCCGTAGGTGTCGTGGAAATGCACCGCCAGCGCCGGCATCGGCACTTCCGCCGCCACCGCCCGCAGCATGCCGGCCGCCTTGCGCGGTGTGCCCACGCCGATGGTGTCGCCCAGCGAGATCTCGTAGCAGCCCAGGGCGTGCAGCCGCGCTGCCACGCGCACCACGTCGGCGACCGGCACCTCGCCCTGGTAGGGGCAGCCCAGCACGGTGGAGACGTAGCCGCGTACTTTCACCCCGTCGGCGGCGGCGCGTTCCAGCACCGGACGGAAGCGCTCGATGGACTCGTCGATGCCGGCGTTGATGTTCTTGCGGTTGAAGGCTTCGGAGGCCGCGGTGAACACCGCCACTTCCTCCGCCCCGGCGGCGCGCGCGCGTTCGTAGCCGGTCTCGTTGGGCACCAGCACCGGATAGGACGTGCCGGGGCGGCGGCGGATGGCCGCGAACACCTCGGCGGCATCGGCCAGTTGCGGTACCCAGCGCGGGCTGACGAAGCTGGTGGCCTCGATGGTGGACAGACCGGTGGCGGACAGGCGGTCGATCAGTTCGACCTTGCTTGCCGTGGGGACGAGCGCCTTCTCGTTCTGCAGGCCGTCGCGCGGCCCGACTTCCACGATCCTGACGAAGTCGCTCATGGCCGGCGCTCCGACGGCGCATCGGCCGGTGCCGCGCATGGTGGCAGGCCGGCGCCGGTTGCCGGCGCGCATGGCCGGTTTCGCTCGATGTGGTCTGGCGCGTGGACGGCGTCGGGCATGGCGTGGTTTGTTCCCTTGTCCTCAGCAATACGGCAAAGAGGACGGAAAACGGCAGCGCCGGCCGGATGTACCCGCCGGACCCGGTGGCGCGGGCCGAGCGGGGGCCGCCGCCCGGTCGCCCTGCGCGACAGGATACGGGGGCGGCACCGGGTTTGGGGAGCCCGGGCCGCGGCCCGGCGCGGCCTCAGGCGGGCGTGCCGGGCAGGTCGCCCCGCGCGTCCCGCAGCACGCTGGGGGTGCCGACGTAGAGCAGCCGCACCGTCCGCTCGCTGCGGTTCTCGGAACGGTGTGGCAATTGAGAGTTGAAATGCAGGCTGTCGCCGGCCTTCAGCGTGGTCCTGACCTCGCCGACCTCCACGTACAGCTCGCCTTCCAGTACGTAGAGGAATTCCTCGCCGTTGCGCTGGTCCAGCGGATAGACGTGGCCGGCGGGGATTTCCATCATCAGCGCATCCAGTTGCCGCATCGGCAGCGCCGAGGACAGGTCGAAGTAGCGCGCAGGCGAGTCGGTGCGGATCTGCGGGCGCTGGCCGGCGCGGCACACCATGTGGCGTTCGCCGGGCACTTGCAGCAGGGCCTGCACGTCCAGTTGCAGGGCGCGGGTGAGGGCCAGCAGCGAGACCAGTGAGGGCGTCGCCAGGTTGCGTTCCAGTTGCGAAAGGAAGGGCGTGGACAGGCCGCTGCGCTGGCTGAGCTGGTCCAGCGTCAGCTTCATCTGCTTGCGCCTCTGCCGCAGGTGCGCGCCGAGGGCGAGCCGGCGCATGGAGGCGGTGCCCTCGTGGAGGGCGGCGATGGCCGGCGCGGGAGCGGGGTTGCCGGCTTTCTTTTTCTTCATGGCTCGGTCGACGGAGGCGTGCAAGGGAAGGGCGGAAGTCCGCCCGCCGGGAACGGTCCCGAGCCCCCGCCACACCGCCTCGCCCCGGTGCCGGTCATGGGGCGGGCGTGTCCGGCGCGGTGCGGAGCGGACGGACGGGAATCGGGATGTTGCAGACGTCGGCGCGGCCCGCCCGGTAGGCGAACCAGTCGCCCGGCGGATGGCGGCGCGCTTCGATCAGGCGGACGAAGGAGGCCGAATCGGTGCGCAGGGTTTCCAGTGCGGTGCGCTCGGCTGCCGGCAGGTCCGCCGCCAGCCGCAGTGCGCGGACCGGAACGCGCTGGGCCGGATCGGCGTACATGCCGTAGGGGCCGGTGCCGCGCGGCAGGGTGGAGAGCAGTTCGATGCCCTGGACCACGCGGCCGACCAGGGTGACGTTGCGGTCGAGGTGGCGCGGCGCGCTGCCGATGACGACGTACAGCTCCGGTCCGCCGCCGGAATCGGCATCGAGGTTGCGGCCCACGCCCACCGCCGCGTAGCAATGGGTCAGCCAGGCCTGGTCCTGCTGCGGGTCGCGCGCGGCGGCGAAGCCGCGCGAGAAGCCGGTCTGCGGTGCGTATACGTCCGGGTCGGGCAGCGGCTGGAAGGGAATGCCGGCGGCGGCGACGCTGAACTCCGCCGGCAGGGTGCGGGCGGCGTGCAGGATCGGGCGCCGCTTCCCTTCGTCCTCGGCGTCCGGGTCGTTGAGCTGCACCACGTAGTTGTCCTGGGCGCGGACGATCGCCAGGCCGTCGTAGTAGCGCTCGCGCGCCAGCGCCTTGATGTTGGCAATGTGGCGCGGGGCGAAGTCGGGCGCCAGCTTGATGACCACCCGGCCGCCAGGCAGTTCCAGGTAGAGCGTGTTGTCCGGGTCCAGCGGTTCCCATTCCTGCGGCTGGCTGCCGGCCAGGATGTCGTCTAGGGTCAACGGTGCCTGTTGCGGGCGGGTCGTGGTGTCGGGCATGGCGGCCAGGAGGGGCAGGGGAAGGGAACTGGCGGCAAGCAGCAGGCACGACCACGCACCGCGCCGCCATCGGCAAGGTGCGGCGGAGAAAAGGGATGTCACGAGGCGCCTCCGGGACATGGATGGTTTATCTCACAAATGCGCGGACCCGAGCGGGCGGCTCGCCGTGACGGCGATGGCGCGTCCGCCCGCATTCCGCGCGGTGGCGGCCGCGGCGCTCAGAACGTGTAGCGCAGGCTCAGGCCGGTGGTCCGCGGCGTGATCCGGTAGGCGCCGTCGGGATAGAACGGCGTGGACGCCACCTGCCGCACCACGCCGCCGCTGTCGGTCAGGTTCTGCACGAACACGGAGAGCTCGACCTGTTCCCAGCGCAGGCCGCCTCGCAGGCCGGCGGTGCGGTAGGCGTCCATCTCGCGGTAGGTGGACAGGTCGGGGTTGAAGTCGGTCTGGCGGCGGCCGACGTACTGCCAGCTTCCCCACACGAATCCGTCCACGCCGCTGCCGACCGGGAAGCCGTATTCGGCCGAGGTGTTGAAGGTCACCCGCGGCACGAACGGCGCGCGGTCGCCCGCGTGCGCCGACAGCGCGCTCATGTCGGCGTCCAGGGTGGCGTGGGTGTAGCCCAGGCCGGCCTTGACCGCCAGGCCGGCGACCGGGCGCCAGGCCAGCTCCATTTCGAAGCCCTTGGTGGTCACGCCGGCCGCGTTCTCGCGGTAGTTGACGCCGCAGTTGAGGCCGCGCCGCACCTGCACGTCGCTCCACTTGATCAGGTAGGCGCTGCTGTTGAGGGTCAGGGTGCGGTCGAGGAACTGCGACTTGTGGCCGATCTCGTAGTTCCACAGGTGGTCCGAGCCGTAGGCCGCGCGTGGCGACAACTGGTTGTCGAGCAGTTCCTGCGCGCACAGGTTCATGGGGATGATCTGGTTCACGCCGCCGTAGCGGAAGCCCTTGGCCGCCTGCGCGTACACCAGGTGGCGGTCGTTGACCCGGTAGCCGACGTTGAACTTGGGATTGATGCCGGATTCGCGGGTGTGCTGGCGGCCGTTGGAGGTGGCGCCGCCATTGAAGAAGCCGGACTGGTACTGCCAGCGGTTCATCCTCCAGTCGAACGCGCGCAGGCCGGCGGTGAAGTCCCACTGCTTCCAGCCATAGGTCGCTTCGCCGAACAGCGCCACCTCGCGGGTGCGCACGTTCTGGATGCCCCAGAACGGATAGTCGTCCGGCGCGCCGAAATCCGCCGACACCAGGCCGGTGGCATCGTCCCAGCCCGGCACCGGCCAGGCGTTGGTGTAGCCGCGCATGCGCTGGCCGTAGTAGCCGCCGATCAGCCACTTGAGCGGACCGTCGTTGCCGGAGACGGCACGCAGTTCCTGGGACAGCGAATGCAGCCGCGTGGTGTCGGCCAGCGCCGAATGCAGCTCGGTGGTGAACAGTTCCAGGGTCTTGTCCAGCGCCCAGCGGTTGAGCACGTCCAGGTCCATGTAGGAGGTGGACGACACCAGACTGCCCCAGCCGTACTCGCCGGTCACGGTCAGGTTGGACAGGTTGAAGCGCTGCCGTGAGCCTTCCGGCGACAGGCTGCTGCGGGCGAGCCCGCCCTCGTCGATGCCGCGGCCGTGGTCGCGCAGGCTCTGCGCCCAGGCGCTGAGGTCGACGGTGTAGCGGTCGCTGGGCAGCAGCCGCAGCGCCACGCGCGCGCCGCGGGTGGTGCTGCGGTTGATGTCGTCCTCGCCGGTGCCCAGGTTGTCGATGAAGCCGCCGAAATGGTCGGTGTAGGCGGACGCGCGGATCGCCGCCGCCGGATTGATCGGCAGGTTGACGACGCCTTTCACGCTGTGGCTGGTGCCGCCGTTGTGGATGCCGGCCACGCCGGTCTCCAGGCTGCCTTCCACCGTGTCCATCTGCGGCTTGCGCGTGACCATGCGCAGCGCGCCGCTCATCGCGCCGGCGCCGTACAGCGTGCCCTGCGGGCCGCGCAGCACTTCCACCCGCTCCAGGTCGAACAGGCCGGCCTCGGGGTTGAAGCCGTTGACCGCGACCGGCGCGTCGTCCACGTACAGGCCGACGGTCTCCTGGGTCTGCGGATCGTCCTCGGAGGACGCGCCCGCGCTGACGCCGCGCATGCTCAGTTGCGAGCGGCCGCTGCCGGTCTGGAACGCGGACAGGCTGGGCGTGGCGGCGATCAGGTCGGTGAAGTTGCGCGCGCCGGCGTTGTCCAGTTCCTCGCGGCTGACCGCGGCGATGCTGAAGGGCACCTTCTGCAGCGACTGCGAGCGCTTGCTGGCGGTGACGGTGATGCCGTCCAGCGTGGTGGCGGACTCCTGCGGCGCGCGTTCCTGGCCCGCCATCGGGGCGTCGGCGGCGTGGGCGTTGCCGAGCAGGCCGCCGCCGATCAGGACCAGGGCGATGCCGTGCATCAGGCGGGTGCGGCGCGGAGCGGAGGGAGCGTAGGAACGGCGGGTCATCGGGCGTGTCCTGTGTTCGGCGGAGGTCGGGGGGGAGAAATATTGGCTCCATCAAAAATTTTGACCACTAACATTTGCCGGCACGGCGCCGATGGCGGGACCGGCGATCCCGCGGTGTCCTGATCGATGACGAGGCGTGCCCGGCCACGGCGGATCTGCCGGCGCGTGTTCGCGGCCGGGGATCAGGGTGTCGGGAAGTAAGGACTGAAAGCGTGGGACGGGCTGGCGGAGGAACAGCCGACCGGGCGCCGGATCGGGGCCGGGCGAGGAAAGGCCGCAAGCAAGGTTGCCGGCCCGACCGGCCGGGCAACCGTCAGCAGGGGTCTATTCGAGTACCGCCATGATCGCGTCCGCTTCGACGAAATCGCCCATGGCCACGCGCAGCTCGACGACCACGCCGTCGCGCGGGGCCTTGATGCTCAGTTCCATCTTCATGGCTTCCATCACCAGCAGTTCCTGGCCCTGGCCCACGGCCTGGCCGGGCGCCGACCGGACGGCCACCACGCGGCCCGGCATCGGTGCGGCGATGCGGCCGTCGCCGCCGCTTTCGTCGCCGGCGGTGCGGCGGTAGGCGGGAACGGCGTCCAGCGCCACCCGGCGTTCGCCATCGTGCAGCGCCAGCCGGGTGCCGTGCCGCAGCACGCGGAACCGCAGCGCCTGGCCCTCGATGCGCAGGGAAAGCACGTCGTCGGCCAGCGATGCGCCTTCCACCCGGTAATCCGCGCCGTCGTAGCCGATGCGGTATTGCCCCGCGTGGCCGTGCGCCAGCAGGCTCACAGTGCGGTCGCGGTGTTGCAGGGCGAGCGGGCGGGAACCGGCATGGCCCAGCCGCCAGCCGTCGGCGATGGCCCAGGGCGAGCCGGGGTCCGGGGAGCGCGCGGCGTCGTCGCGGGCGGCGGCTTCCTGTTCCAGCAGGACGGCGGTGGCGGCGGCCAGCCAGGTGGCGGTGGCGGGCGCCTCGACGGCGGTGAATTCGTCCAGGTGGCGGTCGAGGTAGCCGGTGTCGATGCGGCCCTCGACCACTGCCGGGTGCCGCACCAGCCGTTCTAGGAAGCCGATGTTGGACTTCGGCCCGGCCACATCGCAGCCGGCCAGCGCGTCGCACAGGCGCGCCAGCGCGCGCGGGCGGTCTTCGTCCCACACGACCAGCTTGGCGATCATCGGGTCGTAGAAGATCGTCACCGTGTCGCCCTCGACCACGCCCGAGTCGATGCGCACGTGCGCGGACGGCGCCGGCAGCGCCAGCTTCTCCAGCCGGCCGGAACCGGGCAGGAAGCCGGCGTCCGGGTCCTCGGCGTACAGACGCACCTCGATGGCGTGCCCGTGCGCGCGGACATCTTGTTGCGCCAGCGGCAGCGGCTCGCCGGCGGCCACGCGCAACTGCCATTCCACCAGGTCCAGCCCGGTCACCATCTCGGTCACCGGGTGCTCGACCTGCAGGCGCGTGTTGATTTCCATGAAGTAGAAGCCGCCGTCGGGATCGACGATGAACTCCACCGTGCCGGCGTTGGCGTAGTCGATGGCGTGCGCGGCCTTGACCGCGGCTTCGCCCATCGCCGCGCGCAGCCCGGGCGTGAGGAACGGCGAGGGCGATTCCTCCAGCACCTTCTGGTAGCGGCGCTGCGCCGAGCATTCGCGCTCGCCGAGGTGCAGCGCGTTGCCGTGCGCGTCGGCGAACACCTGGATCTCGATGTGGCGCGGCGACTGCACGTAGCGCTCCAGCAGCACGCGGTCGCGACCGAAGGCATTGGCGGCCTCGCGCTGGCAGCTCTCGAGCTGGGCGATGAAGTCGTCCAGCCGGTGCACGATGCGCATGCCCTTGCCGCCGCCGCCGTGCGCGGCCTTGATCATCAGCGGGAAGCCGATCCGCGCGGCCTCGCGCGACAGCGTGGCGTGCGACTGGTCCGCGCCGGTGTAGCCGGGCACCACCGGCACGCCGGCGGCGGCCATCAGTTCCTTGGCGCCGGCCTTGCTGCCCATCTTGCGCATCGACGCGCCGGACGGGCCGATGAACACCAGCCCGGCGGCCGCGACCGCATCGGCGAAGTCGGCGTTCTCCGACAGGAAGCCGTAGCCGGGATGGACGGCCTGCGCGCCGCTGCGCTTCGCCGCCTCGATGATGGCTTCGCCGCGCAGGTAGCTGTCGGCCGGGCGATGGGATACGCCTCGTCGGCCTGGCGCACGTGCTGCGCGTCGGCGTCCGCTTCGGAATACACCGCCACGGTGCGGATGCCCAGCCGCCGGCAGGTGCGGACGACGCGGCAGGCGATCTCGCCGCGGTTGGCGATCAGGATCTTCTCAAACATGGGATTCGGCCACGGATTTGCGCGGATCGACGCGGATGGGGCGGGAGGTGAAGATGCGGCGCTTGAACTGCGGGCGGGGACCGAAGTTCAGCAGCAGCCCGACGGAAAGGCCGGTGGCCTTGAGGTAGTTCAGCAATTGCGCTTCATGGACGGGCATCAGGTTCGCTTGTGCCTTGATTTCGACGATCAACGAATGCTCCACCAGCAGGTCGGCGCGGAATTGACCGATGCAACGCCCTTTGAAGACGATGTCGATCGGGTGCTGCTTCGTCACCGATATGCCGTTTTCTTCCAGGATCATCGCCAGCGCATTCTCGTAGACGCTTTCCAGGAAACCATGTCCGAGAGCGTTGTAGACATCGTAGAACGCTCCCAGGACATGATCGGTCAGTTCCTTGTGCAGTAAAGCCTTATCCGCGTTCATCCGTGAAATCCGTGGCGAAATCCTTTATCCGGCAGCGTGGCACACCGCCTCGATGTTGTGGCCGTCCGGGTCGATGGCGAAGGCGCCGTAGTAGTGGGGGTGGTAGTGCGGGCGCAGGCCGGGGGCGCCGTTGTCGCGCGCGCCGGCGGCCAGGGCGGCGGCGTGGAAGGCGTCCACCTGGGCGCGGGTCTGCGCCGCGAAGGCGATGTGCACGCTGCCGCTGGCGGCGCCGTTGCCGCAGGCGCCCACCCAGAAGTGCGGGCGCCCCGGCGGGCCGAAGCCGCAGCCTTCGTAGCCGCCGCTCATGGCTCGGGTCACTTCCATCGCCACGCCGTAGCCCAGCGTGGCGAGCACGGTCTCGTAGAAGGCGCGGCTGCGCGGGTAGTCGGCGACCTGGATGCCGAGATGGTCGATCATGGGTTCACTCCTTCGCCGCCCAGGCGGGCGCGCGCTTGTCGAGAAAGGCCGTCAGGCCTTCCTGGCCTTCCGGGGAAATGCGCAGGCGTGCGATCAGCTCGGCGTTGGCCCGGTCCAGCGCGTCGCGGTCGCCGTGCCTGGCGACGTCGCGCACCAGCCGCTTGGCGCCGGCGCAGGCGAGGGGACCGGCCTTGAGCAGCAGAGCGATCTGCCGGTCCACGGCGGCGTCCAGGGCGTCGGCCGGCACGACCTGGTGCAACAGCCCGATCCGCTGCGCCTCGGGGGCGTCGAAGATCTCCGCGGTGGCGAAGTAGCGCCGCGCCTGGCGGGCGCCGATGGCGGCGACGACATAGGGCGAAATCACCGCGGGCAGCAGGCCCAGCTTGCTTTCGGTCAGGCCGAATTTCGCCTCCGGCGTGCCGATGGCGATGTCGCAGCAGGCCACCAGCCCCACGCCGCCGCCGAAGGCCGCGCCGTGCACGCGGGCCACGGTGGGCCTGGGCAGTTCGTCCAGGGTGCGCATCAGCCGGGCCAGGGCCAGGGCGTCGGCCCGGTTCTCGGCCTCGCCGGCCGCGGCCATGCCGCGCATCCAGTGCAGGTCGGCGCCGGCCGAGAACGAGGCGCCGCTGCCTTCCAGCACCACCACGCGCACCGACGGGTCGGCGGCGAGCCCTTCCAGCGTCGCGGTCAGCGCGGCGATCAGGCCGGCGTCGAAGGCGTTGTGCAGCGCCGGGCGCTCCAGCCGCAGGCGGGCCACCGCGCCCTGCCGCAGCACCGCGAGGGGCCCGTTCCGGGACGATTCCGTCATTCCAGCCACTCCGTGCAAGGTGGCCGAATGATAGCGGCACGGCCCGGCGCCGCCTTCCTGCGCTGCGGCGATGCTATTATGAGAATAGTTCGCATTTGAGATCCGCGCGTGACCCTGATCGAATTGCCCTGGCGCACCCCGGCCATCGTTGACTCCGTCGAAGACCGTGGCCCCCAGGACAGCATTGCCCGCCGCCTGCGCGAGCTGGGCTTCGTCAACGGCGAAGAGGTCGAGATCGTGGCCAAGGGCCCGCTGGGCGCCGAGCCGCTGCTGGTGCAGGTGGGCTTCACCCGTTTCGCGCTGCGCCGCTCGGAAGCGGCCCGCATCCGCCTGCGCAACGGGGCCGCGGCATGAGCGCGGCCGATGCGTCGACGCTGCGCCTGGCCCTGGTCGGCAACCCGAACTGCGGCAAGACGGCGCTGTTCAACCAGTTGACCGGTAGCCGGCAGAAGGTCGCCAACTACGCCGGCGTCACCGTGGAGCGCAAGGAAGGCCGGCTGCATTCGGTCGCGTCCGGGCGCAGCTACGCGGTGCTGGACCTGCCGGGCGCCTACAGCCTGCACGCCGCCAGCCTGGACGAGGCGGTGACGCGTGACGTGTGCCGCGGCTTCTATCCCGGCGAAACCGCGCCGGACGTGCTGGTCTGCGTGGTCGACGCGACCAACCTGCGCCTGCACCTGCGCTTCGCGCTGGAAGTGCGCGAACTCGGCAAGCCGATGATCCTGGCGGTCAACATGATGGACGCCGCGCAGCGCCGCGGCATCGCCATCGACCTGGCGGCGCTGGAGCGCGAACTGGGCGTGCCGGTAGTGGAGACCGTCGCCGTCCGCCACGGCGGCGCGCGCGCGCTGGTCGAGACGATCGACGCGATGGCCGCGCAGCCGCACGAGCCCCGCGCGCGGCTCGCCGAAGGCGCCGACCTGCACGCCGAGACGCGCCGGCTGCTGGCGCTGGCGGTGGCCATGCCCACGCGCACCGCGAAGGTCGACGACGCGCTGGACCGCTGGCTGCTGCACCCGGTGTTCGGCCTGGTGGCGCTGATCGTCGTGATGTTCCTGATCTTCCAGGCGGTGTACGCCTGGGCCACGCCGCTGATGGACCTGATCGAGGCCGGCACCGGCGCGGTGGGCGAATGGGTCGGCGGCGCGCTGCCGGAAGGCCCGCTTAACAGCCTGCTGGTGGACGGCATCATCGCCGGCGTCGGCGGCGTCATCGTGTTCCTGCCGCAGATCCTGATCCTGTTCGCCTTCATCCTGGCGCTGGAGGAGAGCGGCTACCTGCCGCGCGCGGCGTTCCTGCTGGACCGCATGATGGCCTCGGCAGGGCTGTCGGGCCGTTCGTTCATCCCGCTGCTGTCCAGCTTCGCCTGCGCCATCCCCGGCATCATGGCCACGCGCAGCATCCAGGACCCGCGCGACCGCCTGGCGACGATCCTGGTCGCGCCGCTGATGACGTGCTCGGCGCGCCTGCCGGTGTACGCACTGCTGATCGGCGCCTTCGTGCCGCAGAAGCAGATCGGTGTGTTCAACCAGCAGGGCCTGGTGCTGTTCGGCCTGTACGCGGCCGGCATCCTCAGCGCGCTGCTGGTGTCGTGGGTGATGAAGAAGTGGCGCCGCGACAAGAGCGAGCACCCGCTGCTGCTGGAACTGCCGTCGTACCGCATCCCGCATCCGCGCGACCTGCTGATCGGCCTGTGGGAACGCGCGATGATCTTCCTCAAGCGCGTCGGCGGCATCATCCTGGCGCTGACCGTCCTGCTGTGGGTGCTGCTGTCGTTCCCGGCCGCGCCGGCGGACGCGGTGGGTCCGGCGATCGACTACAGCTTCGCCGGCCGCATCGGCCACGCGATGGCGGTGTTCTTCGCGCCGCTGGGCTTCAACTGGCAGATCTGCATCGCACTGATCCCGGGCATGGCCGCGCGCGAAGTGGCGGTGTCCTCGCTGGCGACGGTCTATGCACTGTCGGCGGCCGACGACGACGCGGCCGCGCAGGCGCTGACCCCGCTGATCAGCGACGGCTGGTCGCTGGCCACCGCGCTGTCGCTGCTGGTCTGGTACATCTACGCGCCGATGTGCATCTCCACGCTGGCCACGATCAAGCGCGAGACCAATTCGTGGAAGCAGATGGGCTACGCCACGCTGTACCTGTTCGCGCTGGCCTACGCCGCCTCGCTGGTCACCTACCAGGTCGCCCGCGCGCTGGGAGCGGGCTGAGCATGGACCTGCCGCTCGCCCTGCAGTACGCCGTCATCGCCGTCGCGGTGGCGGTCAGCGCGTGGGTGGTGCTGAAGAAGCAGTTCCCCGGCCCGCTGCGCAAGGCCCGCGTCGCGCTGGCGCTGCCGTTGCTGCGCGAGGGCCGGCCGCCATGGCTGCGCGCGCTCGGGCGCTGGATCGCGCCGCCGTCGCAACGCGGGGGCGGCAGCGCCTGCGGCGGCTGCGACAACTGCGATCCCCCTGCGCGCTGAAGCGTCAGCGCGTCTTGGCCTACCGTCGACAGCCGCCTGCGGCGGCGGCGTTCATTGGCTGAAGAAGGCGCTCAACTTGCCGATGACCATCAGGACGATGAACACCCACCAGTAGTTCGCCAGGTTCTCGCTCCAGGTCCCCTGGAGCGGCTTGCGCGGCGGGGGTGGGCCTTGCCTGGATTCGTCCATGACGTTGGCCAGGTTCTCCCAGCCTGCGGGCATGGGCGCCTTTTGCGACGAAGCCGCCGGTTTCTGTTCGCGCCATTGCCCGAGTTCGAGGAAATCCAGTGCCGGCGCCAAGGCCGGATGGCGCCGCAGGCGCGCGTCCACGCCGAAGAAGTGCATCAGCGTTTCCAGATGCCCGCGGTGCGGATCGAGGACGCTCGCGTTGTGGGCGAGGGTGTCGAACACGTGCGGCGTCAGCGCCCACTTGAGTTCGAGCGAATACAGCTCGGGATGTGCATCCAGCCACGCGCGCAGGTGCTTGGGATCGCGCTTGCGGATCTCCTCGGCAAGCGCCTCGAAGAAAGGCCCGAAGGCGAAGCTGCGTTCCTCGCCTTCGCTTCCGTCCGCGGTCGCGGGCGCACTGCCGTCGGCCGGGGCGGGTTCGGCGTCCAGCGGTTTCCCGAGTTCCGGCAGCGGGGCGTCCGGGGCCGGGACGGAGGGCTCCGGTTCCGTGGATGGGGGACCGGCCGACGGGCGTTCGGCGGCGGCCTGTTCGTTCTGCAGTCGCCGTGCATCGGCGCAGGCCCATTCGAAGGCATCCGTCAGCAACTGGAACGCGGTGGCGTCCTCCTCCGGGCGCGTGGCCTTGAGCCGGGCGGCATAGGCACGGCGGATCGCCCGGCTGTCGGCGGTTTCCTCGATGCCGAGGACTTCCCAGGCGCTCAGCGTCATAGCGGTTCCCTGGCCTCCAGCGTATCCAGCGCCTGCAGCAAGGCCGCGCGCTGGCGTGCCACCAGGGTCTTGTCCTGGGTGGCCAGCACGGCCTGGAAGTCGACGATCAGCGCGTGGACCTGCCGGCGCTCCTCGCCCAGCGACTCCGTATACAGGCGTTCGGCGCGCGCCAGGGCGGCGATGTTGGGCTGTTCGTCGCGGGGATGGGTCTTCAGCTCGGCCAGTTCGGCCAGACGCTGCCGGGCCTCTTCCTCGGTCAGGCCGCCGTCGTCCTGCATCAGCAGCAGTTCGCGCACGATGCCGGTCTTCTTGACCCGCGCTTCGACCTGCAGCACGCCGTTGATGTCGTAGGTGAAGCGCACGTCGACCCCGCGCTCGTCGGCCGCGCCGGGCGGCACCGGCACTTCCAGCGCACCCAGCGCGATGTTGTTCTCGGCCCAGGGATTCTCGCCCTGGTAGACGCGCAGCGTGATCGCGGTCTGCTGGTCGTGGATCGGGTAGTACTCGCGCATGCGGCTGACGGGCACCGTGCTGTTGCGCTCGATGATCGGGTCGAAGTGGCCGTGGCTCCGCAGTCCCTGGCCCAGTTCCATGCTGATCGCCACGCCCAGCGAATGCGGGCAGACGTCGGTGAGGATGATTTCCTCCAGCGCCTGGTGGCGCGCCTTCAGCCCGGCGGCGACGCAGGCGCCGTGGGCGATGGCCTCGTCCGGCGCCACGTGCCGCAGCGGCAGGCGGCCGAGCAGGCGCGCCGCCAGCCTGGACAGTTGCGGCATCCGCGAAGCGCCGCCCACCATCACCACTTCGGCCAGGTCGGCGCCGCGCAGGCCGGCATCGCGCATGGCGCGTTCGATCGGGCTGCGCATGCGCTGCACGAGCGGGGCGACCAGTTGGTCGAAGCCGGCCTCGTCCAGCCGCAGGGCGTACGCCTTGCCGGCGACGTGCAGGGCCTGCTCGGTGGACTGGCTCGTGGCCAGTTGGCGCTTCGCCGCCTCGGCGCGCTGGCGGAGCTGGCTGGCTTCCTGCGGCTTGAGGGCTTCGCGGCGCAGGTGGTGTTCGGACAGCCAGTGCTTCTCGATCGCCTCGGTGAAGTCGTCGCCGCCGAGGAAGTTGTCGCCGGCGCTGGCATGCACCTTCACGACGCCGTCGAACAGTTCCAGGATCGAGACGTCGAAGGTGCCGCCGCCCAGGTCGAGCACCAGCACGTGCGCCTCGTCCAGGCGCTCGGCCAGGCCGTAGGCCAATGCCGCGGCCGTGGGCTCGTTGATCAGGCGTTCCACCCGCAGTCCCGCCAGTTCGCCGGCGCGCCGCGTCGCCCGGCGCTGGGCGTCGCTGAAATAGGCGGGCACGCTGATGACGGCTTCCCGCGGCCGGCTGCCGAGCGCGGCCTGCGCATCGTCCAGCAGCGAGCGGATCACCAGCGCCGACAGTTCCTCCGGCAAGTAGGCGCGCTGGCCCAGCCGGGTTTCGCGGCGCGAGCCCATCCAGCGCTTGAAGCTGGCGACGCTGGACTGCGGATGGGTGATGAGCCTGTCCAGCGCGGCATCGCCGACCAGCAGCGTGCCGTCCTCGTCGACGCTGACGGCCGAGGGCGTCAGCAGTTTCCCGAGTGCGTTGGGTATCAGGTGCGGGCCTGCGTCTCCGTGCAGGCCGATCAGCGAATGCGTGGTCCCCAAGTCGATACCGACGATCATCCTGCCCCCTGCTGGCATCCTTGTCGGCATCGAGTGTATCCGGCCGCCGGGAGGGGCGGGAAGAGGTCAGTGGCGCATGCGCTTGCCCTTGGCCGCGGCGGGATTGAGCTCGACAGAAAGCACGAAACTGCGCCGTTCGTGCGGTTGCATCGCGCCGACGCCGACCACCTGGCGGGTGACTTCCTCGCCGCGGTCGTTGCGGATGGACAGCACCACGCTGTACTCCCATGCGGCGTCTTCCGCCGGCGGTTGCAGGGTGCCTTCGATCCGCAGCGGCGTGAGCGAAGACATGGCGCCCGCGCCCGCGCCCGGCTCGAAGCGCAGGTGATGGCGGCAGCCGGGACAGACCGCCGCACTCTCCAGGATCGTCGCCTTGCAGTGCGGGCAGGTGCGGGTGGCGCCGGCGCTGCCGGGGCGCGGCTGGCTCATGCGGCCGCGCCGGGCTCCGTGGCGTTGGCCTTGCCGCCCTTGGCCGAGGCTTCGTCCCAGCCGAATTCGGCCTGGCCGCGCATGCGCGAGCCGGCGGCGACGGTGAGCGCGCCGGCCTTGACGTCGCCGATCAGCACGCCGGACGACAGCAGTTCCACGCGCGAGGCGGACTCGATGTTGCCCTCCAGTTCGCCGGCGATGATGACCTTCTTCGCCCGCACGCTGCCGTTGAGCTTGGCGCCGGTTTCGATGGTCAGGTCGCCCTGCACGTTGACGTCGCCCTTGAACTTGCCGGCGATGCGGATGTGCCCGGTGCCCTCGATCTTGCCTTCGATGGTCAGGTCGGCGGCGATCAGCGATTCCTTCAGCGCCTCCTGCGCCGGGCGCTCGGCCGGCCGGGTGCCCGGCGGCGCGGTGACGGCGGGCGAGAAGTCGGCCGCCGGCGTGTCCCGCGCGGTGATCGGGGTGGGTTCCGGCGGCGGCACGGCGGCGTCTTTCTTCGCGGGGCCTTGGTCTTTCCAGATGGACATGCAGGGGATGCTCCGGGCGGCAGGAGCCCGGGACTATCGCCGCTGCGCTTTGCGCGCGCTGTGACCGGGACGGCCAATTGGCCGCGCCGCCCGTCGGAGGCGGCCGCGGTTCACCGTGGAGTCGGGCATGTGCACGCCGCGCTCACATGGCTGAAGAGGGCTGCTTCTCGACCGCCCGGGAGCAACGGCGCGAAGACTGCGGATGGGGCCGGCGCTATCCGCCCGCGCCGGTCGCGGCCGGCGACGCCTCCATGGGCGTCACGGCCAGGCGCAGGGCGCCCTGCAGGGGCAGGGGTTCGCGCTCGTCCATGCGGCGCCATGCGATCCGTTGCAGGCCGTCGTGTTCGAGCCCGGCGTCCACGGCTTTGGCGAAGGCTTCCAGCGGCGGCGGGAATGCGTTGTCGCAGTACACGCGCAACGTGCGGTCGCCGTCGACGATGCGCAGCAGCCACTGGGTGCCGTCTTCGACGTCGCCGCCGTAGTGGTCCTTCAACGCGAACAATTGCAGGCGTTCGATCTCCGCACGCAGGGCAGCCCGGGTGGAAGGCGACAGGGGCAGCGTGGCGGTCTCGTGGTGGAATCGGATCGTGTCGTCCCGTGCTTCGTGGGCGAGGCGGTACAGCGTGGCCGGGCCCTGCGGCGGGATGTGCACGCTGTCGAAGCCGTCCCATTCGCTGCCGCGTGCCAGTTCGATCAGGGGCGCGGCGGCGGGCGCCGGCGCCTGCTCCGTGGCGACGGGAGTGGCCTGCCGGCAGGCGCCCGCGACGGCGAGCAGGGCGCAGCACAGGGCCAGGGCAAGGCGTCGCACGGACTGTCTCCTACATCCGGAACACGCCGAACTTCGCCGGTTCGATCGGCGCGTTGAGCGAGGCCGAGATGCCCAGCCCCAGCACGCGGCGGGTGTCGGCCGGGTCGATGATGCCGTCGTCCCACAGGCGCGCGGTGGCGTACCACGGGCTGCCCTGGGTTTCGTACTGCTCGCGGATGGGCGCCTTGAAGGCGTCCTCCTCTTCCGGCGTCCACGCCTTGCCGGCGGCTTCGATGCCGTCGCGCTTCACCGTGGCCAGCACGCTGGCCGCCTGTTCGCCTCCCATCACGCTGATGCGCGCGTTCGGCCACATCCACAGGAAGCGCGCGCCGTAGGCGCGGCCGCACATGGCATAGTTGCCGGCACCGAAGCTGCCGCCGATGACCACCGTGAACTTCGGCACGGACGAACACGCCACCGCGGTGACCATCTTCGCCCCGTCCTTGGCGATGCCGGCGTTCTCGTACTTGCGGCCGACCATGAAGCCGGTG
>CALJUL010000104.1 GCA_937975725.1 uncultured Pseudoxanthomonas sp. | reverse complement strand
TTTCAGGTACTAGCGGGTAAAACCGTGGAGGTTCGAGTCCTCTCCTGGGCACCATGACAAAGGGTCTAGACCCCGAAAACCCCGCTCCGGCGGGGTTTTTTCGTTTCCGGGCATCCTGGCCGGGTTGCAGTTCCCGGAGCATGGCGGAGCAATGCGCCGGCCCGCACCGAACCATGACCGCCTGCGCTGCCCGCAGCGTTGCAACGGCGTCTTCCGCTGGCCCTTTCGCCCAGTGATCGCCAGCAGATTCCGGAATCGCGGCATCCGGATTCATCCATGATGAAGTCCAGCGTCATGGAGGAATGATTTCCGCAGGCGTGTCCGAAGAATCCATCAGCGCCGCCATGGAAGGATTCGCCCTCCGCGAAAGGGCAAGCCATCGGCCATGCGCGGGAAAGCTGGAAGACATCGGCCCTAGAAGCGGGCCGCGCAGGCATTCCATCCGCCCTCCGCCCTACATATACATAATCGCGGCGGGCACGGGCCGAGCGCGAACCCGAAGATGGCGCGTCTGTCGGGCTTCAAGCCAACGTTCAAGAGCGCGGCAACGGGCGCAACGCACTGCCTCTGGAAGGGAAATCAACGGCTTGGGGGCGGCGACGATGGGGGACTACCAGCCCCCGATACCCCGCTCCACGCGACGGGGCCGCGTTCTCCGGATGCTTCGTCTTTACGGCATCGCATGCGGGGGCTGGTGTAGGCTCCCCCGCATGCACTCCTCGCTCGTCCAGCCCGTCGCCGGGCCTTCCCGCGCCCGCACGGGGAACATGCACGCGCAGAACGCCGCCACGGCGGCCGGCATCGCGCCTTGGCGCGAACGCACTGCCGCCCTGGCCTGCGGCCCGCGCATCTTCGTGCCCATCGCCCACGCCTGCGCCATCGCATCGTTCGCTCGCCGGCATCCCGGGGCTGCGCCGATGCGGCCGCGCGGCGCGTCCGTATCCTCCACTTTCTCCTGACCGGCGCCCGCGGATGGAACTGCAGCAGATCGTGTTCCTCGTGATCCTGGCGGTGACGCTGGCGCTGTTCATCAGCGAGAAGCTGCGCATCGACCTGGTGGCCCTGCTGGCGATGCTGGCCCTCACCCTGACCGGCACCCTTGGCCCGAAGGAAGCGCTTTCGGGCTTCGCCAGCGAGCCTGCGATCATCGTGGCGGCGGTGTTCGTGCTGTCGGCGGGGCTGTCGGCCACCGGCATCACCGACCGCATCGGCGGCTGGATCGGCCGGGCGGCGGGCGGCAGCGAATGGCGCACCATCGCGGTGGTGATGCCGGCCACCGCGCTGCTGGCCGCGTTCTCGCACCACGTGATGGTCACCGCGATGATGCTGCCGATCCTGATGCGGCTGGCGCGCGAGCGGAAGCTGGCCACCTCGCGGCTGCTGATGCCGATGTCGCTGGCCGCCTCGCTGGGCACCACGCTGACGCTGTTCAGCGCACCGGCCTTCCTGCTCTCCAGCGACCTGGTCCGCCGCGCCGGGCTGCCCGCGCTCGACATCTTCGCCATCACCCCGATCGGAGCGGCGCTGGTGCTGCTGGGCACGGTGTACATGCTGCTGGCGCGCTGGCTGGTGCCGCGCCGCGACGGCGAGGCCGCGCAGGGCGACTACCTCAAGCTGGACCGCTACTACACCGAACTGCTGGTGGAACGGGATTCGCCGTGGATCGGCCGCGCGCGCGGCGACTTCGAGAAGAAGTTCGACGGCCGCCTGCAGGTGGTGGACTGGTTGCGCGACGGCGTGCGCCGCCGCAGCCAGCGGCGCGAGGCCACCCTGGCGGCCGGCGACGTGCTGCTGGTGCGCGCCTCGCCGGACGAGATCGCCTCCATCCGCGACGAGCCGGGCCTGGCACTGCACGCGGTCGCCAAGTACGGCGAGCGCTCGGGCGAGGAAGCGCGCGCCGACGAGCTGGGCGAGGAACAACTGGTGCAGGCGGTGGTGGCGCCGCACTCCGAATTCATCGGCCGCAGCGTTTCCGAGATCGACTTCCTGCGCAACCTGGGCGTGGTGGTGGTGGGCCTGTGGCGCCGCGAGGGCTGGCTGCACGGCGAGCTGTCGGAAATGGCGTTGCAGGAAGGCGACCTGCTGGTGCTGTGGGGGCGGCAGCAGAACCTGGAACCGCTGGCCGGCCATCACGGCTTCCTGATGCTGATGCGCTTCGACGGCCGCGAGAAGCCGCGCCGGCGCGCGCCGCTGGCGCTGGCCATCATGGTCGCCGCGGTGGCGGCCGCGGCCACGGAGACGCTGGCCCCGCACGTGGCCTTCCTGGCCGGCGCGGTGGCGATGGTGCTGACGCGCTGCGTGGACATCGAGCGCGCCTACCAAGAGATCGACGTGCGCATCTACGTGATGATCGCCGGCGTCATCCCGCTGGGCATCGCGATGGAGAAGACCGGCACCGCGGCGCTGGCGGCGGACCTGCTGCTCAACCACGCCGCGCACTGGCCGCCGCTGGCGCTGCTGCTGGTGATGTTCGGCGCCGCCGCGCTGCTGACCCAGATCCTCTCGGACGCGGCCACCACGGTGCTACTGGCGCCCATCGGGCTGGCGCTCGCGCACGGCCTGGGGCTGGATCCGGTGCCGTTCGTGGTGTGCACGGCGATGGGCGCGGTGGCCTCCTTCCTCACCCCCATCGGCCACCACGGCAACCTGCTGATCCTCACCCCCGGCGGCTACACTTTCGGCGACTTCCTGCGCGTGGGCGTTCCGCTGACGGCGGCCATCGCCCTGATCACGGCCTGGCTGGCGCGCTGGCTGTGGCTGGGCGGCCCGCTGCTGCCCGGAAGCGGCTGAGGCGGGGCGGCGGGTAGAATGGCCGGGTCAACCACGATCCGCACACCGCAAGCCCGCAATGACCGAAACGATCCGCCCCACCTTCCACGGCTTCGAACAGATCCCGCTGCGCGAATACGCCGAGCGCGCCTACCTCGACTATTCGATGTACGTGGTGCTGGACCGCGCCCTGCCCTTCATCGGCGACGGGCTCAAGCCGGTGCAGCGGCGCATCGTCTATTCGATGAGCGAGCTGGGCCTGAACGCCGCCGCCAAGCCAAAGAAGTCCGCCCGCACCGTCGGCGACGTGATCGGCAAGTACCACCCGCACGGCGACAGCGCGTGCTACGAAGCGCTGGTGCTGATGGCGCAGCCGTTCTCCTACCGCTATCCGCTGATCGAGGGCCAGGGCAACTTCGGCTCGCCGGACGATCCCAAGTCGTTCGCGGCCATGCGCTACACCGAATCCAAGCTGACCCCCATCGCCGAGGTGCTGCTGGGCGAGCTCGGCCAGGGCACGGTGGACTGGGCGTCCAACTTCGACGGCACCCTGGAAGAGCCCACCTGGCTGCCCGCGCGCCTGCCGCACCTGCTGCTCAACGGCACCACCGGCATCGCCGTGGGCATGGCCACCGACGTGCCACCGCACAACCTCAACGAGATCGTCAGCGCCTGCATCCGCCTGATCGACGACCCCGACGCCACCGTCGCCGACCTGTGCGAACACGTGCGCGGCCCCGACTACCCGACCCGGGCCGAGATCATCACCGCGCCTTCCGACCTGCGTGCGATGTACGAGAACGGCACCGGCAGCGTCCGTGCGCGCGCCGTGTGGCGCAAGGACAACGCCAACATCGTCATCGACGCCCTGCCCTACCAGGTCTCGCCGTCGAAGGTGATCGAGCAGATCGCCGCGCAGATGCGCGCCAAGAAGCTGCCATGGCTGGAGGACATCCGCGACGAATCCGACCACGCCAACCCGGTGCGGGTGGTGCTGATCCCGCGCTCCAACCGCGTGGACGCCGAGCAGTTGATGGGCCACCTGTTCGCCACCACCGATCTGGAGAAGAGCTACCGGGTCAACCTCAACATCATCGGCCTGGACGGCCGCCCGCAGGTCAAGCACCTGAAGGCGCTGCTGACCGAATGGCTGGCGTTCCGCAGCGACACGGTGACGCGCCGGCTGAAGCACCGCCTGGACAAGGTCGAGCGCCGCCTGCACCTGCTGGAAGGCCTGCTGGTCGCGTTCCTCAACCTGGACGAGGTGATCCGCATCATCCGCACCGAGGACGAGCCCAAGGCCGCGCTGATCGCCCGCTTCAAGCTGAGCGAGGAACAGGCCGACTACATCCTCGACACCCGGCTGAAGCAACTGGCGCGCCTGGAGGAAATGAAGATCCGCGGCGAGCAGGACGAACTGCTGGCCGAGCGCGAGAAGATCGCCGGCATCCTGGATTCCAAGGCCAAGCTGAAGAAGCTGATCAAGGACGAACTGACCGCGGACGCCAAGAAGTTCGGCGATGCGCGCATGTCGCCGCTGGTGCAGCGCGACGCCGCGCAGGCGCTGGACGAGACCGAGCTGGTCGCCAGCGAGCCGATGACCGTGGTGCTGTCGGAGAAGGGCTGGATCCGCGCCGCCAAGGGCCACGACGTGGATGCGGCCACGCTCTCGTATCGCGACGGCGACGGTCTGCTGGCCGCGGTGCGCTCGCGCAGCACGCAGCAGGTGGCGTTCCTGGATTCGGAAGGCCGCAGCTATTCCACCGCCGTGCACACACTGCCGTCGGCGCGCGGCAACGGCGAACCGCTGACCGGCCGCTTCTCGCCGGCCGCGGGCGCCTCGTTCCAGGCGCTGGCCAGCGGCGACAACGACAGCCGCTTCGTGCTGGCTTCGTCGCACGGCTACGGCTTCCTGACCCGCTTCGAGAACCTGACCGGCCGCCAGAAGGCCGGCAAGGCCATGCTCAACCTGACCGCCGGCGCCGGCGTGCTGCAACCGGCGCCGGTGCCCAACGTCGAGACCGACCGCATCGTCGCGGTGACCAGCGCCGGCCACCTGCTGGCCTTCCCGGTCGGCGAGCTGCCGGAACTCGACAAGGGCAAGGGCAACAAGATCATCGAGATCCCCAAGGCCAAGCTCGGTACCGAGCGCGTGGTCGCCATCGCCGCCGTCTCGCCCGGCACCACCCTGCTGGTCAAGAGCGGCCAGCGCACGATGAGCCTGTCGTTCAAGGACCTGGACGCGTACCTGGGTGCGCGGGCGACGCGGGGTGGGCTGCTGCCTAGGGGATGGCAGAAGGTGGATGGATTGGATGTCCAATAAGTTCGCCACCCGGGCGCGTTGCGACGCGTTCCTCATCCTGGCAACCACACGCCATGGTGGCGCGGCAGAAGGTGGATGGATTGGATGTCCAGTAAGTTCACCACCCGGGCGCGTTGCGACGGGTCCGTGATCGCGAAGACCTGCTCCACATGACACGCGGCCCCCTGTAGGAGGGGCTTCAGCCCCGATGCTTTTCTGCGAGGGAAGCGGTCGGGGCTGAAGCCCCTCCTACAATGGCCGGGCCTGCTTCACCAATTCCCAATCAGGACCGAAGAATGGACGCGGATTTCTGGCTGCAACGCTGGCAACAAGGACAGATCGGCTTCCACCGTAGCGACGTGATGCCGCTACTGGAGAAGCACTGGCCGTCGCTGCGCCTGCCCGCGGGCAGCCGCGTGCTGGTGCCGTTGTGCGGCAAATCGCTGGACATGCACTGGCTGGCGGCGCAGGGGCACCGCGTGCTCGGCATCGAGCTGTCCCCGCTGGCGGTGGCGCAGTTCTTCGACGAAGCCGGGCTGGAACCGGTGCGGACGACCAGCCGCTATGGCGAGCATTACAGCGCCGGGCCGGTCGAGATCATTCTCGGCGACGCCTTCGGCGTGGATGCGGACCTGCTGGCCGACGTGGCGGGCATCTACGATCGCGCCGCGATCATCGCCCTGCCGCCCGAGCTGCGCCGCCGCTACCGCGACACCGTGTACGCCGGCCTGCCCGCCGGCGCCCGCGGCCTGCTGATCACGATCGAGTACCCGCAGGCGGAAAAGGCCGGCCCGCCCTTCTCGGTGGAAGCGGCCGAAGTGGAGGCGCTGTTCTGCGCGCCCTGGCGCCAGACGCTGCTGGAACGGCGCGACATCCTCGACCAGGAGCCGCGCTTCCGCGAAGAAGGGCTCAGCGCCCTGACGACCGCGGTCTATGCGCTGGAGAAGGCGGCGCCCGCAGCCGCATAGGAGCGGGCCGGGCCAGCGAAGGCGCGGCTACCCCGGTACGGCGGCATGGCGGCTGGCGCATGCCGCACGCTGTGGTCGTTGCGGAAAACCGCCCTCAGGTCGCGGCGCCGCCGTCCAGCTTGGACGTCATGTACAGCTCGATGCCCAGGCGCCGGATCAGGCCGAGTTGCTGCTCCAGCCAGTGCGCATGGTCTTCCTCGGTGTCCTTGAGTTGCGCCAGCAGGATATCGCGGCTGACGTAGTCGCCATGCTGCTCGCACAGGGCCATGCCCTTGGCGAGGTTGGCGCGCACCGCGTACTCGACCTCCAGGTCGCGCTGCAGCATCTCCTCCACCGTCGTGCCGGCGACGAACGATTCCGGGCGCATGTCCGGATCGCCTTCCAGGAACAGGATGCGCCGCAGCAACGCGTCGGCGTGCTGGGTTTCCTCGTGCATCTCGTGGTCGATGCGCTCGTACAGCGCCTTCAGCCCCATGTCCTCGTAGCGGCGGGAGTGGATGAAGTACTGGTCGCGCGCGGCCAGTTCGCCGCGCAGCAGTTGCTTGAGGTAGTCGACGACGTCGGGATGGCCTTTCATGGGGTGGGGGCTCCAGGGGCGAGGCGCACAGGATGCCGCATCGCGGCGGGCGGCGACCGAATCGGAATCACTCTCGTTCGTCGTTGCGCTGCGGCAGTGCCGGCCGCGGCGGCCGTGGAATAATCCGCCCTCCGCCACGACTCGTCGAAAGGATTCCGCCATGCCGAAATGGACCCGGCGCATCGCGCTGCTACTGTTGGCCCTGCCCGTCCTGGCACTGGCGCTGGCATGGTGGCTGATGCGCGGCAGCCTGCCCCGGCTGGACGGCGAGCAGGCGCTGGCGGGCCTGGCCGCGCCGGTGACGGTGCAGCGCGACGCCCGTGGCGTGGTCACCATCGACGCCGCCGGCGAGGCCGACGCGATCCGCGCGCTCGGCTACGTGCACGCGCAGGAACGCTATTTCGAGATGGACCTGTTGCGGCGCAGCTCGGCGGGCGAGCTGTCGGAACTGTTCGGCCCCGTCGCCCTGCACCTGGACCGGGAGCGCCGGCCGCACCGCATGCGCGCCCGCACCGTGGCGCATCTGGACGCGTTCGCCGGCGACCGCATGCCGCAACTGCAGGCCTATGCCGACGGCGTCAACGCCGGGCTGGCGGACCTGCGCGTGCGGCCCTGGCCCTACCTGCTGCTGCGGCAGTCGCCGCGCGCCTGGGACGTGGCCGACTCGGCGCTGGCCGGGTACGCGATGTACTTCGACCTGCAGGACGCGGACAACGCGCGCGAACTGGCGCTGTGGAAGATCCGCCCGCACGTCCCGCCCGCGCTGTACGAACTGCTGGTACGCGACGGCAGCGAATGGGACGCCCCGCTGTACGGCGAGGCCCGCGGCAACGCCGCACTGCCGGCGCCCGGCCAAGTGGACCTGCGCCGCCTGCCGGCGCCGGGCACCGAGGCGCACCACCCCCTCGCCGACCAGGGCACGCCGGGCAGCAACAACTGGGCCGTCGCCGGCGCGCTGACCGCGGACGGCCGCGCCATCGTCGCCGACGACATGCACCTGGGCCTGCGTGCACCCAACATCTGGTTCCGCGTGCGCCTGCGCTATCCCGACGCGCGCGCGCCGGGCGGCAGGGTGGACGTATCCGGCTTCAGCCTGCCGGGGTTGCCGGCGGTCATCGTCGGCAGCAACGGACACGTGGCCTGGGGCTTCACCAACAGCTATGCCGACACCGCGGACTGGTATCCGGTGCATCCCTGCCCCGAGGGCACGCCCGCCGCGCCCTGCGACCGCGTCGAGCACCACATCGAAACCCTCCGCGTGGCCGGCGGCGGCGACGTGCGACTCGACGTGGCCGAAACCCGCCACGGCCCGATCCTGCACGAGGCCGCGCCGGGCCGGCCGGCGCTGGCCCTGCGCTGGGTCGCGCACCAGCCCGGCGCGCTCAACTTCGGCCTGGCCGATTTCGCGCGCGCCGGCGACCTGCCGGCCGCGCTGGCGGCGGCGCAGCGCATCGCCACGCCGGCGCAGAACCTGGTGATCGGCGACCGCAACGGGCACATCGCCTGGCGCGTACTCGGGCCGCTGCCCGCGCGCGACGGCGCCTGCCCCGACCTGCTACAAACCGCGCCCGCCGATGCGGTGCCGCTGCCGGAAGCAGCGCCTGCCGAACCGGATTCGGCCTGCACGCCCTGGGGCATTTCCACCCACCTGACCCCGGTGCTGACGGCACCGCAGCACCATCGCCTATGGACCGCCAACGCGCGCGTGCTGGACGGCGAGGCGTTGCAGCGCGTCGGCAACGGCGGCTATGCGCTGGGCGCGCGGGCCAGGCAGATCCGCGACGGTCTGTTCGCCCGGGACCGCTTCACCGAACAGGACATGCTGGCGATCCAGCTCGACGACCGGGCGCTGTTCCTGCAACGCTGGTGGCGCCTGTTGCAGGACGAGGCGGCGCGGCAGCCCGCGGATTCGGCCACGAAGGCGCTGGCGGCGGCCGGCGCGCACTGGGAAGGCCGCGCCAGCGTGGATTCGGTGAGCTACCGGCTGGTGCGCGCCTGGCGCCTGGCCGTGCACGCGCGCATCGCCGACGGCCTGACCGCGCCGGCGCAGGCCGCGCTGGGCGAGGACTTCGCCATGCCCGACCTGCCGCAACTGGAAGGCGTGGCGTGGCCGCTGCTGCAACAGCGCCCCGCGCACCTGCTGCCCCGCCGCTACGCGAGCTGGGACGCCCTGCTGGAAGACGCCGCGCGCGAAGTCCGCGACGACCTGGCCGCGAACGGCCCGCTGGCCGATCGCCGCTGGGGCGAGCGCAACACGGCCAGGATCTGCCATCCGCTGGCGAACGCGATGCCGGGATTCCTGAAGCCCCGCCTGTGCATGCCCGCCGAACCGCTGCCCGGCGACGGCGCGATGCCGCGCGTGCAGGGCCCGTCCTTCGGCGCTTCCGAGCGCATGGTCGTGTCGCCCGGCCACGAGGCGGACGGGATCGTGCACATGCCCGGCGGCCAGAGCGGGCATCCGCTGTCGCCGTTCTGGGGCGCCGGCCACGACGACTGGGTGCAGGGAAGGCCGACGCCGTTCCTGCCCGGCCCGGCGCAGTACCGGCTGTCGCTGCTGCCGCCCGCGGCGGCGCGCTGACCGCACGCCGCGCCCGGCACCCGGCACCGGGCACGCATGCACCCACCGCCCCGCTGCCGCACAATGGCGGCCCTTTCCCGGAGACAGCGCCGATGGCAACGCCCGTGTCCTTCCGCAAGACCGTCCTGCCGTTCGCGGCCGCCGCTTCGGCCGCATTGGCGGCCGCCTGCAGCAGCCTCCAGCCCGCACCGGGGAAGCCCGACGCCAACGCCGCGGCCGCCGGCGCCTGTCATGCCGACGCGGTGGCCTGGGCGGTCGGCCAGCCCGCCGACCAGACGGTGATGGCGCGGGTCTGGCGCGAAAGCCGCGCCGGCCTGGTCCGGCCGATCTCGCCCGGGCAGGCGGTGACCCGCGATCATCGCGCCGACCGCCTCAACGTCGAGATCGGCGCGGACAACCGCATCACCCGCGTGAGCTGCGGCTGAGGCCGTACCGCCACCGGCGGCACGGCCGCGCGCCGGTCAGCCGGTCAGCGCCTGCTCGTGCACGCCCAGCACCGCGCGGCCGGACGGGTCGGCCATCTTCGCGAAGCTGGCGTCCCACGCGATGGCGGCCGGCGACGAACACGCAATCGACTTGCCGCCCGGCACCGTCTCCGCGCACGCCGGGCCCGGATAGCACTGCTCGAACAGGCTGCGGTACCAGTACGCCTCCTTGGTCTGCGGCGGGTTGACCGGGAAGCGCTTGTCGGCGGCGGCCAGTTCGCGGTCGCTGACCTGCGCCTCGGCGTGCGCCTTCAGCCCGTCGATCCAGCCGTAGCCCACGCCGTCGCTGAACTGCTCCTTCTGCCGCCACAGGATGGATTCGGGCAGGTAGCCGTCGAACGCCTCGCGCAGCACGCCCTTCTCCATGCGCTGCGCGCCGACGCCGGCCTTGTCGACCATCTTGTGCTTCGCGTCCATCTTCATGGCCACGTCGAGGAACTCCACGTCCAGGAACGGCACGCGCGGCTCCACGCCCCAGGCCATCATCGACTTGTTGGCGCGCAGGCAGTCGTAGTTGTGCAGCGCGTCCAGCTTGCGCACCAGTTCCTCGTGGAATTCGCGCGCGTTCGGCGCCTTGTGGAAGTACAGGTAGCCGCCGAAGATCTCGTCGCTGCCCTCGCCCGACAGCACCATCTTCACGCCCATCGCCTTGATCCGGCGCGCCAGCAGGTACATCGGCGTGGACGCACGGATGGTGGTGACGTCGTAGGTCTCGATGTGCCTGATCACCTCGGGGATGGCGTCCAGCCCTTCCTGGAAGGTGTAGGTGAAGCCGTGGTGCACCGTGCCCAGCGCCTTCGCCGCGACTTCGGCGGCCGCCAGGTCCGGCGAACCTTCCAGGCCGATGGCGAACGAGTGCAGCCGCGGCCACCAGGCTTCCGTCGTGTCGTTGTCCTCGATGCGGTGGCGCGCGTAGCGCGCGGCGACCGCGGCGACCAGCGAGGAATCCAGCCCGCCCGACAGCAGCACGCCGTAGGGCACGTCGGTCATCAACTGGCGGTGCACGGCGCGCTCGAAGGCGTCGCGCAGTTCGTCCTTCGGCACCTGCACGCCTTCGACGGCTTCATAGTCGCGCCACGGCCTGTCGTAATACTTCACCAGCGCGCGCGTGGCGGTGTCGTAGCAATGCCCCGGCGGGAACTGCGCCACGTCGGCGCAGATCGGCGCCAGCGACTTCATTTCCGAGGCCACGCACAGGCGGCCTTCGCGGTCGTGGCCCCAGTACAGCGGGCACACGCCGATGGGATCGCGGGCGATCAGCGCGCGCCCTTTCGCCTTGTCCCACAGCGCGAAGGCGAAGATGCCGTTGAGGCGGTTGAGGAACGAGGCCGGATCGTCCTCGCGGTACAGCGCGTTGATGACCTCGCAGTCCGAGCCGGTCTGGAAGGCGTAATCCTGGCGCAGTTCCGCCTTCAGCTCACGGTGGTTGTAGATCTCGCCGTTGACCGCCAGCGCCAGCTCGCCGTCGGCCGAGCGCAGCGGCTGCGAGCCGCCGGCCGGATCGACGATGGCCAGGCGTTCGTGCACCAGGATCGCACCTTCGTCGTGGTACACGCCGCTCCAGTCGGGGCCGCGGTGGCGCTGCTTCTGCGAAAGCTCCAGCGCTTGCCGCCGGAGGGACTGGACGTCGTCGCCGGGCTGCAGCCCGAAGATGCCGAAGATGGAACACATGGGTGGAAGCTCCTGGTGGGGTTCGTAAACGGAGGCCCGGAACGAAGAAACCCGCATCTCGCGATGCGGGTTTCTGGTATCCGGCAGGTCTTTCGTTGCCTAGTCGCAGAGCCGCATCGCCCGCGCACGATTGTTCGCGCGCAGGTTGTTGCGGTTGTTATTGATGGGGGCGGTGCGAGCAGGCATGGCGCGACGGTAACCGGGTCGACCGGGCCTTGGCAAGCCCCAAAAAGTTGCGCCAGCAACCAACCCGCTCCCACCGCACGAAGAACGATCAGGCAGGCAGCATCAGGCGTTCGATCAGGGCCTGGTACAAGTCCGGCAGCGCTTCCAGCTCGGCGAGCGCGATGTGTTCGTCCACCTGGTGGATGCTGGCGTTGACCGGTCCCACTTCGATGCACTCGGCGCCCAGCGGCGCGATGAAGCGCGCGTCGGAAGTGCCGCCCGCGGTGCTCTCCTCCGGCGGCGCACCGGCGAAGTCGGCCAGCACCGCGCGCGCGGTCGCGCGCAGGTGTCCTTCCGGGGTGTAGAACGGCTCGCCGCTGCGGTGCCAGCGCAGCGTGTAGTCCAGGCCGTGCCGGTCGAGCAGCGCGGCGACCTCGGCCTCCAGCCGCGGCGCGTCCCAGTGCGGGTTGTAGCGCAGGTTGAACAGCACCTCCAGCTCGCCCGGGATGACGTTGCCGGCGCCGGTGCCGGCGTGGATGTTGGAGATCTGCAGGCTGGTCGGCGGGAAGCTCTCGTAGCCCTCGTCCCAGCGCCGCGCCGCCAGTTCCGCTAGCGCGGGCGCGGCCAGGTGGATGGGATTGCGCGCCTTGTGCGGATACGCCACGTGGCCCTGCACGCCCTTCACCGCCAGCGTCGCCGACAGGCTCCCGCGCCGGCCCACGCGCAGCAGGTCGCCGAGCCGGGCGGTGGACGAAGGCTCGCCGGTGACGCACCAGTCGATCCGCTGCCCGTCGCGTCGGAAGTCTTCCGCCACCCGGCGCACGCCGTCGATGGCGTCGCCCTCCTCGTCGGAGGTGACCAGCAGCGCCACGGTGCCGGGATGCGCCGGATGCGCGGCGACGAAGCGCTCCAGCGCCAGCGCGAACGCGGCCACGCTGCATTTCATGTCGGCGGCGCCGCGGCCGTACAGCACGCCGTCGCGCACTTCCGGCACGAACGGATCGCTGCTCCACGCCTCGCGCGGGCCCGGCGGCACCACGTCGGTATGGCCCAGCAGCACCAGCACCGGCGCGCCGCTGCCGTGCGTGGCCCACAGGTTGTCGACCTCGCCGTGGCGGAGCGATCGGCAACGGAAGCCGGCCCGCTCCAGCCGCGCCGCCAGCACCTCCTGGCAGCCGGCGTCGTCCGGCGTCACCGAAGCGCGCCGGAGCAGTTCGACCGACAGGTCGAACACCTCGCTCACTTGCCGGCCCCGAACAGCTTCTTGAAGCCGTTGTCGCTGAAGCCCTGCGAGAACCCGCCCTCGCCGTCGGTCACCACCGGTCGCCGCACCAGTTGCGGATACTCCTTGAGCAGCAGCTTCCATTCCGCGTCTGAGCCGGGCGACTTGCGGTTCTCCGGCAACTGCCGCCAGGTGGTGGACGACTTGTTGATCAGCGCGTCCCAGCCGCCGGCCTTGTCCGCCCACGCCTTCAACGTCTCCGGCGCCTGCCGGTCGTCGCGGTAGTCGACGAAGGCGTAGGCCACGCCGAAGCGGTCCAGCCACTTCATCGCCTTCTTGCAGGTGTCGCAGTTCTTCAGTCCGTAGAGCGTGGTGGTCATGGCGGCATTGCTTCGCATCGCGGGGGAAGCGCAAAGCATGTCACAGCAGGCGCTCGCAGACGACCCGGAACGCCGCCTTCGGCAGCAGGAAACAGAACGGTCCGTCCGCACCGCCCATGCCGTCCAGCAGGGGACAGTCCACGCGCTGCGGCGCGAGCATGCGCACGTTGTCCAGGTCCACCGGCAACGCAATCCGCGTCAGCGCCGCGCGGCCGTCCGGCGCGACCGCGATGGCCAGTTCCTGGCAGGCAAGGAAACGGATGGCGGCCCGCGCATCGGCGAACCGCCCGCGCCACCAGGCTTTTCCATCTTGCGTTTCCGGCGCGAGCGCAAGCACCGCATCCAGCGCCGGCGCACTGCCCTGCCCCGGCGCGATGTGCGTGGACAGCGATGCGCTTTGCCAGTCGTGGGTGAAGCGCGCCGGCAGATGCGGCTGCATGGCGTCGCTCCACAGCCGCGCACCGACCACGTGCGCCAGGCTGTCCATCGCGTTGCGCACGAACAGTACGGTCGGCGCGGCGTCGGCGGGATCGTCGTCGCGTTGCAGGTACCAGCGCCAGTTGCTCTGCAGCGGCGACGGGAACAACCTCCGCAACGGCCCCGCCAGCGCCGGGCCGAAATGCCCGTGGCGGTAGCTGAGGATGGTGAAGGGCGTGCGCCCGGCCCATGCCGCGTAGCGGTAGCCCGGCGGCGCAGGCGGAAGCGCCGCCGCTTCCACCCACCAGTTCATGTAGGCGACGTCGACCACGTCGCTGGCCAGGGCGGGCACCGGCCAGCGCTCCACCAGCCATCGGCGCCACGCCGTCCAGTGCCGGTTCGCGACGAGGGCGCCGACCATGCGCCCCCACGCGCCCGCCGCCGGATGGCGGTAGCGTGCCGCCTGCGCGAGGACGTCGCGCGCCTCCATGCCGCGCGCCGGCGTCAGTCCGCCAGTCCGCGCAACAGTTCGTTGACGCTGGTCTTGCTGCGGGTCTTCTCGTCCACCTGCTTGACGATCACCGCGCAGTACAGCGAATGCGAGCCGTCGGCGGCCGGCAGCGAACCGGAGACCACCACGCTGCCCGGCGGTACGTAGCCGTAGGTGATCTCCCTGGTCATGCGGTTGTAGATGCGGGTGGACTGGCCGATGAACACGCCCATGCCGATCACGCTGTGATGGCCGACCACCACGCCCTCCACCACTTCCGAGCGCGCGCCGATGAAGCAGTGGTCCTCGATGATGGTCGGGCTGGCCTGCAACGGCTCCAGCACGCCGCCGATGCCGGCGCCGCCGGACAGGTGGCAATGCTTGCCGACCTGCGCGCACGAACCCACCGTTGCCCAGGTGTCGACCATGGTGCCCTCGCCCACGTGCGCGCCGATGTTGACGAAGCTGGGCATCAGCACCACGTCCTTGCCGAAGTACGTGCCGCGGCGCGCGATCGCGCCCGGCACGACGCGCACGCCCAGCTTGCGGAAGTCGTTCTCGTCGAAGGCGCCGAAGCGCGCTTCCACCTTGTCCCAGAACGGCGCCGGATAGGCTTCCACCAGTTCCATCTCGTTGACGCGGAAGTACAGCAGCACCGCCTTCTTCAGCCATTCGTTGACCTTCCAGCCGCCCTTGCCGTCGGGCTCGGCCACGCGCAGCTTGCCGCTCTCCAGGCCGGCGATGGCCAGTTCGACGGCGGCGCGGGTGGAGCCCTCGATCTCGGCCGGGGTCAGCTCGGCGCGGCGCTCGAACGCGCTCTCGATGGTGGACTTGAGTTCTTCGTTCTTGCTGGCTTTGCGGGTCATCGGGGGTCCTGCGGGGGAAGTCACGGCGGGGTGTCGAAACCGGCGCGCAGCGCATCGCGCAGCGCCTGCTGCTGGGCGTCGGTGAGCGGCTGGTCGTGTTCGTCGGTGATCTGGAAGATGTCCTCGGCGCGCTCGCCGAAGGTGGCGATGCGCGCGTCGTGCACGCGCAGCCGCTGCCGGCGCAGCACCTGCGCCACGTCCGACAGCAGGCCCGGGCGGTCGGGCGCGACCAGGCCCAGCACGGTGCGGCGGCCGTCGGGCGTGCCGCCGAACTCGATGCGCGGCGGGAAGCGGAAATGCTTGAGTTGGCGCGGCACCGCGCGGCGCGAGGTACGCACGCCGTCCAGCGGGCGCGCCAGCGCCTGGCCCAACCCGCGCTCCACTTCCGCAGGGTCGCGCGGCGCGTAGGCGTCGGCGGGCAGCACTTCGAAGGTGTCGAAGATGGTGCCGTGCGGGCCGTCCAGCACCCGCGCCTGGTGGATGGCGAAGCCCATCCGGTCCAGGGTGGCCAGGATGGCGGCGAACAGCCCGTCGCGGTCGGGCGAATGCACGAACACTTCCATCGCGTCGGCATCGTCGCCGATGTGGCGCGCGCGCACGCGCGTCTCGCCGGCGACCGCGCCGCGGATGGCCTGCGCCTGCCACGCCAGTTGTTCCGGCCGGAAGCGCAGGAAGCTCTCCTCCGGCATCGAGGCGAACAGCGCGTCGGCCTGCGCGGCGCGCATGTCCTGCAGTTCGAGCAGCGCGCGCACGCTGCCGCGCGCTTCGGACAGCCGTTCCTCCACCGCCACCGGGTTCTCCAGTCCCTCGCGCAGCACCCGCCGCGCGGCGAAGTACAGGTCGGCCAGCAGGCGGTCCTTCCAGGCGTTCCACAGCTTGGGCGAAGTGCCGGCGATGTCGGCGCAGGTCAGCAGGTACAGGTAGTCCAGCCGTTCGCGGTCGCCGACCAGGGTGGCGAAGGCGTGGATGACCTCGGGGTCGGCGATGTCCTGCTTCTGCGCGGTCACCGACATGCGCAGGTGCTGCTCCACCAGCCAGGCGACCAGTTCGGTGTCGCCGTCGCCCAGGCCATGCGCCGCGCAGAATTCGCGCGCATCGACCGCGCCCAGCTCGGAATGGTCTCCGCCGCGGCCCTTGGCGATGTCGTGGAACAGCCCGGCCAGCAGCAGCAGTTCCGGCTTGCGCAGGCGCGGCCAGACTTCGTGCGCGATCGAGAAACGCTCGTCGGCGCGGCCGGCGGCGAAGGCGGCGATGTTCCGCAGCACCATCAGCGTGTGCTGGTCCACGGTGTAGACGTGGAACAAATCGAACTGCATGCGCCCGGACACGCGCGCGAACGCCGGCAGCCACTGCCCCAGCACGCCCAGCCGCGCCATGCGGGTCAGCGTCTCCACCGCGCGCGGGCCGCGCAGCAGCGCCAGGAAGGCGTCGCGCTGCGCGCGGGTGGCGTCCGGGTAGGCGGGCAGCCTGGGCAGCGATTCGGCCAGCGCACGCGCGGTGCGCGAATGCAGCCCGCGCAGCGACGGATGCGCGGCCCAGGTGGCGAACAGCGCGAACACCTGCGCCACGTCGCCCTGCGGCCAGTCCGCGTCGCGCGCGGCCAGGTAGCCGCGGCGCGAGGCGAACCGCACGTCCAGCGGCTCGGACAGCGCCTCGCCGTCGAACTGCTCCTCGAAGCGCTGCAGCAGCCGGTCGCTGATCCGGCGCACGATGGCCGCGCTGCGGTAGAAGCCCTGCATCATCTTCTCGACGCCCAGGCTCTCCGCGTCGTCGGCGAAGCGCAGCCGCTGCGCCAGCGCCTTCTGGTAGTCGAAGCGCAGGCGCTCCTCCGGCCGCCCCGCCACGCGGTGCAGGCCGTAGCGCAGGCGGCCCAGCGCACGTCGCTCGCGCGCCAGCGCGGCGGCCTCGTCCTGGCCCAGGTGGCCCATGCCGACCAGAGGCTCCAGGTCGCGCACGCCGAAGGTGCGCAGCGCCATCCAGCCCAGCGTGTGCAGGTCGCGCAGGCCGCCGGGGCCGTCCTTGATGTTGGGTTCCAGGTTGTCCGAGGTGTCGCCGAAGCGCACGTGGCGCATGCGCAGCTCCTCGCGCTTGGCGACGAAGAAGTCGCGCGGCGGCCACACCCGCGCCGGCGACACGGCGTCGATCAGCAAGGCTTCGTCCTGCGGTTCGCCGGCGATGGGGCGCGCCTCGATCAGCGCGGTCAGCACGCTCTGGTCGGCGGCCGCGGCCGCGGTGCACTCGGTCGCCGAGCGCACGCTGTGGCTGATCGGCAGGCCGGCGTCCCACAGCGTGGCGAACAGCCGCGCGACGTGCTCATGGTGGCGCTGCTGCGTCTCCGGCGAGGCCAGCACCAGCACGTCCACGTCGGACTGCGGGAACAGTTCGCCGCGGCCGTAGCCGCCCACCGCGAACAGCGCCATCGGCGCGTCGGCGGGGATGCAGCGCTCCCAGGCGTCCTTCAGCAGGTGGTCGACCGCGCGCGCGCGCAGCGCGAGGATGCGGTCCATGCCGTCGTTCTGGTCGAAGCGCTTGTCCAGCCGCGCGTCGGTATGTGCCAGCGACTGCCGCGCGGCCGCGGACCAGGCCGCGTCGTCGGCGGCGTCCGGGCCGGGATCCGGAAGCCGCGGCGACATCCCGTTCGCGGCCGGAGGGGTGTTCACAGGTCGTTGTCGTCGCCCGGCACGCGGGTGAGGATCTCGACCCCGCTCTCGGTCACCGCGACCGTGTGCTCCCACTGCGCCGACAGCCGGCGGTCCTTGGTCACCACGGTCCAGCCGTCGGGCAGCACCTTGGTGTGGCGGGTGCCCTCGTTGATCATCGGCTCGATGGTGAAGGTCATGCCGGGCTTGAGCACCACGCCGTCGCCGGGACGGCCGTAGTGCAGCACCTGCGGCTCGTCGTGGTAGACCTTGCCGATGCCGTGGCCGCAGTATTCGCGCACCACGCTGAAGCGCTCGCCCTCGGCGTACTGCTGGATGGCGTGGCCCACGTCGCCCAGGGTGGCGCCCGGCTTCACCGCGCGGATGCCGCGGAACATGGCCTCGCGAGTGACCTCCACCAGCCGGCGCGCCATCACCGAGGGCGTGCCCACGTAGTACATGCGGCTGGTGTCGCCGTGCCAGCCGTCCTTGATGACGGTGACGTCGATGTTGAGGATGTCGCCGTCCTTCAGCACCTTGCCCTCGCTGGGGATGCCGTGGCAGATGACGTTGTTGACCGAGGTGCAGACCGTGGCCGGGAAGCCCTTGTAGCCCACGTTGGCCGGGATCGCCTTCTGCACGTTGACGATGTGGTCGTGGCAGATGCGGTCCAGCTCGGCGGTGGTCGCGCCGGGCTTCACGTGGGGGGCGACGACCTGCAGCACCTCGGCGGCCAGGCGGCCGGCGATGCGCATCTGCTCGATCTCTTCGGGGGTCTTCAACGGGATGGCCATGGTGGCCGATTATCCCCCATTTGCCGGCCCGGCTGAACGGGTGCGAGCCGGACGCGCCGTTCCGCCGGACGCCCGGGTTTGCGGCGGCCGCGCCGGGAGGGCTATAATCCCCCGGCTTCGCCCGGGCCCGCCCGGCCGGACCGCCCACGTCGGGCGTCACCGACGAATCCACACCTGACGCCACAGCCCGTGCCGGGGTGCCTTCCATGCGGAGGGTTCGGCCACGGAAGCGCCAGGGAGGCCCAACCCCGGAATCGCCGCGCACGCCCGACCGGCCAGCGCGCCCCGCACGGCCGTTCACATCGAACGGCGGCCGCACGGGAACGGTTCCACCACACCAGGAGTAATGCAATGCCCCAGGTCACCATGCGCCAGATGCTGGAAGCCGGCGTCCATTTCGGCCACCAGACCCGCTACTGGAACCCCAAGATGGCGCCCTACATCTTCGGCGCCCGCGGCAAGATCCACATCATCAACCTCGAGAAGACCGTTCCGCTGTTCAACGACGCGATGAACTTCATCTCGGGCGTGGCCCAGCGCCGCGGCACCGTGCTGTTCGTCGGCACCAAGCGCAGCGCCCGCGAGGCGGTGAAGGAAGAGGCCGAGCGTTGCGGCATGCCGTACATGACCCAGCGCTGGCTGGGCGGCACGCTGACCAACTTCGCCACGGTGAAGAAGTCGGTCGCCCGCCTGAAGGAGCTGGAAGCGGCCGAAACCGACGGCACCTTCGACAAGCTGGTCAAGCACGAAGTGCTGGGCCTGCGCCGCGAGCGCGAGAAGCTGGAAGCCTCGCTGGGCGGCATCAAGGACATGAACCGCCTGCCGGACGCGCTGTTCGTCATCGACATCGGCCATGAGGACATCGCCATCAAGGAAGCCAAGAAGCTCGGCATCCCGGTGATCGCGGTGGTCGACTCCAACTACGACCCGGCCCTGGTCGACTACGCCATCCCCGGCAACGACGACGCCATCCGCGCCGTGCAGCTCTACGCCCGCGCCGCCGCCGACGCCGTGCTGGAAGGCAAGGCCGCCTCGCCGAACGCCGCCACCGTGCGCGAGGAAGAGTTCGCCGAGGGCGACGACAAGGGCGCACGCCGCGCCCCGGCCAAGAAGGCCGGCAAGAAGGCCGACGAAGCCGCTGCCGAGTAATCCGGCTGCAACGCCGCCGCGCCATGCTGCGCGGCGGCCCGTGTACACCCCTTCTCCCGCCGGGAGAAGGCGCCCGAAGGGCGGATGAGGGTGCGGGAAGCACGTCGGCGCCCAGCGCGTCGCGGCTCCGCCGGCCCCCCGCCCCAACCCCTCTCCCGACGTGAGAGGGGCTTTGCCAATCTAAACCGAGGTAATCCCGTGGAAATCACCGCTTCCCTGGTCAAGGAACTGCGCGAGCGCACCGGCGCCGGCATGATGGAGTGCAAGAAGGCGCTCACCGAGAACAACGCCGACATCGACACCGCCGCCGAATGGCTGCGCAAGCAGGGCCTGGCCAAGGCCGACAAGAAGGCCGGCCGCGTGGCCGCCGAGGGCCGCATCGCGATGGCGCAGGACGGCGGCAAGGCCGTGCTGGTCGAGATCAACTCCGAGACCGACTTCGTCGCCAAGGACAGCAACTTCATCGCCTTCACCGACGCCGTGGCCCAGGCCGCCCTGGCCTCCGGCGCCGCCGACGCCGAAGCGCTGAAGGCCGCCAAGCTGGCCTCCGGCGAGACCGTCGAGGAAGCCCGCGCCGCCGCCGTCGCCAAGCTGGGCGAGAACATCCAGATCCGCCGCCTGACCCGCGTGGACACCGGCGACAACGTGGCCGCCTACGTCCACGGCGGCAAGATCGGCGTGCTGGTCCAGGTCAAGGGCGGCGACGCCGAACTGGCCCGCGGCCTGGCGATGCACGTGGCCGCGATGAACCCGCCCCACATCAAGGCCGCCGATGTGCCGGCCGAGTTCGTGGCCAAGGAGAAGGAGATCGAACTGGCCAAGATGTCCGACAAGGACAAGAACAAGCCGGCCGACATCCTGGAGAAGATCATCAGCGGCAAGATCGCCAAGATCGTCAACGAGGTCACCCTGTACGGCCAGCCCTACGTGCTGGACACCAACCAGAGCGTCGAGGCCGTGCTGAAGGCCGCCGGCGCCGAGGTGACCGGCATGCAGCGCCTGGCCGTGGGCGAAGGCATCGAGAAGGTGGTGGAGGACTACGCCGCCGAAGTCGCCAAGGCCATGCAGGTCTGAACCAGGGGCGCCCGCCCTGCAACACCCGGAAGGCCGCGAGCGATCGCGGTCTTTCCTTTTGCCGGCGCGGCCGGCGGCGTGACGGCGGCCTCGTTTCCCTGCATTGTCAGCTAAAGTTCCCGCGCCGCATGCCGAACATGACCGCAGAGATGGCATTCCGTGGCGCCGGCCGGCGCACCGCACGCCAGCCTCCCTGCCCGGTCCTGCACCCGCGATGCGCCCAGAACTCGAAAACCAGCTCTCGATCTGCCGCAACCTGCCGAGCCCCCCGGGCGTGGCGCTGCGCATCGTCGAGCTGGCCCAGGACCCGGACGTGGTGCTGGCCACCGCGGCCGAGGCCATCAGCATGGACCCGGCCCTGAGCGCGCGCATGCTGCGCATCGCCAATTCGCCCCTGTACGCCAGCCGGCGGCGGGTGGAGACCCTCAGCCAGGCGCTGACGGTGCTGGGCCTGAACGCGACGCTGACCCTGGCGCTCGGCTTCACCCTGTCCGAGGGCCGCGGCGCGGCGGCGCGGTCGCCGGCCTGGGAGGAAGTCTGGCGGCGCAGTGTCATCGCCGCCCTGGCCAGCCGCCTGCTGGGCCAGTACACCGGCCAGCGCAAGCTGGAAGAGCTGATGCTGGCCGGCCTGCTGCAGGACATCGGCATGCTGGCGCTGCTGCAGGTCCACGCCGACGACTACGCCGCGCTGATGGAACTGTCCTCCGACAACACCTCGCTGACCCTGGCCGAGCGCGCCTGGCTGGGCTGCGACCACGCCACGGCCGGCGCCTGGCTGGCCCGGCACTGGGGGCTGCCGGTGCTGCTGCAGGAGGCCATCGGCGAAAGCGAATCGCCCGCCTCCACCTCGTCCTTCAACGCCTGCGTGGCGGTATCCAGCCACATGGCCGACATGTGGATGGCGCAGGACCCGGTCGCCACCCAGCTCGCCCACCGCATCGCCGCCGAGCAGGCCGCCACCCGGCTGGGGCTGGACTATCCGGGCTTCCTGACCCTGACCGAGCAGATGGTGCAGATGCTGCCGGAGGTGTGTGCGGTCTTCGACGTACCGCCCGCCTCGCCCCAGCGCATCGAGGCCCTGCTGGACCAGGCGCGCGAGCTGCTGGTGGTGCGCAACCTGCGCGAGATCCAGGAGGCCGCGCGCGCGCGCAAGGAGGCCGACGAGCACGAAAGCCGCGCGCGGCGGCTGGCCGAGGAGATCCGGCGCGACCCGCTGACCGGCGTCTACAACCGCGCGCAACTGGAAGCGGTGCTGGAGAAGGAGTTCGACACCGCCACCCGGCACGGCTGGCCGCTGTCGATCGCCTTCATCGACCTGGACGACTTCAAGCAGATCAACGACCGCTGGGGCCACCTGGTGGGCGACGAGGTGCTGCGCAACTTCGCCAAGACGCTGCTGCGCCATGTGCGCGGCAGCGACATCGTGGCCCGCTACGGCGGCGAGGAATTCCTGGTGGTGCTGCCGGGCATCGCCGGGGACATGGCCGCCAGCGTCGTCCGCCGCATCCTGTCGGAGGTGTCGAGGATCGCGATGGCCCACGTGGACGGCCATCCCGTGCACATCACCTTCTCCGCCGGCCTGGCCACGCAGGGCGCGCTGAACCAGTTCACCTCGGTGGACGACCTGCTGCGCACCGCCGACGAGGCGCTCTATGGCGCCAAGCGCGAAGGCCGCAACCGGGTGGCGATCGGCGTCGCCAACTGAGGCCCGGCGCGCCGTGCCGTCTGCGCCGGCGGCCCGCGCCTGACGCATCCGGCCCGCTCGGCTAGAATTGCGCCGTTTGCCCCCACGCCGAGACCCCCATGACCGCACCGCTCGCCTTTCGCCGCATCCTGCTCAAACTGTCCGGCGAGGCGCTGATGGGGGCCGAGGACTACGGCATCGACCCCGCCGTGATCACCCGCATCGCCCGCGAGATCATCGAGGCGCGCGAGGCCGGCGCCGAGATCGGCCTGGTCATCGGCGGCGGCAACATCTTCCGCGGCGCCGGCCTGGCGGCCGGTGGCATGGACCGGGTGACCGGCGACCAGATGGGCATGCTGGCCACGGTCATCAACGCGCTGGCCATGCAGGACGCGCTGGAGAAACTGGGCGCCAAGTGCCGGGTGATGAGCGCGATCAAGATCAACGACGTGTGCGAGGACTACATCCGCCGCCGGGCCATCCGCCACCTGGAGAAGGGCCGCATCGCGATCTTCGCCGCCGGCACCGGCAACCCGTTCTTCACCACCGACTCCGGCGCCGCCCTGCGCGCCATCGAGATCGGCGCCGACCTGCTGCTCAAGGCCACCAAGGTGGACGGGGTGTACGACAAGGACCCGGGCAAGCACGCCGACGCCAAGCGCTACGAGCAACTGACCTACGACGAGGTGATCGCCCGCAACCTGCAGGTGATGGACACCGCCGCCTTCGCGCTGTGCCGCGACAGCGACATGCCGCTGCGCATCTACGACCTGTCGGTGCCCGGCAACCTGATGCGCATCCTGCACGGCGAGAACGTCGGCACCCTGGTCAAGGGCCGCGGCTGAGAAGCCGCCCGCAAGCCATCCGGCGAGGGGCTTCGCCCCGACCGCGCCGCGATGGCCTTTGCGCATGCGTGGCGGCAAGTGCGCCGATGCGCGCCCGGAGGGCGAACGGACCGGCTTCCACATTCGGATCGTGGATCGGCAGTGGTCGGGGCTGAAGCCCCTCCTACAGGGTTCTTCATGCTCTTCGCGGCTGCGGGTGCGCAGTCCACCTGTAATAGTGTCCGCCGGGCGCGGCCGGCACCCTAGCCGCCCATGGGACACGGACACGCACACGGCGGGCATGCGCACGGCTCGGCCACCCGCGCCTTCGCCTGGGTGACGCTGATCAACCTGGCCTACACGGCGCTGGAAGCCGGCTACGGCTTCTATACCAATTCGCTGGCGCTGCTGTCCGACGCCCTGCACAACCTGGGCGACGTGCTGGGGCTGGCGCTGGCCTGGGCGGCCGCGGCGCTCGCGCGCCGGCCGCCTTCGGGCCGCCACACCTACGGCTGGCGCCGCGCCACCCTGCTCTCGCCGCTGGCCAACGCGATCCTGCTGATGGTGTTCTCCGGCGCGCTGGGCTGGGAGGCCGTGCGCCGGTTCAGCGAACCGCCGGCGATCCCGGCGCTGCCGGTGGTCGTGGTGGCCGCCATCGGCATCGCGGTCAACCTGGGTGCGGCCTGGCTGATGAAGGACGGGCACGCGCACGACCTGAACAAGCGCGGCGCCTTCCTGCACCTGCTGGCCGACGCGGCGGTGTCGCTGGCCGCGGTGGTGGCCGGCCTGGGCATGGCCGCGTTCGGATGGTCGTGGCTGGACCCGGTCACCGCACTGCTGATCGGCGTGGTGATCGCGCTGGGCACGTTCGGCCTGTTGCGCGACAGCTTCAACGCCGCCATGGACGCGGTCCCGCCCAGTGTGGACCCCGCGGAAGTGGCCGACTTCCTGCGGCAGCAGCCGGACGTGTCGGCGGTCCACCACCTGCACATCTGGCCGCTGGGGGCCGGCGAGATCGCCCTCACCGCGCACCTGGTGCGCAGCCGCGAGGACGACCACGACGCCTTCATCGACGCCACGGTGCACGCGCTGGACCAGCGCTTCGGCATCAACCACGCCACCCTGCAGATCGAACGCGGGGCGTCCTGCCACCACGACCTGCACGATGCGGCACCGCACCATTCGCACTGAAGCGGCCCCCGAAGGTCGGCAACCGCGCCGGATCGCCCTATAATCGGGCGTTTACAGGATTCGCAACGGAACCGGCGATGCTCAACGAGATCAAGAAAGACGCGCAGGCGCGCATGGCCAAGAGCATCGAGGCGCTGCGCCAGACGCTGGTCAAGGTCCGCACCGGCCGGGCCTCCACCGCCCTGGTCGAGCACCTCAAGGTCAACTACTACGGCTCGGACATGCCGCTGAGCCAGGTGGCCACCGTCACCATCTCCGATGCCCGCTCGCTGACCATCACCCCATGGGAGAAGCAGATGGTGAGCGCGGTGGAGAAGGCCATCCTGGCCTCCGACCTGGGCCTGACCCCCAACACCGCCGGCACCACCATCCGCCTGAACCTGCCGGCGCTGACCGAGGAGCGCCGCAAGGAGCTGTCCAAGGTGGTGCACGGCGAGGGCGAGGACGCCAAGGTCGCCATCCGCAACATCCGCCGCGATGCCAACCAGCAGGTCAAGGACCTGCTGAAGGACAAGCAGATCACCGAGGACGACGAGCGCCGCGCCGAGGACGAGATCCAGAAGCTGACCGACAAGTCCATCAAGGACGTCGACGAAGTCGTGAAGGCCAAGGAACAGGAACTGATGGCGGTCTGAGGACTGCCATGTCCGGCGCTTCCGACCCGGCACTCCCCCGCCACTTGGCGGTGATCATGGACGGCAACGGCCGCTGGGCCGAGCGCCGCCGCCGCCCCCGCGCCATCGGCCACCGGGCCGGCGCGCGCGCGGTCAACGTGTGCATCGACTTCTGCCTGGAGCGCGGCATCGGCGCGCTGACCCTGTTCGCGTTCTCCAGCGAGAACTGGGGCCGCCCGCAGGACGAGGTGGGCGCGCTGATGAAGCTGTTCCTCAACGCGCTGGACCGCGAGGTCGACGAACTGCACCGGCGCCAGGTGCGCGTGCGCTTCATCGGCGAGCGCGGGCGCTTCGCCGCGGACATCCGCCAACGCATGGAGGCGGCCGAGGCGCTGACCCGCGGCAACGGCCGCCTGCACCTGAACATCGCCGCCAGCTACGGCGGCCGCCAGGACATCGCCCGCGCCGCGCGCACGCTGGCCGCCGAGGTCGCGGCCGGCCGCCTGGACGTGGAGGCCATCGACGAAGCCGCGCTCGGCGCGCACGTCGCGCTGGCCGACCTGCCGCCGCCGGACCTGTTCATCCGCACCGGCGGCGACCACCGGGTCAGCAATTTCCTGCTGTGGCAACTGGCCTACACCGAACTGTGGTTCACCGACGTGCTGTGGCCGGACCTGGACGCCGCCCTGCTGCAGGGCGCGCTGGACGATTACGCGCGGCGCGAGCGCCGCTTCGGCCTGACCAGCGCGCAGGTCGCTGGCGGCATCCCCGAGAACACGCCCGCATGAACAAGCCCAGCGCGACCCGCACCCGCGTCATCGCCGCGCTGGTGATGGCCCCCTTCGCCATCGGCGCCATCCTGCTGCTGCCGACCGCCTGGCTGGCGATGCTGGCGGCCCTGGTGTTCCTGCTGGGGCTGTGGGAATGGTTCAAGCTAGCCGAGATCGACGACACCCTGCCGCGCACGGTGCTGCTGACCGCCAACCTGCTGCTGATGGTGCTGCTGGTGTGGGCCTCGCGCGGCTCGGCCGACCTGGTGCCGCTGCGGCTGATGGCGCTGGTCGGCGTGGGCTGGTGGCTGCTGGCGCTGGTCTGGCTGCGCTTCTTCGCCTTCGCCTCGGACCACGAGACCTGGGCACGGGTGTTCAAGCTGGCCGCCGGCACCCTGGCGGTGATCCCGGCCTGGTGCGCGCTGGGGCTGATCCATTACAGCCAGCCCAACGGCCACATCTGGCTGTTCACCGCGCTGGCCATCGTATGGGCGGCCGACAGCGGCGCCTATTTCGCCGGCCGCCATTTCGGCGGCAAGTGGTTCGCCGGCCGCAAGCTGGCGCCGCGGATCAGCCCCAACAAGACC
>CALJUL010000103.1 GCA_937975725.1 uncultured Pseudoxanthomonas sp. | reverse complement strand
GAACACGTAGAACTTGCGCGCCGGCAGGTCGAACAGCACCGCCTGGCGGCCGTCCCAGTTCAGCCACGGGAACAGGTAGTACATGCCCAGCAGCCACCACACCGCCGCCACCCGCAGCCGGTTCAGCGTGCCCGCCACGTCGCGCGGATAGACCTTGCGCTCGCTGACGTAGAACGAATTGCCCTGCGTGTCCACCACATCCAGCGGGATGCGGCGCTTCACGGAGTCAGGGGGAGGGGAAACAGGCGGCGTAGCTGGCGTGGACATGGCGGGATCTGTCTTGGCTGGCGTAATGCTCGCGCCATGCCGGGGCACCGGACAGCGACGGTTTGTCGCAGGCGGCGCAGGGGCATGGCGGGGCGCATGGCGGGCAGGCGCCGCTCAGTCCGGCGGCAGGGCGCGGTTGAAGCGGCTGGCGGGGCGCAGCAGGATCCAGGTGAACAGGCTGCTGCTCGCGGTAGCGATCCAGAACATGAAGAAACCCAGCGTGTAGCCGAGTTCGCGGCTGATCGCCAGATTGGGAAAGGTCATGTCGCGCAGCATCAAGGGGTCGACGAAAGCGAAGAACACCATCGTCGCCACGCCGGCGGCGAAAAAGCTGGGCCAGAGCACCGCCCCGACGCGCTGTGCGAGCGGCCGGGGCGGGTGGTCGAGACGGGGCTCGGTGAAGTCGGTCATTGCGCGCCGGCTGCCGCCTGTCCTTCCTTGTGCGACAGCGACCATACGTAGGAGGCGACCAGGCGCACGCGGGTCTCGCCCAGCAGTTCGCGGTGAGCGGGCATCACGCCGTGGCGGCCCTTGTTGATGGTCGTGCGCATGCTTTCCTTGCTGTTGCCGTACAGCCAGTAGTCGTCGGTCAGGTCGGGGGCGCCCAATTCCTGGTTGCCCTTGCCGTCGGGCCCGTGGCAGGCCACGCACAGGCCATCGTACAGCGGCTTGCCCTGGGCGGCCATGAAGTTGTTCTTCATGCCCTCTTCGGGGTTGTTCAGCACGTTGACGTAGGCGATCACGTAGTCCACGGCGTTCGGGCCGCCCATGTTGGTCAGCGCGGTGCCCCACTCGGGCATCACGCCCTCGCGGCCGTCCATCACCGTCTCCAGCACCCGGTCGGGCGTGCCGCCCCAGTGCCAGATCTGGTCGCTCAGGTTGGGGTAGCCGATGGCGCCCTGGCCGGTCGAGCCGTGGCAGGTGGCGCAGGTGTTGCCGAAGATGGAGCGGCCCAGGGCCACCGCCTTCGGGTCCTTCGCCAACTGGTCGATGGGCTTGCCGGCGAACGGGGCGAAGGTGGCTTCCAGCTTCTTGTCCTCCACCGCCTTGTCCTGCGCGTGCTCGCCGGCCGAACTCCACTTGCCCAGGCCCGGGATCACGCCCAGGCCGCCGTACCAGGCGATGTAGCCGATGCTGAAGATGATGGTCAGGTAGAACAGGTTGATCCACCAGCGGGGCAGCGGCTTGTTGTACTCGGTCAGGTCGCCGTCCCACACGTGCGAGGTGTCTTCCGGCGCCGGGTCGCCCGGGCGGCGGCGCCCGGTCCACCACAGCAGCCATACGCAGCCCAGGATGTTCAGCGCGACCAGCGCGATGATGTAGCCGATCCAACCAGCGCTCATGGGTTGTTCTCCCCTTCCTCACCCAGCGGCAGGCGTGCCGCGTCCTCGAATTCCGGCTTGCGGCGCGGGCTCCACGCCCACGCCCAGCCGGCGATGAAAAGCACCAGCAGGGTGCCCGTCACGATCCCCGATACCATGGTTCAGCCCCCCCTCGGCGCGGCCTTGCCCAGCCCTTGCAGGTAGGCGACCACGGCGTCCAGTTCGGTCTTGCCCTCCACCTCGGCGGCCGCCGAGGCGATCTCCTCGTCGGTGTAGGGGTCGCCCAGCTTGCGCAGCGTCTGCATGCGATGCGCCACTTCGGTGCCGTCGACCTTGGCGTCCTGCAGCCAGGAGAAGGCCGGCATGTTGGATTCCGGCACCACGTCGCGCGGGTTGATCAGGTGCACGCGCTGCCAGTCGTCGGAGTAGCGGCCGCCCACGCGGGCCAGGTCGGGCCCGGTGCGCTTGCTGCCCCACTGGAACGGGCGGTCGTAGACCGATTCGCCGGCCAGCGAGTAGTGGCCGTAGCGCTCGGTCTCGAAGCGCAGTGTGCGCACCATCTGCGAATGGCAGTTGTAGCAGCCCTCGCGGATGTAGATGTCGCGGCCGGCCAGTTGCAGCGCCGGGTAGGGCTTGACGCCTTCCAGCGGCTTGATCGCCTCGGCCTGGAACATCAGCGGGACGATCTCGGCCAGGCCGCCGAAGGACACCGCCACCGCGATCAGCACCGCCATCAGGCCGACGTTCTTCTCGACTTTCTCGTGGGAATTTCCGTTGCTCATGTTCGTCGGTCCTCAGGCACGCGCTTCGCTGGCATCGGGTTGCAGGATCGGCTGCGGCGCGATCGACCTGGCCGCCTGGTAGGTCTTCCAGGTGTTCCAGGCCATCAGCAGCATGCCGCTCAGCACCAGCAGCCCGCCGCCCAGGCGGATCAGGTAGTAGGGGTAGGTGGCGTTGAGCGCCTCGACGAAGCTGTAGGTCAGCGTGCCGTCGGCGTTGGTGGCGCGCCACATCAGGCCCTGCATCACGCCGGCGATCCACATCGAGGCGATGTAGAAGACCACGCCGATGGTGTGCAGCCAGAAGTGCGTGTCCACCGCCTTGACCGAGTGCATCTGCTCCAGGCCCAGCAGGCGCGGCAGCATGGAGTAGACCGAGCCGATGGTGATCATCGCCACCCAGCCCAGCGCGCCGGCGTGCACGTGGCCGATGGTCCAGTCGGTGTAGTGGCTCAGCGAGTTGACCGTCTTGATCGACATCATCGGACCTTCGAAGGTCGACATCATGTAGAACGACAGCGAGACGATCAGGAACTTCAGGATCGGGTCGGTGCGCAGTTTGTGCCACACGCCCGACAGGGTCATGATGCCGTTGATCGCGCCGCCCCAACTGGGCGCCAGCAGGATCAGCGAGAACACCATGCCCAGGCTCTGCGCCCAGTCCGGCAGCGCGGTGTAGTGCAGGTGGTGCGGGCCGGCCCACATGTACACGGCGATCAGCGCCCAGAAGTGCACGATGGACAGGCGGTAGGAGTAGACCGGGCGCCCGGCCTGCTTGGGCACGAAGTAGTACATCATCCCCAGGAAGCCGGCGGTCAGGAAGAAGCCCACCGCGTTGTGGCCGTACCACCACTGCGCCATCGCGTCGACCGCGCCGCTGTAGACCGGGTAGGAGTGCAGCAGGCCGGTGGGCAGGGACAGGTTGTTGACGATGTGCAGCAGCGCCACCGCGATGATGTAGGCGCCGAAGAACCAGTTGGCCACGTAGATGTGCTTGACCGCGCGCTTGGCGATGGTGCCGAAGAACAGCACGGCGTAGGCCACCCAGACCACCGTGATCAGCAGGTCGATCGGCCAGATCAGCTCGGCGTACTCCTTGCCCTGGGTCAGGCCCAGCGGCAACGACACCGCGGCCAGCACGATCACCAGTTGCCAGCCCCAGAACACGAAGGCGGCCAGCTTGTCCGAGAGCAGTCGGACGTGGCTGGTGCGCTGGACCACGTGCAGGCTGGTGGCGAACAGCGCGCTGCCGCCGAACGCGAAGATCACGGCGTTGGTGTGCAGCGGGCGCAGCCGGCCGTAGCTCAGCCACGGGATACCGGCGGTCAGGTCCGGCCAGTACAACTGGGCGGCGATCAGCACGCCGACCAGCATCCCCACGATGCCCCAGACCACGGTCATCACCGTGAACTGGCGCACCACCTTGTCGTTGTAAGTCCCCTGGACGCCTTGCATGCGGCCTCTCCTATTCTGGTACGGTGGATTCTCGCGCCCGTTCAGCCGGGCTGCATTGATCAGGATCAACCCTTCCCGGCGGCGGGCGGGCCGCGGGGCCGCGCAGGATGCCGCAGGGCAGGGGAAAGGGGGGTGCGACAGATGGTCGCCCCTGTCCTTGACGGGAGAGGGGCTAGAATCCCCCACGGGCCCCCGGAGAGCCGCATCGCCATGCCGGACATGACCGTCGTCGAATTGTCCCGTCTGCAATTCGCGTTGACGGCAATGTATCACTTCCTGTTCGTCCCGTTGACCCTGGGACTGTCCTTCATGATCGCGATCATGGAGAGCGTCTACGTCATGACGGGCCGGGACGTGTGGCGGCGCATGACGGTGTTCTGGGGCACCCTGTTCGGGGTGAACTTCGCCATGGGCGTGGCCACCGGCATCGTCATGGAGTTCCAGTTCGGCACCAACTGGTCCTACTACAGCCACTACGTCGGCGACATCTTCGGCGCGCCGCTGGCCATCGAGGGCCTGATGGCCTTCTTCCTGGAGGCCACCTTCATCGGCCTGTTCTTCTTCGGCTGGGACCGGCTGAGCCGGGTGCAGCACCTGGCGGTGACCTGGCTGGTGGCGCTGGGGTCCAACTTCTCGGCGCTGTGGATCCTGGTCGCCAACGGCTGGATGCAGAACCCGGTGGGGGCGGTGTTCAACCCCGAGACCATGCGCATGGAGATCACCGACTTCATGGCGGTGATCTTCAACCCGGTGGCGCAGGCCAAGTTCGTGCACACGGTGTCGGCCGGCTACGTGACCGGGGCGATGTTCGTCATGGCGATCAGCGCGTTCTACCTGCTGCGCGGCCGCAACGCCGGCCTGGCCAAGCGGTCGATGGCGGTGGCCGCCAGTTTCGGCCTGGCCTCGGCGCTGTCGGTGGTGGTGCTGGGCGACGAGAGCGGCTACGCCACCAGCGAACACCAGAAGATGAAGCTGGCCGCCATCGAGGCGATGTGGGAGACCGAGCCGGCGCCGGCCGGCTTCAATGCCTTCGCCATCCCGGACCAGGCCAGCCAGACCAACCACTACGCCCTGCACATCCCCTACGTGATGGGGCTGATCGGCACGCGCTCGTTCAACACCGAGATGCCGGGCATCCTGGAACTGGTGGAGCGCGCCGAGGGCCGCATCCGCAACGGCCTGGTGGGCTACGAGGCCTTGCAGAGGCTGCGCGCCAACCGCAACGACGGCACGGCACGCTACGTCTTCGAGCGGCACTGGCGCGACATCGGCCACGCCCTGCTGCTCAAGCGCTACCGCGAGGACATCGGCAACGCCACCGAGGAGGAGATCGCGCGCGCCGCGCACGACACCATCCCGCACGTGGCGCCGCTGTTCTGGAGCTTCCGCCTGATGGTGGGGCTGGGTTTCTACTTCATCGCCTTCTTCGCGCTGGCGTTCTGGCTGGCCAGCAAGCAGCGGCTGGACCGGCACCGCTGGTTCCTCAAGCTGGCGTTCTGGAGCCTGCCGCTGCCATGGGTGGCGATCGAGGCCGGCTGGCTGATCGCCGAGTACGGCCGCCAGCCTTGGAGCATCGACGGCGTGCTGCCGACCTTCCTCGCCGCCTCCGGCCTGCAACTGCACCAGATCCTGGTCACGCTCACCGGCTTCGTGCTGCTGTACACGGCGCTGGCGGTGGTGGAGTTCTGGCTGATGCGCAAGCTGGTGCTGAAAGGCCCCGAACACCTGTCCGCCGCATCGCCCGGAGGCGATGCCGGCCCGCAACCGGCTTCGGCCTGAGGACGCGCGCATGGACACCATTCCGCTGGACTACGCCACCCTGCGCCTGATCTGGTGGCTGCTGCTGGGCATCCTGCTGATCGGCTTCGCGGTGATGGACGGCTTCGACCTGGGCGTGGCCGCGCTGCTGCCGGCGGTGGCGCGCAGCGACGAGGAGCGCCGCGTGGTGCTGAACGTGATCGGCCCGGTGTGGGAAGGCAACCAGGTCTGGCTGATCCTCGGCGGCGGCGCGATCTTCGCGGCGTTCCCGCCGCTGTACGCGGTGAGCTTCTCCGGTTTCTATCTGGCGATGTTCCTGATCCTGGTGGCGCTGATCCTGCGCCCGGTCGGCTTCAAGTTCCGCAGCAAGGTGCCGGACCCGCGCTGGCGCGCGGTGTGGGACTGGTCGTTGTTCGTCAGCGGACTGGTGCCGGCGCTGGTGTTCGGGGTGGCGATGGGCAACGTGCTGCTGGGCGCGCCGTTCCGTTTCGACGACACCCTGCGGGTGTACTACGAAGGCGGACTGTTCGGGCTGCTGACGCCGTTCGCGCTGCTGTGCGGGCTGGTCAGCGTGGCGATGCTGGTCATGCACGGCGCCGGCATGCTGGCGATGAAGACCGGCGGCGCCGTCGCCGTTCGCGCGCGCCGCTACGGTGCCCTCGCCGCAGTGCTGACGGCGGTGCTGTTCGCGCTGGGCGGGCTGTGGGTGGCCACGGGCATCGACGGCTATGTGCTGCAAGTGGCCCTGGATCCCGCCGGTCCCTCCAATCCGCTGGCCAAGGTGGTCGCGGCCCGGCCCGGCGCATGGATGGACAACTACGCGCGGTGGCCGGCGGCCTGGCTGCTGCCGGCGCTGGGCGTGGCGGGCGCGCTGCTGAGTGCGGTGCTGCTGCGCGCCGGCCGGGCCGGGCTGGCCTTCCTGTCGTCCGCGGTCAGCATCGTCGGCATCATCCTGACGCTGGGCGTGGCGACGTTCCCGTTCCTGCTGCCGTCGTCCATGCACCCGGCTTCCAGCCTGACGCTCTGGGACGCCTCGTCCAGCCACATGACGCTGTTCGTCATGCTGCTGGCGACCGCCTTCTTCCTGCCCATCGTCCTGCTCTACACCGCCTGGGTGTACCGGGTACTGCGCGGCAAGGTCGACGACGACGGCGTGGGCCGCAACCCGAACGCTTATTGAGGAGGCAACGGCATGTGGTACTTCAGTTGGATCCTGGGCGTGGGCCTGGCCGCCACTTTCGCCATCCTCAACGGCATGTGGTACGAACTGCGCGAGACCGACCGCGAGGCGGAAGAGCGCAAGGACGGTAGCAAGCCCTGAGCTTGCACGGGCCGGCCGCTGCGCCGTGGCGTGGGCCGGAGCTGGGTGGGGGCGGTGCGATGCCGTCGCCGTTGGGCCTGCATGGCCGGCACGCCGGATGCCCTGGATACCGGGCCGGATGCCGCCGGGGAAACGCACCGCGGAATGGAGCCGCGACGCAGGCCAGCGCAAGCAGTCGCCACATCGGTGGTCTTGGCCATGCCGTCCGCCGTACAAGGCCCCCGCAAAGCCGGACAGGGCCGCCGGAACCGCCTCCCATCGGGTCTTTCTTGATTTGAATCAATTGCGAATCATTCGCATCTGCTAGACTGGCGCCATCAGCCGCTGCCCCCTCGCCGGGCAGTCAGCCAACCTCCCCCTCATGTTCCCCAGGTTGGCGCCGTGCCTACGATCCGTTCCCCGCGTGCCCTTGCGCGCACCCCGCTGTCCCTTTCCCTTGCCCTGCTGATCGCGCTGCCGCTGGCCGCCGCCGCGCAGGAGACCGCCTCGTCCCCCGAATCGCCCGACGGCTCGGCCGACGACCGCACCACGACGCTGGACACCGTGCGCGTCAATGCCTACCGCACCACCACCCATACCTCCGGTGCGACCAAGACCGACGCCTCCATCGCCGAGACCGCGCAGTCGGTGTCGGTCATCGCCCGCGAGGAGCTGGACGCGCGCGGCGTGCAGAACCTCAACGAGGCCATGCGCTACGTGGCCGGCGTGGCGTTGGAGAGCAGCGGCATCGACAACCGCGTGGACGATTTCCGCATCCGCGGCTTCGACGCCGGTAGCTGGAGCAACAACGTCACCATCGACGGCATGCGCGCGCCGCAGGGCAGCCAGTGGAACCGCAGCATGGTCGACAGTTGGAACCTGGACCGGGTGGAGGTGCTGAAGGGCCCCTCGGCGGTGATGTACGGCCAGGTCGCTCCGGGCGGCATGGTCAACCAGGTCAGCAAGACCCCGGAACCGGGCCAGGCGCAGGTCCTGCGCGTGGGCATCGACGGCCACGGCCAGTTCAGCACCGCCTTCGACGTCGGCGCCGGCAGCGGCGACGGCCGCCACCTGGTGCGCCTGGTCGGCCTGTACCGCGACGGCGACACCCAGATCGAGCACACGGAGCAGCAGCACTGGTTCCTCGCGCCCAGCTACACCTGGCAGGCCGGCGAACGCACCCGGCTGACCCTGCTGGGCCTGTACCAGCGCGACGACGGTGGCTCCACCTACCAGTTCCTGCCGATGGACGGCACTCTGCGGCCCACCGCCTACGGCCGCATGAAGAACAGCACCTTCATCGGCGAGCCGGGCTGGAACACCTACGACCGCACCATCTGGACCGCCGGCTGGTTGTTCGAGCACGGCCTGGGCGAGCACTGGACCCTGAGCCAGAGCGCGCGCTACACCGACGTGGAGTCGGTGTTCCGCACCGTGGTGACCAACGGCAAGCTCAATCCCGACGGCCGCACGCAGAAGCGCCGCGCGGTCTGGGGCGAGGGCGACTCCGTCGGCAAGACCGTGGATACCCGCGTGACCGGCAAGTTCGCCACCGGCGCGGCCGAGCACACCCTGCTGGCCGGCGTGGACTGGCAGCAGGCCGACTGGGAAGGCGCGCGCGGCACCATGGGCACCGCGACGAATACGCCGACCGTCATCGACATCTTCGACCCGGTGTATTCCGGTTACTTGCCGCCCACCACCAGCATCGCCTACTCCGGCGGCGTCAACGAACAGACCGGCGCCTACCTGCAGGACCAGGTGGCGCTGGGCAAGTGGCGCTTCACCCTGGGTGGCCGCTACGACCGGACCGACGACGACACCTTCACCCGCAGCTACAACGCGGTGACCGGCGTGTACGGCGCGCGCGTCCCGACCCGGGTGAAGAACGAGGCGTTCACCGGCAACGCCGGCATGCTGTTCGTGGCCGACAACGGCCTGTCCCCGTACCTGAGCTATTCCGAGTCGTTCCAGCCGTCCGGCAGCAACGCCAACATGAGCTACGACGGCACACCGTTCGATCCGGTCACCGGCAAGCAGTGGGAGGCCGGCCTGAAGTACCAGCCGTCCGGCTTCGACGGCCTGCTGACCCTGTCCGGCTACGACCTGCGCCAGCAGAACATCCTGACCAACGACCCGTTGCACCCCATCGGCTGCGGCACCACCGGGACCAGCCAGTGCCAGGTCCAGGACGGCGAGGGCCGCGTGCGCGGCATCGAGCTGGAGGGACGCATCACTCCGCTGGAAGGGTTCAGCGTGATCGGCGCGGCCAGCCGGATGGATTCGGAGGTCACCCGCAGCAACAACGGCTACGCCGGCAAGCGGCTGGCGATGGTGCCGGACTGGACCGCGGCGCTGTGGGGCGACTACACCTTCCATGCGGGCGCCCTGGAGGGCCTGAGCCTGGCGGCCGGCGTGCGCTACAACGGCGAAAGCTACGGCGACAGCGCCAACGTCTTCCTGATCCCGTCCTACACGCTGTGGGACGCGGCGATCCGCTACGACGTGGGCCGCATCGGCGCCGTCGCCACGCAGTTGTCGCTCAACGTCAGCAACCTGGCCGACAAGACCTTCGTATCCACCTGCACCGGCGAGTCCTCGTGCTTCTACGGCACCGGCCGCACCGTGACCGCGACGGCGCGGTTCAGTTGGTGATGCGCTGGCTGGCCTTGCCGCTGGCGGCGCTGCTCGCCGCGATGGCCGCGCCCGCGGGCGCGCAACCGGACCTGTCGCGGCGGACCGGCACCACCGTCGCCGACACCGGCGTGCCCGGCTACCGCTTCCATGCAGTCGTGCTGGAAGCGCAGGACGGCCGCCGCTACCGCCTGCGGGTGGCGGTGCCCGAGCGCGCGCCGCCGCCGTCCGGTCATCCAGCCGCCTGGCTGCTGGACGGCAACGCCGCGCTGATGGACATCGGCGCGGCGACGCTGCAACGACTGGCGAAGGCGCCGCGTGCGCCGGTCGTCGTCTTCGTGGCGCACGACAACGACCTGCGCATCGACGGCGACGCCCGCGCCTACGACTACACGCCGCGCCGCCCCGGCGGCGAGGACGCGCAGCGCGATCCGATGGGCACGCGGCGCAACGGCGGTGCGGACGCTTTCCTGGACCTGCTGGCGGGCGAAGCGCGGGCGCGGGTGGCGGCGCTGGCGCCGCTGGACCCGGCGCGGCAGGCGCTGTGGGGGCATTCCTACGGCGGCGTGTTCGTGCTGCACGCCTTGTTCACGCGGCCGCAGGCGTTCGCGGACTACGGTGCGGCGGACCCGTCGCTGTGGTGGGGCGAAGGCCATCTGCTGCGCGAGGAAACCACCGCGGCGGCGTGGATCGGTGCGGCACCGCGCCTGCACGTATGGCGGGGCGAAGCCGCGCCGTTGCCGGCGGCGGTGCCCGAGCGTGCCGTGCCGGCGCGCGACCCGGCCGCCGTGGACCCCATGCGGCGCGCCCGCGCCAGCGTGCCGGCCGATGCGATCGAGCATATGGTCGCGCGCCAGCGCGGTCGCGGCATGGCCGCCGAGCTGCATGTCCTGCCGGGGCTGTCGCACGGGCAGACGCTGGGCGCGTCGCTGCCGCCGTTCCTGTTCGGCATCGCCGGGATCGCGGAAGCCGGGGACGCCACGGGTTCCGCATCGCCCGCGGCCGCGGAGGCTTCGCGATGAACCCGTGGCTGGTGACCGCGGCGGCGCTGGCGGGGATCGCCGGTGCCTGGCTGCTCTACCTGGCGGCGCCGCAGCAGCAATGGCGCTCGCGCGGGCCGTGGCCGGCGCGCGGCCTGCCCTGGGCCGGCCTGCTGTGCGCGTCGTTGTCGCTGGGCCTGCTGCTGGCGGCGATGGCCGTCACCGAGGCGGTGTTCGCATGGCTGACGCTGCTGATGCTGGTGTGGTCGGCGGCGCCGTTCCTGGGCGCCTGGCGTGCGCGCATGCGCGGGAGGACGCCATGAACGACCGGCGCGCGCGGCTGGAAAGCCGGCACTGGCTGGGCAAGAGCGTGGCCGGGCTGGTGTTCGGCTTCGGCCTGGCGCTGGCGTTGTCCGGGCTGTTCGCCTGGCTGGGGCCGGACGGCATCCACGGCGGCGGCGGCAAGATCCAGTTCAACATGTGGTTGATCGCGCCGATCTGGTGCGCGGTGCTGTCGTGCGTATTCCTGTTCCGCGACAGCCTGCGCGCCTGGCTGTGGCTGGGCGGCGCGAACGCCGCCGCGTTCGGCCTGCTCTGGCTGGTGCGGGCGACTCTGGAGCAGGGGGCGGCATGAAGATCCGCAGCGACATCGTGAAGGTCTACAAGGACGTGCACATCTGGGTGGGCATCGTCGCCGGGCTCATGCTGTTCGTGGCGTTCTACGGCGGCGCCATCACCATGTTCGAGAAGCCGCTGGAGCGCTGGGCCGCGCCGCCCAGCTCGCTGCCGACGCCGGTGCCGCTGGAGCGCGCGCCGGCGCTGGTCGAGGCGGTGCTGACCGCGCACCCCGAGGCGGCCAGGCAGTACATCGTGCTGGTAGAAACCGCGCCGGACTCGCCCGCGCGCGTGCTGTGGCGCGTGCGCGGCCAGCGCCGCGGCGAATTCACCGAGTACGGCGCCGGCTTCGACGCGGACGGCAGACTGCAGGTGGAGCGGATCCGCAAGGCACCGGTGGCGCAACTGATCGACACCCTGCACCAGCACGTCGGCCTGCCGTTCCCCGAGCGGGTCTCGCGCCTGGTCATGGGCGCGGTGGCGCTGCTGTACGCGGTGGCGCTGGTGTCCGGTCTGATCGTGCTGCTGCCCACGCTGGTCAAGGACCTGTTCGCCCTGCGCGTCGGCAAGAACATCAAGCGCATGTGGCTGGACGCGCACAACGCGCTCGGCCTGGTCAGCCTGCCGTTCCACCTGATCATGGCGCTGACCTGCGTGGTGTTCGCCTTCCACGACCAGTTCTACGACGCGCAGGACAAGGTGGTGTACCCGGGCGGCATCGACTGGGGGCGCGAAGAGCACGCGCCGCCACCGCCTCCGGGCACGCCGCCGCTGCCGGCCGCCGAACTGCTGCGGCGGGTCAACGCGCAGTTGCCGGGCTTCCGCGTGTACGGCTTCAGCTTCGAACGGGAAAAGGACGGGCACCTGGAAGGCCGCGTCACCGGGCTGGACACGCGCCACGGCACGCGCGCGCGCACCTATGCCAGCACCCACCTGGACCCGTACACCGGCCAGGTGGGCCCGCACGACCTGCCCGGCCACATGGAACCCTGGGACGCGGCGGTTAACGCTTTCTTCATGCTCCATTTCGGCAGTTTCGGCGGCAACGGCGTGCGCTGGATGTACCTGCTGCTGGGGCTGGCCGGCGCGATGTTGTTCTATACCGGCAACGTGCTGTGGATCGAGTCGCGGCGGAAGAAGCAGCGTGGCACGGAAACGCCGGTGCAGAAGCGCTCGGTGCGCGTCCTCGGCTGCCTCACCACCGGGGTGTCGCTGGGCTGCGTGGTGGGCATCTCCGCCACCCTGGCGGCCACCAAGTGGCTGCCGTCGCGGGTCGACGATCTGGCCGCGTGGCACGAGGGCATCTACTTCGCGGTGTTCGCGGCCTGCGTGGCCTGGGCGTTCCTGCGCGGCACCGCGCGCAGCGCACACGAACTGTTGTGGGCCGCCGCCGCGGTCACCGCGCTGATCCCGCTGTCCAGCCTGGCCGGCGCCTGGGGCCTCGGCGGCGCCTGGCACCATCCCGGCAGCGGCATCGTGATCGACGCCGTGGCGGTGCTGGCGGTGCCGGTGTTCCTGCTGATCGCGCGCCACTCGCGGCGGCGCGCGCTGCGCGGCCACGTCGACAGCGTATGGTCCGCGCGCGCTGCAGCGGCATGAGGCAGGCGCGATAGACAATGGCATGGGGGCAGCTTCGCCCGTTCCCGTGCCTTGGTCAAAAGGGAATGCGGTCCTGTTGTGCCACGCAGGGCGGCGGTTGCATTGCGACGGTTTCATTGACGCCGTGCATCGCGGCGGAAGCCGCCGGGCCGGCCACGGGACGGAAGATCGTTGCCGCGCGGCCACGCCGCGGCATGGCTGAAAGACAGTCGCGCTTCAGCCGCTGCAACCGCCGCAGCAGACCGAAGGCAGGCGTTCGATGGCGTCGGGCGCGACGCGATGGCCGGACTGGGCCAGGGCCATCATCAGTTCCACCGCCAGCGCGTTGGTGGAGCAGCGCAGGGTGCCGGCGGCCGCGTCGTGGTCGACCAGCGCGGCCGGATCGAGGTCAAGCAGGTGCCGCTCGACGGCGGCCAGGTCGACCGGGGCATCGCCCAGGCGGATGACGTATTCCATCGCAGGACTCCGGAAACGGACGCGCCGCCCCGCAGGGCGGCGCGCCGGGGATCACTTGGTGACGACCAGCTTGCCCTTCATCAGGGTGGAGTGGCCGGGGAAGCTGCAGAAGAAGCTGTAATCGCCGCCGGCGGTCAACTGCTTGCCGGGGAAGGTGATCTTGGTCTTCTGCCCGCCGCCGATCAGCGTGGTGTGGGCGATCACGCGCGCGTCGTCCTTGGGCACGTATTCGTTGGCCACGCCGGCCTTGATGGCGTCGCGCGCGATCCCGGCCAGGTCGGCGGTCTTGGACACCACCACGTTGTGGCCCATCGCCGCGGCCGGCAGCTTGCCGGTGTGGGTCAGTTCGATGGTGATGGTGGGGCAGCTCGCCGAGACGGTCGCTTCCTTCAGGTCGAACTTCATGGCGTCGTCGCCCTTCAGGCTGACGGTGCAGTTGCCGGCGGCCTGGGCCATGCCGGCGGCGCCGAGCAGCGCCAGGGCGACGAGGATGCGGGTGGATTTCATGGCGTACTCCTTGGTTCTTTCGGGTTGTCGGGTTGATGGCGTCATTCGATCACGGCTCGGCCAGCAGCGCCTTGACCTGCGTCAGGAAGGACGCATCCGGCGCGGCGCCTTCCACCTCGCTGCGCGCGCGCACGCGTCCTTCGGCATCCAGCAGCACCAGCACGCTGGTGTGGTTGATGCTGCCGTCCTCGCGCATGCGGTAGCGCACGTCCAGCACGCTGGCGATGGCGCGCACGTCGTCGGCGACGGGCGTCAGGAACCGCCAGCCGTCCGGCACGCGGTGCAGGTGCGCGGTCTCGCGCATCGCCTCCGGCGTGTCGCGCGCGGGGTCCAGGCTGACCATCGTCACCTGCAGGCGCGCGCGCTCGCGCGGCGTGAGCCGCTTCTGCACGGCCTTGGCGTTCTCGATGATCAGCGGGCACATCAGGTGGCAATTCGTGTAGAACATCGACACCACGCGCGGCTGCCCGCGCAGCGACGACCACGGCACCGGCCGCCCGTCCATGTCGGTGGTGGCGGCCTGCACGTGGTAGACCGAATCGCCGGGAAGGTCCTGCGCGCGGGCAGGGGCGGCGACGGCGATGGCCGGCAGCGCCGCGGCCAACAGCAGGGTCCAGAGCTTGTTCATGGCGAACTCCTTGCACAACGGAAACCGAGGTTGCCCAGCGTGTCGCCGGGTTGCAGCGCGGTCAGCAGCGCGAAGCGCTTCTGCACGCCGTAGTGTTCGCGGTCGTTGAAGGCCAGCGCGGTGGCGCCGCAGTACTTCAGGCGGTCGCCGTCGTCGGCACCGCGACGGTCGCCGGCGCCGGGCAGCGAGGCGGCGTCATCGCTCCACTCCCACACCGCGCCGTGCAGGCCGCGCACGCCATAGGCGTTCGCCGGCGCGTCCGGCGCCGCGTCCATGGCGCGCGGCGTGCCGTCGTCCAGTTGCCGGGTGCGCCAGCGCGCGTCGTCGCGCGCGTCGGTGCGCCGGGCGTCGGCAGCGGCCGCGTATTCCCATTCGAGGAAGCTGGGCAGGCGCGCCTCCTGCGCGCGGCAGTAGGCGTCGGCGGCGTACCAGTTCACGCGCACCACCGGCGCATCGGCGTCCACGCCCGGGCCGGGCGCCTCCGCGCTCTCCCAGTGTCCCAGGTAACCCGGGCTGGAGAACACCGCCGGCAGGCGGTCGCGGCGCCATTGCGGATGCTGCCGCAGGAACGCGGCGAACTCCGCATTGCTGACCGGCCGCTCCATCAGCGCGAACGGCACCACCCGCAGCCGGTCGCCTTCCTCCTCGTAGCGGACCGCCGAGCGGAATTCGCCGCCGGGCAGGTCCACGTAGCCCGCGGTGCCGGCGTTCGCCGGCACCAGGGCGCAGGTCAGCAGCAGGGGCAGCATGCGTTTCATCGCGGGCTCACTTGCCGTCGGGCGCGTCTTCCGGATATTCCTTGCTGGACTGCTGGCTGGTGTAGATGGCGTGGTTCTCTTCGCCGCCGACCTTCAGGATGCCCAGCGAGCCCTTGTGGAACGTGCGGAAGATGCTGTGGTCCACCAGCACGAAGTTGCCGGGCACGTCCGCCTTGAACTCGACGATGGCCGAGCCGCCCGCCGGCACCAGCGTGGTCTGCACGTTCTCCTGGTACTTGCTGCCGCCCTCGGTGTAGACCTTGTCGAAGATCTCGCCGATCACGTGGAAGCTGGACACCAGGTTGGGACCGCCGTTGCCGACGAACATGCGGATGGTCTCGCCGGCCTTGGCCTGCAGCGCCTTGTCGCCCGTCATCGAACCCTCGGCGCCGTTGAACACCACGTAGGTCGGGTGCTCGTCGATCGCCTTCTCCAGACTGAAGGGCTGCAGGCCGGGCTCGCCGTACTTGCCTTCGGTGTAGAAGTCGCCCTGCATCACGTAGAACTCCTTGTCCACCTTGGGCAGGCCCTCCGGCGGCTCCACCAGGATCAGGCCGTACATGCCGTTGGCGATGTGCATGCCCACCGGCGGCATCGCGCAGTGGTAGACGTACAGGCCCGGGTTCATGGCCTTGAAGGTGAACTGCGTCTCGTGGCCGGGCAGGGTGAAGGTGGCCTCGGCGCCGCCGCCCGTGCCCGTCACCGCGTGCAGGTCGATGTTGTGCGGCATGTGCGAGCTGTGGTGGTTCTTCAGGTGGAACTCCACCGTGTCGCCCTGGCGCACGCGGATGAAGCTGCCGGGTACCGAGCCGCCGAAGGTCCAGAAGTTGTAGGTCACGCCATCGGAGATGGGCATGTCCTTCTCGACGACTTCCAGGTTGACGATCACCTTGGCCGGCGTCTTGCGCGTGATCGGCGGCGGCACCAGCGGCGGCGCCGTCAGCACGGCCTGGATGGTGTCAACCGGTGGCGCGGCGTCGGCGGCGAGGGCGGGGCCCGCGAACAGGGCGGCGATGCCGCCGGCGAGGGCGCAGGAGAGGAGGGTCTGGTGCAGGCGTTTCATGACGCTTTCCTTGGGATGGCCTGTGGCCGATGGCTCAACGTTAGGAACGCCTCCGGGGTGCGGCGTTGATCTGCATCAATCCGGATCGCGTGGAATGCGCGAAAAACGATCCGGCTTGACGCAGGTCAAGCGGCACGCCGCGCACTTCATCGAATGCATGCGTTCGCGCATCGGAAATCTTGTTTGTTGCGCCGCCGTCTGCGACACGCGGACGCATGGAAGTGCGCAAAATTCCCGGGGAAAACCACGCTTTCCGCGCAGGCGCGCTTGACTTCCGTCAAGCCTCCGGAGGGCTGCGACATCCTGTCGCATCTTCGCTCCAGGCTTGTGCAACACAATCGGTGCATCGCCAAGGAGAACCCATCATGCCGAGGAACCTGCTCGCCATCGCATTGGCCAGCGTGCTCGCGCCGTCGCCGTCCGTCTTCGCCGCCGAAGTCCCGCCCGAACCGCACCACGACGCCGCCATCGCCACGTTGGACGGCGTGGTCGTGGTCGGCGTGGCGCCGGTCATGGCGACCACTTTCGTCACCGATCCCAAGCTGCCGCGCCAGCCGGTGCCGGCCAGCGACGGCGCCGACTACCTGAAGACCATTCCGGGCTTCTCCACGCTGCGCAGCGGCGGCACCAACGGCGACCCGGTGCTGCGCGGCATGTTCGGCTCGCGCATCAACCTGCTCACCAACGACGGTGCGCTCAGCGGCGCCTGCCCTTCGCGCATGGACAACGCGATGTCCTACATCGCGCCGGAGACCTACGACCGCCTGGTGGTGGTCAAAGGGCCGCAGACCGTGTTGTGGGGCGGCGGCGCGTCGGCCGGCACGGTGCGCTTCGAGCGCGAGATCCCCTACTTCGACCGGCCCGGCGTGCGCGTGTCGGGCAGCGTGCTGGCCGGCGCCAACGACCGCAACGATCAGGTGCTGGACGCCGTGGCCGGCGCGCCGCGCGGCTACGTGCGGGTATCGGGCAATCGCTCCGAGGCCGACGACTATCGCGACGGCGACGGCCGCGCGGTGCCCTCGGCGTGGAAGAAGTGGAACGCCGACGCCGCGCTGGGCTGGACGCCGGACGAGGACACCGTGCTGGAACTCGGCGCCGGTATCGGCGACGCGCAGGCGCGCTACGCCGGCCGCGGCATGGACGGCGCGCGTTTCCGGCGCGACAGCCTGGGGCTGCGCTTCGAGAAGAAGCGCATCGGCGGCACCCTCGACGCGCTGGTGGCGAATATCTACCGCAACGACGTCGACCACGTGATGGACAACTACACCCTGCGCGATCCCGACCCCAGCGGCAGCATGCCCATGCCGATGGCCAGCAACGTCGCCCAGCGCACGGATGGCGGGCGCGCGGCGGCGACGTGGCAGTGGACGACGCTGGAGATCACCGCCGGCGCCGACCTGCACGACAGCACCCACCGCCAGCGCAGCGCGATGGGCCGCAACGCCTATCTCGGCGTGCCCTGGACCACCGACGCCACGTTCCGCACCTACGGCCTGTTCGCCGAATCGCACTGGCACCTGACCGACAAGCACCACGTCATGAGCGGTGCGCGCCTGGACCGAGCGCAGGCGCGCGACCTGCGCACGCGCACCGGCGGCATGATGCCGATGCCCAACCCTACCGCCGGCCGGCGCCGCGGCGAGACGCTGCCCGGCGGCTTCGTCCGCTACGAATACGACATGGCCGGCGCCTGGGGCGCGTATGCCGGCATCGGCCACGCGCAGCGCATGCCCGACTACTGGGAACTGTTTTCGCCCACGCGGGGCCCGGTCGGCGCCGTCAACGCCTTCGCCGGCGTGCAGCCCGAACGCACCACACAGCTCGACTTGGGCGTGCAGTACCGCGGCCGCCGCTTCGACGCCTGGGCCTCGATCTACGCCGGCCGTGTGCAGGACTACATCCTGTTCGACTATCTGCCCGGCGGCACGATGGGCGGCGGCACGCGCGCGCGCAACGCGGACGCGGACATCCGCGGCGCCGAAGCCGGCGCGGACTGGCGGCCGGCCGAAGGGCTGAAGCTGTCCGCTTCGCTGGCCTATGCCTGGGGCGAACTCGCCGCCACCGGCACGCCACTGCCGCAGATGCCGCCGCTGGAGGCGCGCCTGTCGGCCAGCCACGAGCGCGGCGCATGGTCGTGGGGCGCGCTGTGGCGCGTGGTGGACGCGCAGACGCGGGTGAGCACGGGCCAGGGCAACGTGGTCGGCCGCGACCTGGGCCGCAGCCCGGGCTTCGCCGTGCTGTCGCTCAACGGTGGCTACCGCTTCGGCGACAGGCTGCAACTCGCTGCGGGTATCGACAACCTGTTCGACCGCGCCTACAGCGAGCACCTCAACCTCGGTGGCAACAGCGCCTTCGGCTATCCCGCCGACCCGGTGCGCATCCGCGAACCCGGCCGCACCGTCTGGGCCAAGCTCAACTTCAAGTACTGAGTTGCATCGCGGCCGCGCCGGTGCTGGCGCAGCCGTTCATCCGGCCGGCGGCGACGGGACGAATCGTGCGGCGCCGCGCCAGCAGCGCCATGCGCCGTGCAGCGCCGCGGCATGGGCCAGCGCCATCGCCACGCCGGCTACGCGCGCCCACGCCGGTGCGCAGGCCGCCAGCACCAGCAGCGCCGCCGCCGCTGCGTGCAGGGCGAACAGGCGCTGTTTGTGCGCTTCCTCGAACAGCCGCCCCACGCCGGGCACGCGCGTGCCGCGCGGCATGCGTCGGCGCAGTGCGATCCAGGCCAGGAAGGCGGTGATCTCCAGTGCCATGCCGACGACCAGCGCCGGCAGGCCCACCGCCAGGGCCAGCACGCCGGCCAGCAGGGCGGGCGCGGGCAGGTGCGGGCCTTCGGGCAGCGCCAGCGCGGCGCAGGCCAGCAGCAGCGACGCGCATCCCAGCATCCAGAAGCGGCGCAGCACCGGATTGCGCACATGCGGCGAGCGCATCTGGAGAGCCAGCGCGGCGGCGGCGAACACGGCCACGGGCAGCACCGGCAGCGCACGCAGCGGCGACGGCAGCGGCCAGTGGCCATCCAGCGCCAGCACCGCCAGTGCGGCGACGAGCAGCGTGCGCCAGGCCGCGTACGCGCGTGCGGGCAGGGCGCGCGTTCCCTGCAACGTCGGCAGTGCGATGCCGGCGACCGCCGCCAGCAAGCCGACGACCCAGCCGACGATGCCCAGCCCGGCATGCAGGTCGGTGAAGGAGCGGACCGGCGGCGCCAGCCAGCCGGTGCGCGCGGACAGCAGCCAGGCGCCCGTCGCGACGGTGGCGGCCAGTGCCAGCAGCGCCAACGCGATGCCGCGCCGCGCCTGGGCGTCGCCGCGGCCGCGCGCCACCGCCCACAGCGCCAGCGCTGCGAACGGCAGCAGAGTGCCGGCCAGCAGTCCGGTCGCCGGCAGCGCCAGCGCATACGCATTGCGCGCGAACGTGGCCAGCAGCAGCGCGACGCCGGCGTTGAAGCCCATGTGCAGCCACGGCATCGCGCCGCGGCCGGGCAGCGGGCTGGCCGTGGCCACCGGCAGGAACTGCAGCAGGCTGCCCAGCATCGCGTTGCCCAGCAGGCCCAGCACCAGCGCGTGGACCAAGACCAGCGTCGCCGGCGTCCAGCGCGACAGCATCGCCTCCGCGCCCACCCACGCCAGCCATACGCCGGCGAAGACGCCCCAGCCCAGCGCGGTCAGCAGGAAGCGCAGCGGCAGCGAAGGCGGCGGGGCTTCGGCGAACGCCAGCCCGCTCATGGCGGCGCGTGCGCTTCCAGCAGGGCCGCGTCGTCGGCGTGGCAGATGGCGATGCGCGCGGTCCCGGCGGCGTCCGCGCTGGCCCGGTAGGCCATGCCCCAGGCATCCAGGATCGGCAGCAGATGCGCGGGATACATCGGCGTCAGTGCGACCAGGCACTGGCCGCGCGGCAGCGCCTGCAACGCATCGAGGATGCGCTCCATCGGCTCCGGTGCCGCCAGCCCGCGCAGGTCCAGCCGCAGCTTCATGGCGCCGCGGATTCGATGCCGGTATCGGCGGCGTCGTGGAAGGCTTCGTCCGCCGCGACGCCGGCCGCGTCCAGCGCCTCGCGCACCCCGCCGCCGGCGCATGCCGCGGCTTCGGTCAGCATCCACTCGCACAGGGCGTCGTCGATCATGTCAGTTCCCCAGCCACAACAGCAGGCCCAACGGATGGTGCGCGCGGGCGATGGCGTACACCTGCACGAAGCACAGCAGCGCCGCGGCCACCAGCAAGATGCGCGCGCGCGTTCCGCGCCGCGGCCGGAATGCGGCGATGCCCAGCCCGATGTAGGCCGCCACGAAGCCCAGCTTCACCCACAGCCAGCCGTTGGCGAACAGTCCGGCCGGCAGGATCGTCAGCAGCATCATCGCGCCGGTCAGCAGCACCGTATCGATGGTGTAGCTGAGGTAGCGCACCGCCGCCGCACGTGGCCAGCGCATGCCGGCCAGCAGCGCCAGCGCACGCAGCGCGAACAGTCCGCCGCTGGCGAGCGCGGCGCCCATGTGCACCAGTTTGATGTCCGGGTAGAAGGCGATCATCGGACTCACTGCGCCCAGCATGCCCATCGTGTCCACGGCGCTCATCCCGGCCGCCCGTCCGCGCGCGGGGTCAGGTAGATCCAGCCGATCCGGCCCACCCACGGCAGCAGCGCCACCAGCCAGCCGAACGCGGCTGCTGCCTGCCAGGCCATGCCGTCCGGCGCCACTTCGGCCACCACCCGCATCACCGCCACCGCCTGCAACGCGGCGAAGGCGAACCAGGCCGCCTTCGGCATCACCAGCGGGCGCCCGGAATGGCCCTGCGTCACCCGCGTGACCATCGCCACCAGCAGGCTGCCGAAGAAGCCGATGAACAGCGCGTGCATCGGCGCGCGCCCCAGCACGAAGTCCCCAGTCGCCAGATATGTCGCGCTCTGCACCACGTACAGCAGGAACGTGGCCGGCAACCACGCGGTGCCGATGAACAGCACCGCCAGCAGCCCCGGCATGCGGCCGCGCGGCCACCAGCGGTACACCGCCCACGCGGTCAGCGCCAGCAGCGGCGTGTCGGCCAGCCACAGCCAGGCGTAAGCGTGCACCAGCTCCAGTCCCAGGTGCGCCATCAGCAGCGCCCACATCGCAGCCAGCCACCCCAGCGGGCGCCAGGCCCGGTAGCCCGGTACTGCGTTGCCGGCGAAGAACGGGAACATGCGGTGAGCGACCGTCATGTACACCGGCAGCAGCAGGCCGAAGCCGCCCAACTTGATGCTGGCGAAGGCCCACGTGGCCGACGCACCCAGCACGAAGGCGATGAACATGGCCAGCCCCAGCCAGCCCAGCAGCAGACCGGCGAAACACGAACGCGCGTGCCACGTCCTGCCCTTGTCGTCGGCCAGCAGCCGGCCCAGCGTGAGCAGCGCCGAGGTCCAGCCCGCCAGCGCCATCCACAGGCCCACCGTCAGCCCAGCATCCCAGCCCGCGGCGCCCAGCAGGATCGCCGCCTGCCCGCCCATCAGGCCGATGCCCACCGGCACGTAGTGCCAGCGCTTGAGCTCGGGCAGCCCCATCCAGCGCGGGAACACCGTCAGCAGGAAGCCGAAGATGAAACTGGGCAGCACGAGGTACTGCATGATGAAGGCGTGCAGCCAGCCGGCGTAGACCGGCGTCTCCGGCATGCTCCAGCCGCCCCAGCGCACGCTGGCCAGCCACAGCGCCCACCACAGCATCGCCAGCAGCACGTTGGCCGCGCCGACGAAGAACATCAGCCGGTGCGGCGCATGCGCCAGCCAGGCGGGCGAGACGCCGCGCAGCGCGGGCGGCGCGGGGCGCGGGGACGAAGGCGGGGGAACGACATCGATTCTCATGCGCGCACTGTGCCGCCGCAGGCGTGAGCATGCCTTGACATGGGTCAGGCCGCTGCGGATTTCCCCGCCTGCACCCGGCTTGATCCCGATCAAGGAGCCCGCCCCGGCGCCTGCCTACAGTGGCTCCCCGGGCGCCGCCGGCGCCGCTTTCCCATGCACAGGAATCTCCGATGTCCGATCCGCACAGCAGCTTCCCGCAGCGCCGGCAGGCCATGACCGAGGCGCTGCGCGCCTGGGACCCCGAGGCCGAAGTGATGGTGGAGCCCGCCACCGGCCGCCTGATGGTCATGACCACGCTGTCCACCGACAAGGTGGTCGCCATCCTCCGCGAGGCTGGCGAGCAGGTGGAGCCCGGCGAGCCGCAGGAGCGCAAGCCGGGGCAATGCTGCGGCGGCTGCTCGCACTGAGCTGCGTGCCGTTGGTGCTCATGCGCGGCGAGGGCGCGCCGCGCTCCCGCCGCACGCCCCGCGTCAGCGCAGGATCGTGAAGCCCGCCGGCGCGATGTCCGGCGGCGGGCGGTCGCAGTGGTACATGTCGAGGTAGAGCGTGATCCGGGTCTTGCCGCATTCCACCGAATACCCGTCAATCATGTGGTGATCGGTGCTGCCGGGCTCCAGCGCGGCGTTCTCCAGCGCAGCCATCACGATCTTCATGCGCTCGTCCTCGCTCATGCCGGCGGGGAACTCGTGGCGCAGGCCCACGCTGCCGATGCGCGCGAACGCGGGGTGCGAATCGTCCGGGCAGACCAACCGGGCGAGATAGGCGCGCTCGCCGGCGGGCTTGCAGACTTCGATCGCCTGCTCCTTGGTCAGCCCATAGCCGTCCGGAGGCGATGACTGGGCGGAGGCCAGGGGCAGGCCCAGGCAGGCCAGCAGCAGGCAGGCGGTGGAACGGAGCGTGCGGAGGGACATGGCGGGTTTCCTTCCTTGTCGGGGTTCGGTGGCGCATTCCACGGTGGATGCCGAGACCGCAGCCACCCGGGGAACGCAGGGAATGCCGGTGTGCTGACCTGGCAGGCATCAAGCTGCCTGCATGCACCCCTGCGGCTTGAAGACACGGGTGGTGGAAGGCGGATTGCCGGCCAGCTCGCCGGCTGGGCGGCGCGGGCGCCGGACCAGTTCGCCGCCGCAATTGGGACAGAGGCCGCCGAGCCTGGCTTGCGCGCACGAAGCGCAGAGCGTGCATTCGAACGAGCAAATGAACGCTTCCTGCGAATCCGGCGGCAGGTCGCGGTCGCAGCATTCACAACCGGGGCGGAGTTGCAGCATCTTCTTTCCTCCTGATCGACGTGGCGCCGGGAATGGAGTGGCGACGTGCCCGGCTCGCACGCATCGCCGCATGCAGCGCGGGCTTCATTGACCCGGCGGCGGTTCCCACAACTCGACCTTGTTGCCTTCGGGGTCGATGACCCAGCCGAACTTGCCCTGTTCCGAGGTTTCCGTCCCGTCGACGACGTTGCAGCCCTCGTTGCGCAGGACCGCCAGCAGCGCGTCCAGGTCGGCGACGCGGAAGTTGACCATGAAGGACGCGCGGCCCGGCGCCATGTGGTCCGTGTCCTGTGCGAAGGGGCACCAGATCGTCGCACCCGGAGGACTGCCGTCCCCGCCCCACGGGAACACGACGCCGCCCCAGCCGGTCACGTCCAGCCCCAGGTGGTCGCGGTACCAGGCACCCAGCGCCTTCGGGTCCGCGGACTTGAAGAAGATGCCTCCGATGCCTGTCACGCGCTGCATGGTGTGCTCCGTAGATGGACGGGTGCCGGTTGCGCAACCCGGCCGGCTGCATTGCCGGGCCGACGCCTTCACCGCCAGGCGAGCACCGTGGCCTTGATCGCCAGGGCGTGTTCGATGCGGGCCAGGCACTCGGGCGTGGGACTGACAAGATAGCGCTCGGTGCTCAGCCGGAGTACCGGCAGATCCGCGCGATGATCGGTATAGGCCACCGCCCACGGGGGAGGGAAGTCCCGTGCCGCAAGCATGGGCACCTTGCGGGCGCCGAAGCAATGCTGGTCCCGCACCAGCCCGCCCAGGAACGGGCGCAGCGTCGAGGCGACCAGCGGCACGTGACCCAGCCCGGCGCGCTCCAGCAGGGCCCGCGCCAGCACCTCCAGACAGCCGGTGGCGATGACCACCCGATCCCCGCGGGCCACGTGCGCCCGCAGCCGGTCCAGCGCGGCGGGCAGGAACACTTCGGCCTCGCCGGCCGGCAGGGACCGCAGGTGTTCGTCCACCAGCGCCGGCAGCGCCTCGGCCGTGCGGCCCACCGTCGCCACCCACACGGCGAACCGGACCGGCCATTTCCGCGTGGGCCTGCTCAGCAGGAGCGGACCCAGCACGGGCAGCGCCACCACCACCAGCGCCATGCGCCACGCATCGCGGCGCAGCAGCCACCGGAAGAAACGGTCGGCCGTGTCCCACCGCGTCAGGGTGAGGTCGAAGTCGAAGACGATGACGGGCGCTGCGGGGTTCATTGGCTCGGTGTATGAGTCGGGTCGCATCGCGGCGCCGGATCGAGTCATGGAGTCTGGATCAAGCTCCGCCGCGGAGCGGAATCGGCTTGAATGAATTGTTAGGCTTTCATGCCGGTTATGGCTAAGCAGACGCCGAGTAGTGCAAAAATTGCTAGCAAAATTGTCGGGATGATGGACAGCATGAAGCCGATTCCTCTTTTTGAAGGGTCGCCAACGTATGCTCGCCAATAGATTAGACGGCCAATGAGGTAGGTGAACCCAAGTGCTGCGATAGCAGTGGGAGGCCAGTACCTTGCCGAGAGGAAGAGAGCAGGTAAAAAGGCAACAAGCACTTCAAGTGTGTTCATTTGCACGCGATACATGCGCTCAAAGCCTTCGTGACCGGAAATGGCTGGTGCTTTGAGGCCGGACAACCGGCGTGCCCGCCCGGCTAGAGCTCCGAACGCAAGAAACTGGATTACGGCCAAGCTTGCGACAAGCTCAATATAGTGCATTTCTCTCGTACCCGATGTTGTTGGATGAAAGGCCTAATGCCTGAATTAAGCCGTGCCGCGGAGAGGTCTCGGCTTGGGTGAATTATTGGGCGCCGGGCTGGCTATGCCGCAGTCCCCGCCAACCAATACCAATGATAAGACTTGCTCCTAGTATCAATGCGGCATAGATCGCTGCGGCCTCGATGCCAAGAAAGGTGAATCCGTACTTCTGGGAAGAGAATTGCAGCGAGCCGGCAGCATATGAAACAAGAGCCCGATGGATTGTTAATGCCAGAACGGCACCGCCAATCAGAATGTTTAGCCAGTGCCAGAGATTGTTTGAATAATAGTTGGTCATCATAGGTACCTGATGTCCTAATTAAGCCGATCCGCGACGCGGGTTCGACTTGAATGAGTTGTTGGACGGCAACTCAACCAACTGTGAGTGAAGCCTGACCGCCGTCAAGTAACATTCACTGTGAACCTCCAGCCATGAGCGGCCTAGGAAGTCGATTGCCGATACCGTGTTGAGTAAAGTGCCGACTGAGCCTGAGTGAATGGCCGAAAGAAGCGCCTGTGCGCTAGCGAGAACTCGTTGCCCCTCATCGACCATCCATCCTCCAAATGGAGCATCGCGATCCAAGTTGGAACTGACGAGTCCAACAAGGTCGCTAGCGAGTCTCTCCGTGTCGATAGTCCCGCTCACGCTGTCTAACGCCTGAGTTAAGCCGCGTCGCGAAGCGACGTCGACTTGAATGATTTGTTAGCACTCATGCCGCGTACTTTACGAGGATTGATCCGAGAGCGAGCAAGGCGCCAACAATTGAAGCAAAGTGGGATTCCTTATGGTAGCCGTAGGCCATGAGACCGAATCCGGCGGCTCCTGCTAGATTGCGTAGGTTCTGTCCGTAGAGCGCAAAGTCGATGAGATTGATTGCCGCAAACACAACAAACACCACTACGAACACTCTATTTTTAGTCGCCATCCTAGTGAATCCACCAGTTCCGTTATTTTGAGTGCTAACGCCTGAATTAAGCCGAGCCGCGAAGCGGCTTCGGCTTGAATGAATTGTTAGGCCTCATGCTACGGCTCATCCGACAAGCACGAAACCTTGGTAACTAGTGAGTTGCTGACTAGCACATTGCACAAATCAGTGGAAATTGGAAGGGAAGTCCCATCAATGCACCTGGAAGGGGCTACGGTCTTTGGGTCATGGATATAGAACAGCACCCCGGACCCATTGCCTGGATTGATGTGCATTTCTCGCGGCTGGCCGGCGGATGCAGTTAGATCGAGGTACGAACCGCCCATGGCCACCTTTAGCTTTTGGGCCAAGGTGGTGTCATAGATGGTCTCAGATGGAGTGTTTACAGCAGTCTCTACAGCCAATTGTGCGGCGGTGCTAGCTGCGAATTTTGCATTCTCGGAACTGGGATTGCTTTTGAATCTGCCTTCAGCCTCGGCCGCCTCAATCTCTGCTCGCTCTAGCGTAGGAGTGCGCTGAGTAGTTTTGTTGCAACGGTCCGCAGCGTAAGCAGAAGCAAGGCTTTGCAGCAACACCAGTAGAAATGTCAATGAAACAACGAGGCTTTTCATGAGGCTTAATGCCTGAATTAAGCCGTGCCGCGAAGCGGCATTGGCTTGAATGAATTGTTAGGTGCTGGCCGTTCAGCAATGAAGTATGCGACAAAGCAAAGATACTGCTTAGGTGAAACGGCGGAACCAGACAGTTCTGGAACGTCCGACCAGCGTTTAGCCTCAGCCTGAAAATCTGTTGACTGGATCAGTGCACTGTAAGCTGAGGAAACCTCAGCAGAAGACCGTGCGACGTAAGTGCTCCCAGGCTCATCGGCATGTCTGTCGACTGCATCAGCGTTGAGCCAGTACATCTCACAGGTTGCGCCTGGGACTCGGAATTGGAATTGACCACCGAGGCAAGCAAACCCAAGTGCTTCCGCCTTTGCGAGGACGCTCGGAAACGCTTCCGGGGCCCAAGCGTACTCGTTGCCCCTCAGGCTTGCTCCTTCTGTCAGTTCGTTTGGAAGCTCCATACTGCACCTAACGCCTGAATTAAGCCGCGCCGCGAAGCGGCGTCGGCTTGAATGAATTGTTAGGCGCCCGCCTCACTTCACTATGATCCAAGTTGTTGAGCCGGCGGCGCTCTTGGATGGTTGTTTCTTTGTGCACCAGAAGATCTCTTGCTGCCCAAATACAATGTTCATTGCTTTTGGAACAAGACCATATGCAATGTGGTCTAGGTCTGGTAATTGATTTGGAAGTTCCTTCTTGAGTCTTTCTTGAACGTTGCGCCAAGGCATACCTTTCTGTTTCAGCTTTTCAAGGAAGCGTTGATCTGCTCGGAAGGCTTCAATCGCCGTGCTCTCATGAGCGCTGAATGAGCTTGGTTCTACTGCAGTGGATTCCTTGCCTTGTAGAGCGAGTGTCTTGTTCCTAGACTGGCCATACCAGCTAAAAGGGCCGATACTAACTTTGCCGAACGTGCGACCCTTTCCGGAAAGTGGGGTTGAAAAGCCAGCGCCGCCCAGCCACAGGCTAAAACGAGTTCCTGTCCTGCCGAATGTAAATGGGCCTAAGCGAAATCGAAAACCCATACTATCTCCAGCGCCTAACGCCTGAATTAAGCCGACCCGCGAAGCGGGTTCGGCTTAAATGAATTGTTAGCCGTCAACCCGGTTGATATCCGTCGAACTCCCACAGCAACTCCTTATTGAGCGCCTGTGCTACGTCTTGCCAAGTGTCGCGGGCTGCATGAGCGAGTAGACGATTGAGAGAACGCTCCACACCCGCCCAAGTAAACGAATCAACGATAAGGATGCCGCGGCCCCAGCCAAATTTTCCCGACTCAGCCAGCGCACTCGGAGTCGCGACCAGGAAGGAGAAATTGTCTCCAGCAGCGCTACCCGTAGGACTAATTGTAGCCGTGACGGGCACGAGGCAATGCTGCGGATCAGATGGTATAAATCCCATCTCCAGGTCCGAACTTGAGTAGCTCAACAGCTTGGGAAAGATCATTGACGGCTAACGCCTGAATTAAGCCGCGCCGCGAAGCGGCGTCGGCTTGAATGAATTGTTAGGTGCCCAGCTCTGAACACTTGATAGGCAACTCAAGAGTGCGTCTGGTCACTGTTACGTGTGCATAGTTGACAGCAAGAACCACCGGAGACGAAAGACCCCGCACCTCGCAGCGCTTGAAGTTACCATGATCAGTCAGCAAAAGCTCCCGCACGTCCATGCCAAATGAAGGGCCAAATCCGTGTAGCTCTACAGTGCTGACCCCGAAGAACGTGAGGCGGAACACACGATCCCAGTATGGACCGAGGATTTCCAGTACTAGCTCGCCGCCGTCAGCAAGCAAGGGCTGCTTATGAGAGAACTCAATCAGTTCGCCGTCGTAGATACAGTCAGGACTAGAGGTGCTGCCGATGTACGCGGGAAGTGAAGCCAACTCCTTAATCGTCAGATCAGATTCGGCTGCGATTCTCGAGAGTTTGGAGAGTTCCAGTTCACGTGTCGCTGTCATGGGCACCTAACGCCTGAATTAAGCCGCGCCGCGAAGCGGCGTCGGCTTGAATGAATTGTTAGCCCTCAGCCGAGAGAGCCTGCATTAGCTCACTTAGCCTTTCCTGTGCTTCTCTTGCAAGCCTCTCAATCTCCATTGATGCCAGGGTGCCCGCTTTCACCGTGTTGGTCTTCCACTCATCAGTACGGTTCTTTTTTAGCATGACCTCACCAACGGCTTTTCCAATGATGCCCAGTTGGAGAAACATAGCCTTTACGCTCGGCTTGAGCTCGGGGGCATAGAAATCAACCAGCATCCGTAAGCGATCAAACTGAATCTTCTCCTTGAGGATGTCCGCCTTTAGTGGTGAGTTGTATCCAAGGTCGCCTATGACGCCCATGTTTAGAGTTGAGGCCTGAGATGCGATGGTTGAAAGAAGATCGTAGATTCCCTCAAACGCTTCAATCTTACGGCGGTGCTTTTCTAACCGACGTTCGTGCGAGTGTTGCTGGGTGGCCACCTTGTAGGTGACGAAGCCGCCAATGGCGGTACCTGCAAGTGCGCCGATCAGGCCCAACCACTCACCCATGATCCTTCTCCTGAGGGCTAACGCCTGAATTAAGCCGACCCGCGAAGCGGGTTCGGCTTGAATGAATTGTTAGGCCGCTGGTCCGCGATTGATAGCCCTGTACTCTCGAATTGCTGCAGGCAACAAAAGAACACCAGCCAAAACAAGCGCGATTGAACCAATGAGGATTGCTGGGCCAACCCAAGTAGGCGAGGTCTGCAGGGCTGCCCCGAAGATCCTGCCGATCACAGTGCCGATGATGCCTACCGAAAGCGAGATTGCGGAAAGCAAAATTACCTTACGGCCTGACAAAGCTTTGGGGCTCCCCATGCTGCTTCTTCTGTGGCCTAACGCCTGAGTTAAGCCGCACCGCGAGGCGGTGTCGGCTTGAACGAATTGTTAGGCCACGGCGCGAGAATATCAACGCATCCGAGCCCAGAATAAATTACCGATAGCACTGAAAGGGGCATGGAGAAGGTTGCCATTGTTGCTAGTATCCCGAGGCAGGTTTGATGCAAAGTGCTCAATGGCGGTACGACTGAAGAAGGTAGTGGCAATGGTGAGTAATACGGCATAGGCGATAAGCCCAGCCAGATACACCCCAAGAGTGGCCAGGCAGAGGTCAATGGTTATCCCAAGCCATGTGTTGGAACTCAGACCGAAGACATTTGACCGCTGCAATGCCTCACCAACGCAGAAGCCACCCATGATTCCGCCTACTAGGAACGGCAGGATGAATAGCGTAATGAGAAGTGCGTAAAGTCGTCCGCGCATTGTCATAGTGGCCTAACGCCTGAATTAAGCCGCGCCGCGAAGCGGCGTCGGCTTGAATGAATTGTTAGGCAGCAGCCGGGGCGGGTGCGTACTCTCGCGTAGCCGGTTGACCTGCCGCCCTATGAAGTAGCACAGCTATTTCTTTGAGATCAATGTCAATCTCTCTTGCCGCTAATGCAAGCTTGGGCCAAGGCACGGCGTCATTAGCGAAGAGCAAGAGAACCAGCGTACTGCAACCGCGATCTCGCATTGTCTTGAGGTTGCGCAGGTCTTTAACTAGATGCTCCAGATCTACGCGGCACTCCACCTCTACTGCTGCCGCGTTCTCTTCATGGCAGCCCGGAAGATGAAGGATGAGGTCAGGATTGATCGGTGGAAAGTCAGGATGTCCGCGCTTATCCGGCTCGCCAGTGAGTGTCAGGTGCGAGCCTTGTAGTGCGAGACGAAGCTGGTGGAATAGCTCATAGCAATACACGCGCTCGCGCTTAATGGGGCGATCGCGGTGTGCGATTGGCAACAGGAAATAGGAATCCCCGATGGCTCGTGTCGCTTGCTCTAAGGCCTCCAGCATTGTCATGTTCTGCTGCCTAACGCCTGAATTAAGCCGCGCCGCGAAGCGGCGTCGGCTTGAATGAATTGTTAGGCACCAACCCGCGCCTGCTTGAATGCAGCAATGTGCGCCTCCTCAGGAACCTCCGGAATTTCCGCCGCCATTTCTTCCAAGCGTGAATTTATAGCGAACAGCTCGTCGTGTGCTCGATCAATCTCTGCAACGGTGATCTCAATGTGGGAACGAGCGCCTCGTTTCGTGTCGGGGCTAGCCCCTGAGAGAGGAGTGCCGAACATCACTTCATCGGTGTTCCGCATCCAGCAGTAATGTGCGAACTTGTTGCGAAGCGATCTGAGCTTGTCGATCTTTCGATTGATCCCGGCCAGCTCCTTTGCAAGTGGCTCTTGAACCAAGCGATCAACATAGCGGTGATGATGAATTTCTAGCGCCTGAGCGATCGCCTGCTGTATCTGAGCGGCTCCGAGGAAGTCGGTGTACGTTCTAGCGAGATATTCCGGTGTGCCAAGCAACCTGCCAAGCAGCACACCCAGATAGAACTCAGCATTTGCCCATTCCGTGACGAAGCGACCGATGCAAGCTTGCTGCCTCGAAGTGAGTTGCGCATATGGAGATGAGTGACTGAATGGCATTGGTGCCTAACGCCTGAATTAAGCCGCGCCGCGAAGCGGCGTCGGCTTGAATGAATTGTTAGGGCTCATGAGGCGGTGCCCAGTCCGTAACCTGCAAGAACCTTTCTGACTCTGGAGTCTTCTCGAAGGCACTACCCTCCGCTGCATCTAGGAATGGAATAATGCTTGGGTCGTAGTTGGCAATGGTGTTGACGTCATAAGCCCCATGGTTGGCGGGATTGTCCATGTATGCATCGTCCTCAAGACCGGACATGAAGCGCCAGCCACTGTCTATGTCGTTGTCTGGCGTCTCGCGATACATGAAACGGACGGGATAACCCTCAACGGTGATCCTATCCGTAGCAATACAGCCGCCGTGGCCCTCAGCCAATGGCTTGATCTGATCCTTTGATAGCTGGAATCGCTTAGTCATGAGCCCTAACGCTCATTAGCCTCCAAAAGAGGCGGATAACACCGGATGTTCAACGCGCCACGGCCAGGAGTCAAGAAGACTTCTCGTTATTCATCAATGAGTTGCCGGCCGCAACAGGAAATCACTTTTCGACCAAATGCAGACTCATGCGGAGTGATATCGGATACCGCCGCACATCGCAGGGATAACGCCGGCCGGGGAAACAAAAAAAGAGCCGCTTCCGCGGCTCTTTCGCTGCAACCTGCAGCAGGTGGTCCCGGCATCCGCGAGGGGATGCCGGTCCAGGGGTCATGCTTCGTTGGGCTGCGCGGCGGGCAGGGCGGCCTTGCGCGGGGACACCCACAGGCGGAACACGAACCAGGCCAGCGCCACCGCGCCCACGCTGAACAGCGTGTCGGCGGGAACGCGCATCCACACCAGCATGTCCACGATGGGCTGCTGCATGAAGTCGGCCGAGCGCGCGTACCAGTAGCCGTGCTCCAGTGCGGCGCGCAGTTGCAGGATGCCCAGCGGCAACAGGGTGAACAGCGCCATGCCGGCCAGACCGATGTTGAGCGACCAGAACGCGGTCTTCAGCACGCGATCGTTCCATTGCAGGTCCGGCTTCAGGCCGCGCAGGCAGAACAGCATCAGGCCGATGCCCAGCATGCCGTACACGCCGAACAGCGCCGTGTGGCCGTGGGTGGGCGTCAGGTTCAGGCCCTGCATGTAGTACAGCGGCAGCGGCGGGTTGATCAGGAAGCCGAACAGGCCGGCGCCCACCAGGTTCCAGAACGAGACCGCCAGGAAGAACTGGATCGGCCAGCGGTACTTGGCCATCCACGGCGTCGCCTTGCCCAGCTTGTAGCTGTGGTAGGCCTCGAAGCCCACGTAGGCCAGCGGCACCACTTCCAGCGCGGAGAAGCTCGCACCGATGGCGATGACCGCGGTCGGCGTGCCGGTGAAGTACAGGTGGTGCAGCGTGCCCAGCACGCCGCCGGCCATGAACACGATGGTGGCGAACAGCACCGCCACCGTGGCGGACTTGACCTGCAGCAGGCCCAGGCGGGTGAACAGGAAGGCGATCACCGCCACCGCGAAGACCTCGAAGAAGCCCTCCACCCACAGGTGCACCACCCACCAGCGCCAGTACTCGACCATCGACAGATGCGTGTGCTCGCCCCACATCAGGCCGGCGGCGTAGAACAGGCCGATGGCGACCACCGACAGGAACAGCAGGCTGACGATGGAACGCGATTCGCCGCCGTGGCGGATCGCCGGCCACAGTGCGCGGCCGACCAGGGTCAGCCACAGCAGCAGGCCGATGAACAGGAACCACTGCCAGAACCGGCCCAGGTCCACGTATTCCCAGCCCTGGTGACCGAACCAGAAGTTGTGCGCCAAGCCCAGCTTCTGCATCACCGCGAACCATTGGCCGGCGAAGGCGCCCACCACGATCACCAGCAGGCAGACCCACAGCAGGTTCACGCCCAGGCGCTGGAACTTCGGCTCGTGCCCGGAGATCGCCGGGCCGATGTACAGGCCCATGCCCAGCCACGCGGTGGCGATCCACAGCACCGCCAGTTGCGTGTGCCAGGTGCGCGTCAGCGAGTACGGCAGCACGTCGGCCAGGGCGAAGCCGTAGGCTTCCTGGCCTTCGACCTGGTAGTGCGCGGTCATCGCGCCCAGCAGGATCTGCACCAGGAACAGCGCGATGACCACCCAGAAGTACTTGGCCGTGGCGCGCATCGAGGGCGTGACCTTGATCGCGGCCAGCGGGTCGGTCCTGGGCAGCGACGGCGCCATCTCCTCGCCGTGGTTGACCGCGTAGTGCCAGCCCAGCAGGGCCACGCCGGCGATCAGGAACAGCACGCTGAACACCGTCCACAGGAAGGCGCTCGGCGGCGGTGTGTTGCCGACCAGCGAATCGGCCGGCCAGTTGGCCGTGTAGCTGATGGCCGCGCCGGGGCGCTCGGTCACGGACGACCATGCCGCCCACCAGTAGAACGCAGTGAGCTGGCGGCGGTGTTCGGTGTCGGGCACGGTGTTGTTGCGCATGGCGTAGGCCTCGCGCAGTTCCGCGGTTCCCGGATCGTCGCTGAAGAGCGCCGTGTAGTGCGACGCCACCTGGGTGATCGCCGCCGCGCGGTCGTTGCTCACGCGCACGGTGCCGCTGGCGGCGTCGTAGGTGTTGGGCCGCATCAGCGCCTGCACGCGCTTGGCGTAGGCGGCCTGCGTGGCCTCGTCCAGCGACTTGTAGCTGTCGGCGCCGGTGTCGCGCTTGGCCCAGATGTCCAGGATGGCCTCGGCCTCGCGGTGCAGCCAGTCCGCGCCCCAGTCCGGCGCCACGTAGCCGCCGTGGCCCCAGATGGAGCCCAGTTGCTGGCCGCCGATGGACTGCCAGACCTGCCGCCCGGTCTCGATGTCCTGGCGGGTGAAGATGACCTTGCCGTCCTCGGCCACGAGCTGTTCGGGCACGGGAGGCGCCTGGCGATGGACTTCGCTGCCGACCCAGAGCAGGACGGCGAACGAAGCGATGAGCAGGGCCGCCAGCCCTGCCCACAACTTGCGTGTGGAATTCATGATGCGGCTCTCCTGGGAAACGGCCGCATCATCGGCGCGCCCGCAACGGGCCTCCATGACGTAGGTCAAGTCACCCTCGATTCCCCCGGTTCCGGCCGCAGGAGCGTCCCAGCCGCGGCCGGATGCCGTGAAAATCTTGAAAGCGGGCCGGCACAGAGGTGCGTCGGATGGACGCAGGCAAGCCTGTCGGTCGCCAGCGGCCATGCCATGGAAGCCTCCGTCCCCACGGCCCCCTCTCCCTCGTTGCAGGAGCGACGCAAGTCGCGACCCCTGAATCCTGGGCCGCAAGCATCGACGGACCATGCAGGAAAACAGCCGGAGGCCGGATCAGACCCCCGTCCCTGCAATCCATGCTTTCATGGCGCGCCCAGCGTTCCGGGGTCGCGACTTGCGTCGCTCCTACAACGGGGTGAGAGGGCGAAGGGGAAGGGCAGGTTCCGCAGCGCTTCCGGGTTCCGATCGCGGTTGAAGCCGCTCCTGCGGGAGGAGGCGCGGCTCAGTCGCGCAGGACGGTCAGGGCCAGGGCTTCCAGGCGCGACGGGTCGAGGATCTCCACGTCGCGCTGCTTGATGTGCAGCAGGCCTTCCTGCTCGAAGCGGCGCAACACGCGGCTGACCGTCTCCGGTGCCTGTCGCAGGTAGTTGGCGATGTCGGTGCGCGACATGGTCAGTTGGAAGCGGCGCGGCGAGAAGCCGCGCGCGGCCAGGCGCCGCGACAGCCCCACCAGGAACGCCGCCATGCGCTCGTCGGCGGTGTTGTCGCGCGCGAACAGCGAGGCCACGCCGATGTCGCGGCTCATCAGCCGGAACAGGTGCTGCTGCAGGTTGGGCAGGCGCGCGGCCAGCATCGCGATCTTGGGGAAGGAGAAGCGGCACAGCATCACCGTGTCCAGCGCCACCGCGTTGCAGGGGTAGCGGTCGCCGTGGATGCCGTTCAGGCCGATCACTTCGCCCGGCAGGTGGAAGCCGAGCACCTGCTCGTGCCCGTTGCGGTCGATCTGGTAGGTCTTGACGGTGCCGGCGCGCACCGCGGCGATGGCGCTGAATGGGTCGCCCTCGCGGAACACGTGCTCGCCCACGCGCAGCGGCCCCACGTGCTCCACCAGCACGTGCAGGTCCATCAGCGCGCGCTTGTCCATGCCTTCGGACAGGCATGCCTGCGAGAACGCGCAGGTGGAGCAGAACGTCAGCGCGTCGCCGTCGTCGGCGAGCACGCTCGGGTTCGGGCGCGGGAAGACGACCGGCGTGGTCATGCGCGGCCCCCCTGCGGCCGGCTCAGACCGTGCGCGAGAAGCGGGGCGTCGCGGAAGCCGCAGTGGTGGGCAGGTAGCGATCGAAGCACATGGCGATGATACGCAACAGCAGCCGGCCTTGCGAGGTCGCGCGCAGGCCGCGCCCGTCCAGCTTGACCAGGCCGTCGGCCTGCAACGGCGCCATCCGCGCCAGCGCGTCGCGGAAGTAGTTCGTGAAGTCGATCACGTGGCGGCGCCCCAGTGTCTCGAAATCCAGTTCGCCGTGGCACATCAGCGACTGGATCACGTCGGCGCGGATCATGTCGTCCTCGGCCAGCCGCATGCCGCGCCATACCGGCAGCCGGCCCTGGTCGATGGCCTGCTCCCAACTGCCCAGGTCGCGCGGGTTCTGGCTGAAGCTGGGGCCGATGTGGCTGATCGCGCTGACGCCCAGGCCGATCAGGTCGCTCTCGGCGTGGGTGGTGTAGCCCATGAAGTTGCGGTGCAGGTCGCCGCGCTGCTGCGCGCGCGCCAGCTCGTCGCCGGGCAGCGCGAAGTGGTCCATGCCGATGTACACGTAACCGGCCTGGCCGAGCTTCTCGATCGCGCATTGCAGCAGGCCCAGCTTGGTCTCCGGCGTGGGCAGTTCGTCGGCGTTGATGCGTTGCTGCGGGCGGAACATCGCCGGCAGGTGCGCGTAGCTGTACACGGCCAGGCGGTCCGGGCGCGCTTCCAGGGTGATGTCCAGCGTGCGCGAGAACCCCGCCAGGCTCTGCCGCGGCAGGCCGTAGATCAGGTCCACGTTGACCGACTTCATGCCGTGGCGCCGGCAGGCGTCGATGACGGCCAGCGTCTGCTCCACGCTTTGCACGCGGTTGACCGAGCGCTGCACCTCGGGGTCGAAGTCCTGCACGCCCAGGCTGGCGCGGTTGAAGCCGGCCGCGGCCAGTTCGCCCACTTCGTCCGGGGTGATGAAGCGCGGGTCCAGCTCGATCGAACAGTCCAGGCGGTCGCTGCGCGAGAATGAAAAATGCCGGCGCAGCACGTCCAGGACCTCCGCGATCTGCGCCGGCGAGAGGAAATTGGGCGTGCCGCCGCCGAAGTGCACCTGCTCCACGTCGCGGTCGCGGTCGAACAGCGTGGACACCATCGCCGCCTCGCGGTAGAGCCGGGTCAGGTAGGCCGCGCCGCGCGCGGTGTCGCGGGTGATGATGCGGTTGCAGCCGCAGTAGAAGCACGGGCTGGTGCAGAACGGGATGTGCACGTACAGCGACAGCGGGCGCGGGATCGGGTCGCCGTTGCTGATCGCCGCCATCTCGCGCAGCCCGTCCTCGCCGAAGTCCGAGGTGAACTGCGGCGCGGTCGGGTAGGAGGTGTAGCGCGGCCCCGGCGTGTCGTAGCGCCGCAGCAGGTCGGGATCGAAGAGCGAGGTCAGGCTGGCCATGTGCGCAGGCTAGGGGCAGGCGCCCCCGATGTCCTTGACGTGGATCAATCCCGCGGCCGTGCGGCCCGCCGCTTCAGTGACGTGAATGGGCTGCCATGGTGCGAGCGAGGGATGGTGGGTAACGGTCGCGGGTGGCGGTTCGGCCGGCGCCCCGCGCTCGCGGGCATCGATGCGCCCGCAGGCGGCTGCATGCCGTGGGAGCACCGGGTGCAAGGCACATCCGGTGTGATGCCGCTTGCCCGCATGCCCTGCAAGGACGGCATGCACACGCCTCCGGTTGGCAATCCGCGGAACGGCGCACTAGGCTGCGGGCGTTGCCGGGGACCGGCTGCGCGGAGGAGGAGACGGGGTGATCGCATACCAGGCGGCGGTGGATCTGCTCCGCGAAGGCGTGGCGCCGCTGCCGGCGCAGCGCGTCGCGCTGGCGGAAGCACAGGGGCGGGTGCTGGCGCAGGACGTGGCCAGCCCGACGGCCCTGCCGCGCTTCGACAACGCGGCGCTGGACGGTTACGCGCTGGCCGCGCGCGGTGCGCCGTTGGCGAAGGGCAGCGCCTGGGCGGTCGTCGGCAGTCTGGCCGCGGGCGCGCCCGCGCCGGCCGGCGGCGGCGCGGGCGCCTGGGAAATCATGACCGGCGCCCTGCTGCCCACCGCCACGGATACGGTGGTGCCGCTGGAACAGGTGGAACGCGCCGCGGACGGCGCCGGCATCCGGCTCACGGCGGACGTGCCGCCCGGCGCCAACGTGCGCCGGCGCGGCGAGGACGTGCACGAGGCGCAGCGCGTGCTGGCCCGCGGCGAACCGCTGTCCGCGTCGGCGTTGCTGTTGCTGGCCGGCCTGGGCATCGCCCACGTGCAGGCCGCGCCGCGGCCGCGGGTGGCGCTGCTGGCGACCGGGCGCGAACTGGCCGCGCCCGGCGACGCGCTGGCGGAAGCGGCGATCCACGATGCGAATTCGGCCTACCTGATGGCCGCGCTGGCCGATGCGGGCGCGCAGGTCGTGTCCGCGCAGCGCATCGGCGACGACGCGGCGCAGTTCCACGCCGCGCTGGATGCTGCGCTCGCGCAAGGCGTGGACCTGGTGGTGAGCACCGGTGCGGTCTCGAAGGGGCGCCACGATTTCGTCCCGCAGGCCTTGGCCGCGCGCGGCGCCGGCGTGCTGTTCCATGGCGTGGCGATGCGCCCGGGCAAGCCGGTGCTGGCCGCGCGCCTGGCCGAAGGTCCGCGCTTCGTCGGCCTGCCGGGCAATCCGCTGGCGACCGCGGTGGGTGCGCGTTTCTTCGTCGAACCCCTGCTGCGCGCCTGGCTGGGCCTGGCTGAGGAAACGCCCGGCCGGCTGCCGCTGGCGCAGCCCTGCCGCAAGCGTTTGGGCCTGCGCGCGTTCCTGCACGCCGGCCTGCACTGCGACGATGAAGGACGGCTGCGCGTCCATGTGGCCGAACACCAGGAATCCTTCCGCCTGTCGCCGCTGCTGCGCGCGCCGGTCTGGGCCATCCTGCCGGAAGGCGTCGAGGAAGCCAGCGCCGGCGACAGCGTGCAGGTGCTCGGCCGCTGCCACCTACGGCCGTTGCCGTGGTGCGGAACGGGCGCAGCATGACTACCGTGCGCAAAGCGGAATGGAATGCCGTGCTGCTGGCCGGTGGCCGCTCGGTGCGGATGGGGCGCGACAAGGCGCTGCTGCCCTGGGACGGCGGCACGCTGCTGGCGCACATGCACGGCCTGCTGCATCGCGCGGGCGCGGGCAGGATCGTCGTGAGCGGCGACCGCCCCGACCATGCCGGCGTGCCCGACGGCCGGCCCGGCGGCGGGCCGATGGCGGCGCTGGCGCACCTGTGCCCGCGGTTGCCGGACGGGCTGTGGCTGGTGGTGCCGGTGGACATGCCGCTGTTGTCGGTCGGCCTGTTGCAGGCACTGCGGTGCACGGTCGCACCCTGCGCCTGCATCGCCGGCCACGCCTTGCCGATGGCGCTGCGGCTGGACGCGCAGGTCCGCCGCGCGGTGGAAGACGTCGGCACCCTGGAAGGGCGCGCGTGTTCGCTGCGCGCGTTGCAGGAACGCCTGCACGTCGAACGGCTGGACGCCGCGCCCTGGCTCGACGCATTGCGCAACTGCAACACGCCGGAGGAATGGGAAGCATTGCACCGCGGCTCGCGCTGACGTGCGCGCATCGGCTTGCTTCGCCGTTGCAGTGCGCGACGCCATCGCCGCAGGGATGTGGTAGCCTGCCCCCGCAGCACCGTCGCACCCAGTACCCACCCGCAAGGTAGGCATCATGGAGCAGGACACCGGTCATGCAGTCGCAGAGAAGAAGCAGGAGCGCACGGCGTTCCTGCTGCTGACCGCCGTCATCTTCCCGTTGATGGCCGTGCTGGTGGTGGCCGGCTACGGCTTCCTGGTGTGGATGTGGCAACTCCTGTTCATCGGGCCGCCGACGGGGCCGTGAACATGTCCGCGCCGCATCCGCTCTCGCGCCGCGCCTTGCTGTTCGGACGTTCTGCGGACGTGCCCGGACCCATCCGGCCGCCCTGGGCCAAATCCGCCGCCCTGTTCCGCGATGCCTGCACGCGCTGCGACGCCTGCGTCCGCCAATGCCCGGCGAACCTGTTGAAGCGCGGCGACGACGGCCTGCCGTATTTCGATGCACAGGCGGGCGAATGCAACTTCTGCGGCGAATGCGCCGCTGCCTGCGCGCACGCGGCCTTCGACATCGCCCAGGACCCGCCGTGGCCGTGGCGCGCCGTGGTGGGCGACGCCTGCCTGTCCGCGCGCGGCGTGGTCTGCGCGAGTTGCCGCGACACCTGCCCGGAAAACGCGGTGCGCCTCGCGCCCGGCGGCCGCGGCGGCGCGCGCGTCGATGCCTCGCGCTGCACCGGCTGCGCCGCGTGCGTGGCGGCCTGCCCGGCCGATGCCATCGCGCTGTCCGCGCACGCACTGGAGGCGGCCGCATGAACGCGCGCGACGACCACGACGAAATCCACATCGCCAGCTTCGTGGTGCAGCACCGCGACGGCGTCGGCGAAGCCCTGGCCGCGATGGCCGCCGGCCGCGACGACCTGGAACTCGCCCTGGCGGGCGACACCCGCAGCGTGGTGATCTGCGAATCCGCGGACCGGCACGCGGTGATGGCGCGCGTAGACGAACTGCAATCGGTGCCGGGCGTGCTCAACGTGCTGCTCGTCTACCACCATGCCGAACCCGCCGGGGCCCTGAACCTGGCGGTTCCCGTTCCTCCTGCGACCGGAGTGTCCCCATGAGCACGCGCCGCGATTTCATCCGCCAGTCCGCGCTGGCCACCGCCGCGGCCGCGGCGGGCCTGCCGCTCGGTGGCTCGGGCAGCAACCTGGTCACCGAGGGCGACCTGACCACGCTGAAGTGGGACAAGGCGCCCTGCCGCTACTGCGGCACCGGCTGCGGCGTCAACGTCGCGGTCAAGGAAGGGCGCGTGGTGGCCACGCACGGCGACGTGCACGCCGAGGTCAACCGCGGCATCAACTGCGTCAAGGGCTACTTCCTGTCCAAGATCCTCTATGGCCAGGACCGCCTGACCCAGCCGCTGCTGCGCAAGAAGAACGGCGCCTACGCCAAGGACGGCGAGTTCACCCCGGTGGAATGGGACGAAGCCTTCGACGTGATGGCCGCGCAGTTCAAGCGCGTGCTGAAGGAGAAGGGCAGCGACGCCATCGGCATGTTCGGCTCCGGGCAGTGGACGGTGTTCGAGGGCTATGCCGCCAACAAGCTGATGAAGGCCGGCTTCCGCAGCAACCACATCGACCCCAATGCGCGCCACTGCATGGCCTCGGCGGTGATGGGCTTCATGCGCACCTTCGGCATGGACGAGCCGATGGGCTGCTACGACGACATCGAGGCCGCCGACGCCTTCGTGCTGTGGGGCTCCAACATGGCCGAGATGCACCCGATCCTGTGGACCCGGGTGACCGACCGCCGGCTCTCGCACCCGCACGTCAAGGTGGCGGTGATGTCCACCTTCGAGCATCGCAGTTTCGAGCTGGCCGACATCCCGATCGTGTTCAAGCCGCAGACCGACCTGGTCATCCTCAACTACATCGCCAACCACATCATCAAGAGCGGCAGGGTCAACAAGGACTTCGTCGCCAGGCACACCACCTTCAAGCGCGGCAACGACGACATCGGCTACGGCCTGCGCCCGGACAACCCGCTGGAGATGAAGGCGAAGAACGCCAAGGACCCCAACGGCGGGCAGCCGATCGGCTTCGAGGAATTCGCCGCCTTCGTCGCGCCGTACACGCTGGAGAAGACCGTCGAGATGACGGGCGTGGAGCGCGGCTGGCTGGAGCAACTGGCCGAGCTGTACGCCGATCCCAAGACCAAGGTGATGTCGTTCTGGACCATGGGCTTCAACCAGCACACGCGCGGCGTGTGGGCCAACAACATGGTCTACAACATCCACCTGCTGACCGGGAAGATCGCCACCCCGGGCAACAGCCCATTCTCGCTGACCGGCCAGCCCTCGGCCTGCGGCACCGCGCGCGAGGTGGGCACCTTCAGCCACCGCCTGCCGGCGGACATGGTGGTGACCAACCCCGAGCACCGCAAGCATGCCGAGGAGATCTGGAAGATCCCGCACGGGATCATCAAGGACAAGCCCGGCTACCACGCGGTGGAGCAGAACCGCGCGCTGAAGGACGGCAAGCTCAACGCCTACTGGGTGCAGGTCAACAACAACATGCAGGCCGCGGCCAACCTGATGCAGGAGACCTGGCCCGGCTACCGCAATCCGGACAACTTCATCGTCGTCTCCGACGCCTACCCCACGGTCACCGCGCAGGCGGCCGACCTGATCCTGCCGGCGGCGATGTGGGTGGAGAAGGAGGGCGCCTACGGCA
>CALJUL010000102.1 GCA_937975725.1 uncultured Pseudoxanthomonas sp. | reverse complement strand
GGCGCGAGCCGATCACCCAGCCCAGCACGCCCAGCACGCTCCAGACCACGGTCAGGCTGGTCTGCGCCAGGCTGCCGGACAGCAGCGCGTCGTTCCACGCCACGCCGCCCCAGTGATGCACCGCGTGCAGCACCACCGAAGTGATCCAGGCGAAGGCGGCCAGTGCCAGCACCACCGTGCGGGCCGGTGCCGCCCGGCCTTCGCGCAGCCCGGGCAGCCACCAGCACACGGCCAGCACCAGCACGGCCAGTTGCGCCAGTTCCATCGGGTTCAATACCGGCAGCCAGGCCAGCGGCGCGGCATCGCCCGGTGCGAACAGCGAGCCGAGCCACCACAGCGTCAGCACCACGAACAGCATGCCCAGCAGCGGCGTGCGCCAGGCCGCGAAGCGTTCGCCCAGCGGCGCGGCGATCCAGTGCCAGCGGAACAGCGCCATCGCCGCCACCGCCAGCCACGGCAGCGCGACCAGGCCCCACTCCCAGCCATGGCCCATGCCGCCGATGCGGCCCGGCACCCAGGCCAGCAGCAGCGAGGCCACCATCGGCCACACCAGCCACCAGACGAACTGCGCCGCGCCGGCCAGCCGGTGCTCGCCGTCGCGCAGGCACAGCAGGCTGCGCACGCCCAGGACCGCATACGCCAGCCAGGCCCAGGCGCCGTGGCCGGCCAAAGGCTGGTCGTGCGCGCCCACCTGCCACAGCGCCAGCGGCGCGGCGGCGGCCAACCCGGCCAGCGTGGTCCACGCCAGCGCACCCGCAGGACGGCGGCGGTGCACTTCGGCCGCCAGCCAGCCCGTCAGCGCCACGAACGCGAGCACCGCATCGGGCTCGGCCCGGCGGTCCAGGTGCGCGGCGATCTCCGACAAGCCGTTGCCCAGCCACCACGCCAGGCCCCAGAGGTAATACATCAGCGCCATGAACGCGACGCGCCCGCGGTACGCCCACGCGCTGGCCAGGCCCGCCAGCGCGATCAGCAGCGCGCTCATGAAGGCGGCGTTGGCGAACATCGGCACGTCCGTTCCCGCGACCGACGCCGCGTACGACAGCCCGGCGTCGGCATGCGCCAGCCAGAACGCCGCCGCGGCCGCCAGTTGCAGGCCCACGCCGGTCAGTTGCGGCAGCCACCGCGACTGGCGCAGGCCCAGCCACGCCAGCGCTGCGCCTTCCAGCGCGAACACGCACGCCGTGGCCTGCGCCGACAGCGCCAGCGGCACCGCCAGCGTGGCGAAGCCCACCGCCAGCAGCGCATACGACTGCGCCAGCGTCGCGTAGCTCCCGCGCGGGCGCAGCCGCCAGGCCAGCACCGCGTACAACGCGCCCAGTCCCAGCGCGCAGAATGCCAGCGGCAGCCGGTTCTGCTCGAACGTGCCGCCCTGCATCAGGCCCGCCTGCAGCGAGAACGCCACCAGCGGCGTGCCGAACACCAGGCAGCCGTCGATCAGGTCGCGGCGGCCGGCCGGCTGGCGGCGCGCGAACAGCAGCGGGATCAGCAGGTAGAAGACGAAGAACAGCACCAGGAACGGCTGCGTGCTGGCGTATTTCGCCGGCGCGTAGTCCAGCGCGCCCCACACCGTGCCGATGCCGAAGGTGAAGGCGAAGCCGAGCAGGTTGAGCAGCCGCCACGACTTGCGCCAGGCGATGCCGACGATGGCCGCGTTCAGCACCGCGTAGTACGAGAACAGCGCGACGTGGTTGCCGCTGCCGGTGGACAGCCAGATCGGCGCCAGGAAACCGGCCAGCAGCGCGAATACGGCCAGCGCCTTCGCGTCCTGCAGCACCGCCAGCACGCCCGCGCCCGCCACCAGCACGATGCTCAGCGCGAACGCGGCGCCCGCCGGCACCAAACCGAAGATCTTGAAGGCCGCGAACACCACCAGCAGCAGCACGCCGATGGCGCCGCCCTGCAGGCTGAGCGCGAACACGCGGTTGCTGTCGCGCTTGCGCCAGGCGAACACCAGCGCACCCAGCGCAGCCGCCGCGATACCCGCCAGGCGCAGCTCCGGCGGCAGCGTCAGCCAGCCCTGGTCGGCGGCGTACTTGAGCAACGCGGCGACGCCGGCAAACAGCACCAGCATGCCGATCTTCACCGGCACGTTGCCGACGGTGAACCAGCGCTGCACCGCGCGCACCGCAGTGGTGACGAAGTCCGGCCGCGCGGGCACCGCGGGGCGCGGCGGACGCTGCTGCTCCGGCGGCGGTGCGGCGGAAGCCGGCGCGGCCGCCGGCGCTTCAGGCTTGCGCGGCGGCAGCGGGGGCGGTGGTGCGGCCGTGACCGACGCGGGTGCGGGCGCAGGTGTCGGCACGGGGCACGGCGGTGGAGATGCGGAACGCACGGGTTCGGCTGCGGCAGGGACATCGGCGTCCGCGGGACGCGCCGTCGTCCGTGCCGACGACGGTGCGGCGGATGCGGCACGTTCGCTGTGCAATTGCGCGACTTGCTGCTCCAGGGCGCCGACCCGGCGCTTGAGGCCGCCTATCGCCACCAGCGCCACGACCAGCAGGGCCGGGACGGCCAGCACCACCAGTCCCAGCAAGACCAACCACACGACCACGTCGTCCATTCCCATCCTCGCTTGCGCGCGCATGCCGGATACAGGCACGGGAACCCTCCCGCCCACCGGCCATCCCTGCAACAGTCCCGGCAGCCTCGGCCATGCCTGGAGGATTTGCAAGATTCCGATGCGGCAGTCGCCCCGGGAGTCACGGGTGGTAGCGAAATCCGATACCCGGAATCCTCACTACGGCCACAACCGAACCGCCGACCGGGCCTCGCCACGGCAACCCACCCTGCTATCCGCTATCCCACCGCGCCACCGGCCACGCCCGCATCATTCGCATGTGCCGTGCGCATGCACTACCCCGAAACGACACGAGCGCCCGGAGGCGCTCGTGTCGGCGTTGCGGCGGAAGGCCGCGCGCGATGCGCAGGCCTACTTGCCGGCGACCGCGCGGACGATCTCCGGGCATTTTCCGGTGAGTCCCGCCGGGCGTTGCGCCGTCAACCGGCGACGACCTTCACCATTTCCAGGCACTTGTTGGAATAGCCCCACTCGTTGTCGTACCACGCCACCAGCTTGACGAAGGTCGGGTCCAGCGCGATCCCGGCCTCGGCGTCGAAGATCGAGGTGCGGGTGTCGCCACGGAAGTCGGTGGCGACCACCTTGTCCTCGGTGTAGCCCAGGATGCCCTTCAGCGCGCCTTCGCTCTGCGCCTTCATCTCGGCCTTGATCTCTTCGTAGCTGGCCGGGTTCTCCAGCTCGGCGGTCAGGTCGACCACGGACACGTCGCTGGTCGGCACGCGGAACGACATGCCGGTGAGCTTCTTGTTGAGCGCGGGGATCACCACGCCGACCGCCTTGGCCGCGCCGGTGCTGGAGGGAATGATGTTCTCCAGGATGCCGCGGCCGCCGCGCCAGTCCTTGTTGCTCGGGCCGTCCACGGTCTTCTGGGTGGCGGTGGCCGCGTGCACGGTGGTCATCAGGCCGCGCTTGATGCCCCACTTGTCGTGCAGCACCTTGGCGATCGGCGCCAGGCAGTTGGTCGTGCACGAGGCGTTGGAGACGATCGCCTCGCCGTTGTAGGTCTTGTCGTTGACGCCGTAGACGAACATCGGCGTGTCGTCCTTCGACGGCGCGGACAGGATCACCTTCTTCGCGCCGGCGTCAAGGTGCTTCTGCGCGCTGGCCTTGTCGAGGAACAGGCCGGTGGACTCGATCACCACGTCGGCGCCGACTTCGCCCCACTTCAGGTTGGCCGGGTCGCGCTCCTGGGTCAGGCGGATCTTCCTGCCGTTGACGAACAGCGCGCCGCCTTCCACCTTCACCTCGCCGTCGAAGCGGCCGTGCACCGAGTCGTACTTGAGCATGTAGGCCAGGTAGTCCGGCTCCAGCAGGTCGTTGATGGCGACGATCTCGATGTCGTTGCCGAAGTTCTGCACGGCGGAACGCAGCACGTTGCGTCCGATGCGGCCGAAGCCGTTGATACCCACCTTGATCGACATTGCCGGGACTCCTGCGGCCGCGCGCGGGCGCGGCGGGTTGAAGGGGCCGATAGTCTAGCAGGCGCCTCCTCCGCGCACCCCGCGCGGGCATTGATCAGGATCAAGGCGGGCGCGGAAAGGCGGGCAGAGACTGTGCCTGCTTTCCAAACAACGAGCCCCATAAAAATGAACAAAACCCTGATTCCGCTTGCCCTGGTCCTCGCCTGCGGCGTCGCCGCGCCCGCCTTCGCCCAGTCCAAGGGCGACTGGACGCTGGGCGTGGGCGTCCACCAGGTGAACCCCAAGTCCGACAACGGCACGCTGGCCGGCGGCACGCTGCCGCTGAGCATCGACAGCGACGTCAAGCCCACCGTCACCCTCGAATACTTCCTGCGCGACAACCTGGGCCTGGAAGTGCTGGCCGCGCTGCCGTTCAAGCACGACATCGCCGTGAAGGGCGTGGGCAAGGTCGGCGAGACCAAGCACCTGCCGCCCACCTTCACCCTGCAGTACCACTTCAACAGCCAGGGCAAGGTGTCGCCGCTACTGGGCGTGGGCCTGAACTACACCACCTTCTTCAGCGAGGACACCGTCGGCGCGCTGCAGGGCACCAAGCTGAAGCTCGAGGATTCGTGGGGCCTGGCCGCGCATGCGGGCCTGGACTTCAAGGTCGGTGAGCGCGGCGCCGTGCGCGTGGACGTGCGCTGGGCCGACATCGACACCGAGGTGAAGGTGGACGGCGCCAAGCTGGGCACCGCCAACATCGACCCGCTGGTGTACGGCGCGGCCTACGTGCTGAAGTTCTGAGCGATCCCCCGGATCGCCGGAACCTGTCATTCGGGGACGGCCCGTGTCGGTTAAAGTGCCGGCATGGTCCGTCCCCTTCCGTTTCCGTTCCTGCTGCTGGCGCTGGCCGCGGCGCTGTTCTTCATTCCCCTCCCCGCCGCCGCGTGGGGACCGCTCGGCCACCGGCTGGTCGCGCTGCTGGCGTGGGACGACCTCACGCCCGCCGCACGGCGCCAGGCCGAAACCCTGCTGGCCGGCGAACCCCAGCCCACCCTGGCCGGCATCGCGAGCTGGGCCGACGACCTGCGCCGGAACGATCCGGACCTGGGCCGCAGGACGGCCGACTGGCACTTCGTCAACATCGGCGAGCACGGCTGCCACTACAGTGCATCGCGCGACTGCCCCGGCGGCGACTGCGTGGTGGAAGCCATCCGCACCCAGGCCGCACGCCTGGCCGACCGCAGCCTGCCGGCCGCCGAGCGCCTGCAGGCGCTGAAGTTCGTCGTCCACTTCGTCGGCGACGTCCACCAGCCGCTGCACGCCGGCTACGGACACGACAAGGGCGGCAACACCCGGCAGATCCAGTGGAACGGCGTCGGCACCAACCTGCACTCACTGTGGGACGGCAAGATGCTGCTTTCCACCGGGCGCAGCGAAGCGGATTACTTGGACCACCTGCGCCGGCTGCCGCGGCCGGACATCGGCCGGATCGCGCTGCCGCCGCCGGCCGCCGCCTGGGCCTGGCAGTCCTGCCGGGTGGCGACCGCGCGCGGTTTCTATCCGCCGCGCGCGAAGCTCGAACAATCCTACGTGGACGAATACCTGCCCATCGCCGAGCGCCAGTTGCGCGCGGCCGGCGTCGCGCTGGCCGCCGTGTTGAACGCGGCGCTGGACGGACAGTGAAGCGCTTTCCATTCCCCTGGTGAGGTTGCCATGGCGAGTTCCCGGTTCCTGATTGCTGTCGCGTTGCTGCTGTCGCTGCCGGCCACGGCGGCGCACGCGCAGTCGAATGCCCATCCGCATGCCGGCCCGCAGGCTTCGCCGCATGCCCATGCACCCGTGGCGCCGGTGCCGGCGCGCATGGAGCTGACGGTCGGCGCCGCCGATCTGGCGGGCCTGCCACGGCATGAGGCTCCGCTGGACGTGCACGACCGCAAGCAGGCGTGCACGGGCGTGGAACTGACCGACCTGCTGCGCCGCGCCGGCGCCATGCCCGATGGTCCGCTGCGCGGCGCGCATCTGGTGCGGACGGTGCAGGCACAGGCGCGCGACGGCTATCGCGTGGTGTTCTCGCTGGCGGAACTGGACCCCACCCTCGGCCGCCGCCACGTCTACGTCGTGGACCAGTGCGACGGCCGCGCGCTGGACGCGCAGGACGGCCCACTGCGTCTGGTGGTACCCGAGGACGCGCGCGCGGCGCGCAGCCTGCGCCAGTTGCAGTCGCTGGTCGTCGAATGACCGCCTGCTTGCGGAGAATGCACACATGAACCTGTCCCGGCTGTTCCGCACGCCGCTGCTGCCGCTCCTGCTGCTGGCCGCCTGCATGCTGCCGCGTGCGGCCGGCGCGCAGGACGCGGACGCGCCGCTCACCGTGTTCGCCGCCGCCAGCCTGAAGGAATCGCTGGACGAAGCCGCCGCGCTGTACGAACGCCAGACCGGCATGCCGGTGCGCGTGTCCTACGCCGCCAGCTCCGCGCTGGCGCGGCAGATCGAACAGGGCGCGCCGGCGGACGTGTTCTTCTCCGCCGACCTGGAATGGATGGACTACCTGCAGGAGCGCGGCAAGGTCGATGCCGCGACCCGGCGCAACCTGCTCGGCAACCGGCTGGTGCTGGTCGCGCCGAAGGCGAGTAAGGCGCAGGTCGACCTGAAGCGCCCGGCCACACTGCTGGCCGCGCTGGGCGACGGCCGGCTGGCGGTGGGCCAGACGCAGACCGTCCCCGCCGGCAAGTACGCCAAGGCGGCGCTGGAATCGCTGACGCTGTGGAACGGCGTCAAGGCGCGGCTGGCCGAATCCGAAAGCGTGCGCGCCGCGCTGATGCTGGTGGCGCGCGGCGAGACGCCGCTGGGCATCGTGTACGCCTCCGACGCGCAGGCCGAACCGGCAGTGCGCGTGGTGGCGACCTTCCCCGCGGAATCGCACCCGGCCATCGTCTATCCCGTGGCCGCGTTGCAGGGCGCGCGTTCCGCGCAGGCGGCGCGCTTCGTGCAGTGGCTGGCGTCGCCGCCGGCCGCCGCGATCTTCCGCAAGCGCGGCTTCGCCGTGAAGGAATGAGCGACGCGTGCTCGACGCCTTCACGCCGGAAGAACTCACGGCGGTCCGCCTCAGCCTGAAGGTGGCGTTGGTGGCGGCGCTGGCCAGCCTGCCGTTCGGCGTGCTGGTCGGCTGGCTGCTGGCGCGCACGCGCTTCCCGGGCAAGGCGCTGCTGGACGCGCTGGTGCACCTGCCGCTGGTGCTGCCGCCGGTGGTGATGGGCTATGCGCTGCTGGTGACGCTGGGCACGCAGGGCGCGGTGGGCGCGTTCCTGAAGGAACACTTCGGCCTCGTGCTCGCGTTCCGCTGGACCGGCGCCGCGCTGGCCTGCGCGGTGATGGGCTTCCCGCTGATGGTACGCGCGATCCGGCTGTCACTGGAAGCCACCGATCGGCGGCTGGAACAGGCCGCGTCCACGCTCGGCGCCGGCCCGTGGCGCGTGTTCTTCACCATCACCCTGCCGCTGGCCTGGCCCGGGCTGGTCGCCGGCAGCGTGCTGGCCTTCGCCAAGGCGCTGGGCGAATTCGGCGCCACCATCACCTTCGTCTCCAACATCCCCGGCGAAACGCAGACGCTGTCCTCGGCCATCTATGGCCTGATGCAGGTGCCCGGCGGCGAAGCCGGCATCTGGCGGCTGGCGGCGGTGGCCGTGGCGATCTCACTGGCCGCGCTGCTGTTCTCAGAATGGCTGGTGCGGCGGCATCCGACGCGGCATGGGGAGGATGCGTGAGGATGTGGCGGAACCGGAATTCCCCCTGTAGGAGAGGTCGATGCTGAAACTCGACATCGACCTGCGGCGCGGCGATTTCCGCCGGCACGTGCGCATCGACGACGAGGCGCGCGTGATCGCGCTGGTGGGCCGCTCCGGCGCCGGCAAGACCACCGTGCTCAACGCCATCGCCGGACTGGTGACGCCGGCCGCCGGCCGCATCGAAGTGGACGGACGCTGCCTGTTCGATGGCGCCCGTGGCATCGACGTGCCGGTGCATCGCCGGCGCGTGGGCTACGTGTTCCAGGACGCGCGCCTGTTCCCGCACCTGGACGTGCGCCGCAACCTGCTCTACGGCCGGCACGGCCGCCACGGCGAAACGCGGTTCGGCTTCGACGCGGTGGTGGAACTGCTGGGCATCGCGCCGCTGCTGGCGCGGCGCACCCGCAACCTCTCCGGCGGCGAGGCGCAGCGCGTGGCGATCGGCCGCGCCCTGCTCTCGCAGCCCGCGCTGCTGTTGTTCGACGAGCCCCTGTCCGCGCTCGACCAGGCCCGCCGCGAGGAACTGATCCCCTACCTGCAACGCGTGCGCGACGAGATCCGCCTGCCCATCGTCTACGTCAGCCACCATCCGGACGAAGTGCGCCGGGTGGCGGACTCGGTGCACGCGCTGGATTGAACATGGCGGATTAACGGCCCGGCCGCTAGGCTGCCGCCATGACCCTGCACCTCCAGAGCCTCGACGACGCCGTCGAGCTGATCCTCCAGCGCATCGACGGCCCGTTGCGGATGGGCGCGCCGCTGGGCATCGGCAAGCCGCACCGGCTGTTGAACGCGCTGTACGCGCGCATCGCGCCCGAACCGTCGCGGCGGTGGTCGCTCTACACCGCGCTGTCGCTGGACCCGCCGGGCGGCGGGCAGGGACTGGAGGCGCGCTTCGTGCGGCCCTTCGCCGCGCGCCACTTCGGCGAGGATTTCCCGCGCCTGGACTACGTGCGGGCGATGAAGCGCGACGCGCTGCCCGCGCACATCGAGGTGGAGGAGTTCTACTTGCAATCCGGCGCGCTGCTGCGCTCCACCACCGCGCAGCGCGGCTACGCCAGCCTCAACTACACGCACGTGGCGGCGGCGCTGGCCGACCGTGCGCTCAACGTCATCGTGCAGAAGGTGGCGCGCGAGCCGGGAGGCACGCGGCTGTCGCTGTCGTGCAACAACGACCTGACCCAGGACGCGGTGGATGCCATCGTCGCGCGCGGCCTGCCGCGGCCGCTGCTGGTGGCGGAAGTGGACCCGCTGCTGCCGTGGATCGGCGGCACCGCGGCGGTGGACGAGCGCTACTTCGACGCCGTGGTGGCGCCGCCTGGCCCTTACCCCGCGCTGTTCGGCCTGCCGCGGCAGCCGGTGTCCGACGCCGAATACGCCATCGGCCTGTACGCCAGCGCGCTGGTGCGCGACGGCGGCACCCTGCAAATCGGCATCGGTGCGCTGGCCGATGCGCTGTGCCACGCGCTGGTGCTGCGTCATACTGACAACGCGGCTTACCGGCGCGTGCTGGCGGCGCTGGATCCGGAACTGGAGCGCCATCCCGCCGTGACCGCCAGCGGCGGGCTGGGCCCGTTCGATCTCGGCCTGTACGGGTGCAGCGAGATGATCAACGAGGGCTTCAAGCGGCTGGTGGAAACCGGCGTGATCCGGCGCAAGGTCGTCGACAACGAAGTCCTGATGCAGCGGTTGGCCGACGGTACCGCCAACCTCGGCGACCAGGCGCGGCTGGAGCGCGACGGCGAATACCTGCACGGCGCGTTCTATCTCGGCTCACCGGCCTTCTACCAGTGGCTGCGCGACCTGCCGGACGACGAGCGCCGCGCCATCGGCATGCGCCGCATCAGCGCCATCAACGAACTGCCGCGCGGCCACGAGGCGCTGGCGCGCCTGCAACGGCACGAGGCGCGCTTCTTCAACTCCTGCATGATGGCGACCGTCCTGGGCGCGGCGGTGTCCGACGGACTGGAGGACGGCCGCGTGGTTTCCGGCGTGGGCGGGCAGTACAACTTCGTGGCGATGGCGCACGCGCTGGACGGCGCGCGCAGCACGCTGATGTTCCGCGCCGTGCGCGAGGACGGCGGCAAGGCCGCCTCCAACGTCCGCTGGAACTACGGCCACGCCACCATCCCGCGACACCTGCGCGACCTGTACGTCAGCGAATACGGCATCGCCGACCTGCGCGGCCGCAGCGACGAGGACTGCATCGTCGCCATGTGCGGCATCGCCGACGTCCGCTTCCAGTCCGGGCTGGTGGAACGGGCGCAGCGCGCCGGCAAGCTGCGCGCGAGCTTCCACCCGCCGAGCCACTGGATCGACAACACGCCCGTGCACCTGTCCGCCCGCCTGCGTGCCTTCCGCCGCGACGGCACCCTGCCCGACTACCCACTGGGCAGCGACTTCACCGAGGTGGAGCAGCGCATCGTCAGGGCGCTGGCCTGGCTGAAGGCGCACACCGCCACGCCATGGTCGAAGCTCGGCACCGTGCTGCGCGCATTGCGCGTCTCCGGCGACGATGGCGAAGCGATGGCGCGCATGGGACTGGCCTCACCCGCGGGCGTCGGCGAGCGCATCGAGGCGAAGCTGCTGGCGCTGGGGTTGCGGGAGACGCGGCTGCGGTGAGGTTCGCTGGGTCGGGGCTGAAGCCCCTCCTACAAAAAAGCAGACTCCCCTGTAGGAGGGGCTTCAGCCCCGACCGCTCCACTCACTCATGCCGTGGAAACCAGACGGCATCCCAATAGGGGTAGTCCCTGACGCTGTACACCAAGCCGGCGCGGACAGGATTGGCGATGATGTAGCGCGCGGCCGTCATCACGTCTTCGTCCTTGCGCAACGCACGATCATGGAACCCATCAGCCCAGACCCACCTGCCGCTTGCCACAGCACCGACGGCGCGTGCGGATCGACCTTTGGCTCTCCCGATTACGTCGGACAGCGAATCCGACCCATGAAGGCATACAAGTCCATGCCAATGATCCGGCATCAGGACCCAGCACAATAGTTCCGCGCGGGAAGACCAGGTATCGCAGCGGGCGATGGCCGCCGCCATCCTGCTGGCAGGTTCCCATTCCAGAAAAAGCGGGACGCGCCGATGTTGTGTCGTGACCGTCACCAGATAGATGCGTCCCGGTTCCGACCAGCGCCCCTTGCGCAGCGCGCGATGGCCCGGCTTTGAATGCGAAGAAGCCATGGCGCACTTTCGCGCGCCATGGCTTCGGTTCGTATCGGCTTTCTGTTTTCCAGAACCTCGGCATATTCCGATTTTGCCTAGGCATCCGGTCGGGGCTGAAGCCCCTCCTACATATGCCTCAGAGCGACTTCGCCGCCGCGACCACCGCTTCGGCGGTGATGCCGAAGTGCTTGTAGAGCGCATCGGCCGGAGCAGAGGCGCCGAAGGTGGTCATGCCGATCACGGCGCCGTCCAGGCCGACGTACTTGCGCCAGAAGTCGGCGATCGCCGCTTCCACGGCCACGCGCTTGCGCACGGTCCTGGGCAGCACGGCGTCGCGGTAGGCGGCGTCCTGGCGGTCGAACACATCGGTGGACGGCATCGACACCACGCGCGTCTTGATGCCTTCGGCGTCCAGCGTGGCCTTGGCCTGCACGGCGAGGCCGACTTCGGAACCGGTGGCGATCAGGATCACGTCCGGCGCACCGTCGGCGTCGGCCAGCACGTAGCCGCCGCGCGCGATGTCGCCGACCTGCGCATCGGTGCGCGGCTGGTGCGGCAGGTTCTGGCGCGAGAACACCAGGCAGCTCGGGCCGTCCCGGCGCACGATGGCCTGCTTCCACGCCACCGCCGATTCCACCGCGTCGCAGGGGCGCCAAACGTCGTTGTTGGGGATGTAGCGCAGCGAGGCGAGATGCTCGACCGGCTGGTGGGTCGGGCCGTCCTCGCCCAGGCCGATGGAGTCGTGCGTGTACACGTGGATGGCGTGCGCCGGGATCAGCGCGCTCATGCGCACGGCGTTGCGCGCGTAGTCGCTGAACACCAGGAAGGTGGCGTCGAACGGCACGAAGCCGCCGTGCAGTGCCAGGCCATTGGCGATCGCGGTCATGCCGAACTCGCGCACGCCGTAGTACACGTAATTGGCGTTCGGGTCGTCGGTGGCGACCGACTTGCTGGCCTTCCACAGGGTGAGGTTGGAATGCGCCAAGTCGGCCGAGCCGCCGACCAGTTCCGGCAACAGCGGCGCGAAGGCCTCGATGGCGTTCTGCGAAGCCTTGCGCGAGGCGATGACCGGGCCTTCGGCCTGCATCTTGGCGATGTACGCGTCGGCCTGCGCGGCGAAGTCGGCCGGCAGTTCGCCGGCAGCGCGGCGGCGCAGTTCGGCGGCCTGCTCGGGGAACTGCGCGGCGTAGGTCGCCAGCAGCGAATTCCACTCCGCCTCCAGCGCCTTGCCGGCCTCAATCTTGTTCCAGCCGGCGTAGATGTCGGCAGGCACCTCGAACGGACCGTACGGCCATTCCAGCGCGGCGCGGGTGGCCTCCAGCTCGTCCTTGCCCAGCGGCGCGCCGTGGCTGGATTCCTTGCCGGCCTTGTTCGGCGAGCCGAAGCCGATGGTGGTGCGGCAGCAGATCAGGGTGGGCTTGTCGGCAGTCTTCAGCGCGGTGTCGATGGCGGCCTTGATCTCGACCGGGTCGTGGCCGTCGACGTTGCGCACCACCTGCCAGCCGTAGGCTTCGAAGCGCGCCGGGGTGTCGTCGGTGAACCAGCCGTCGGTGTTGCCGTCGATGGAGATCTTGTTGTCGTCCCAGAAGCACACCAGCTTGCCCAGGCCCCAGGTGCCGGCCAGCGAGGCGGCCTCGTGCGAGATGCCTTCCATCAGGCAGCCGTCGCCCATGAACACCCAGGTGCGGTGGTCGACGATGTCCAGGCCGTCGCGGTTGAAGCGCTGCGCCAGCAGTTTCTCGGCCAGCGCGAAGCCCACGGCGTTGGCGAAGCCCTGGCCCAGCGGGCCGGTGGTGGTCTCCACGCCCGGGGTCTCGTGGCGCTCCGGATGGCCGGCGGTCTTGCTGTGCAACTGGCGGAAGTGCTTCAGCTCCTGCAGCGGCAGGTCGTAGCCGCTCAGGTGCAGCAGCGCGTACTGCAGCATCGAGCCGTGGCCGTTGGACAGCACGAAGCGGTCGCGGTTGAACCAGTGCGGGTTGGACGGGCTGTGCCGGTGGTAGTCGTTCCACAGCACTTCGGCGATGTCGGCCATGCCCATGGGCATGCCGGGATGGCCGGAATTGGCGGCCTGCACCGCGTCGGCGGCGAGGAAACGGATGGCGTTGGCGAGCTGGCGGCGGCCAGGCTGGTTGGAGGCAGGCGTCGTCATGGGGAATCGGCAGGAGGGGCTGCGCCCGGCGGGCTGCGGGCCGCCCATTGTCCCACCCCCCGCCCCCGCTGTCGCGGTTGCGGCCGCGCCGCCGCGGTGCTAGCCCCGCTCGTCGTTGCCCGGCAGCACGACGTCGGCGCGCTCGCCCTTGGCCACCAGGCTAGCCAGGGCCAGGTCGCCGGTGACGTTGAGGGTGGTGCGGCACATGTCCAGGAAGTGGTTGACGCCCAGGATCAGGCCGATGCCGACCGGGTTCACCCCCACCATGGCGCAGATCAGCGCCACCACCGGCAGCGAGCCGGACGGCACGCCGGCGGTGCCGATGCCGCCGAGGATGCACACCAGCATCACCGTGAACTGCTGCCCCAGCGACAGATCCACGCCGAAGAACTGCGCCAGGAAGATCACCGTCACGCCCTCGAACAGCGCGGTGCCGTTCTGGTTGGCGGTGGCGCCCACGGTCAACACGAAGCGCGACACCGTGCGCGGCAGGCCCAGCTTCTCGTCGGCCACGCGCAGCGCGGTGGGCAGGGTGGCGTTGCTGGAAGCGGTGGAGAACGCCATCACCATGGCCTCCTGCGCGCCGCGGAAGAACCGCATCGGCGAATACCCGGCCAGCTTCAGCGCCACCGAGTAGCTCACCAGCAGGTGCAGCGCCAGCGCCAGCACCACCACGCCCACGTAGGCGCCCAGCCGCACCAGCAGCTCGAAGCCGAAGATGGCCGCCAGGTTGAACATGAAGCAGGCCACCGCGTACGGCGCCAGGCGGATAACCAGCCCGATCAGCGTCATCGAGATCTCGAACACGCCCTCGATGCCGCGCTTGAGCACGTCGGTGTTCTTCGAAGGCGTCAGCACCAGGCCCACGCCGAACATCACCGCGAAGAACATCAGCGAGAGGATGGCGGCGTTACTGGACGCCGCGCCGATCACGTTGTCCGGCACGATCGACAGCAGCATGTCCAGCCCGGAGGGCTGCGAACCGACGCTGGCGACGATCTCCTTGGTGCGCTCGGCATTCTCGGCGATCAGTTGCTGCGCCAGCCCGGTGTCCACGCCCGCGCCGGGCTTCAGCACGTTGACCAGCACCAGGCCCAGCAGCACCGCCACCGCCGACAGCAGCACCGTGTAGGCCAGGGTCTTCCAGCCGATCCGGCCCAGCGCGCGGATGTCGCCCATCTCGGCGATGCCGACCACCAGCGCCGAGAACAGCAGCGGCACGATCAGCATGAAGATCAGGTTGAGGAAGATCTTGGTGAAGGGCGTGGTGACGTACTTCGTCACGCCCGCCACCCAGCCGGCCTCGCCGCTGCCGGTGGCGTGCACGATCAGCCCCACCAGCAGGCCGAGGCCGAAGCCGATGGCCATCTTCCAGTGCAGCGGCAGCTTGGACGTGCCAGCGGTCGGGGCTTCGGTCATGGGCGGGTCCTGTCGTGCGCGAAAGCGCGCAGCTTAGCAAACCGCGCGCGCCCGCTTCCCGCGCGGCGGGCGGCCGTGCGGCTAGCGGGGATAGAGCGGTGGCAGCGGTTCGGAAGCTCCCGCAGCGCGTTCGCCGTGCCAGGCCGGACCGCCGCGGAACGCTTCGCGCAGTCGCTGCCGGGCCGCGGCGGCGTCGCCGCCGGCCCAGCGCGCGCGGCGCAGCGCATCGACCGCATCGCGCTGCGCGGGCGAGGACAACCGGTGCTGCACCTCGTCCAGGTCCGTGGCCGGCGGCCGCGCCAGTCCGCACAGCGCGGCTTCGATGTCGTCCAGGTCGCCGGCATCGAGCGCGCGCTTGAGGTCGGCCATCGAATGCGTGCCGGCGGGCGCGGAAGGCACCGTAGCGCCCGCCGGCCCGGACGCTCCCGACGCGGCGCGCGCAGGCACCGCGCGCTTCGTTAGCCCCCACACCAGCGTCGCCAGCCACAACAGCGCGAAGCCGGCCGCGATCCAGGGCCACAGGTGCGCCGGCAGGTTGCGGTCGCCGCGCGGCGCGAAGATGTCATCGTCGCTGGCCGCAACATCCGCGGTCGCCGGGACCGCCGCCGCGCCCGTATCGGCGGCCGTGGCCGCGGTGTTGCCGCTGCCCGCCAATACCGGCAGCGCCAGGTCCGGCAGCGAGGCGGTCTTCGCCGCGCCGGCGCGCACGTCCCACCAGCCCATGGCGATGCCGGGCACCACCAGCCGCCCCGGCTGCGCCGGCACCACGGAATAGCGGCGCGTCAGCTTCACCTGCGGCGTGCCGCCAGCGAAGGTCTCGTCGTACTGCGCAGGCTCGGCGAAGACCTGCGCGCCCGGGATCGAAGGCGTGGGCAGTTCCGGCAGTTGGGCCTGGGTGGCGCCGGTGGCAACGGCCTCGATGGTGAACGCCGCCGCCTCGCCCGCGCGCAGCCGCTGTGGCGCGCCGGCGTAGCGCAGGCGCAGGTCGCGCACCGGCAGCCACGGCTGCGGTGCGTTCGCCGGCTGCGCGCGCACCTGCAACGTGCGCGGCGCGCCGGCGATGTCGACCTCGCGGCTGTTGCCGCCCAGCAGGTCGTCCATCCAGCCGCCCGCACCGCGCCCCTGGAAGCGCGCACCCGGTAGGACCAGCGGGCCGCTGCGCTCGGGCACCAGCAGGAAGCGGCGCTCGGCGGTGTTGTAGCGGCGGCCGTCGATCTCGCGGCTGGACTGGGTGATCTCGCCCACGCGCTGCAGCAGCGCGCCGTCGGGCGGGTCCAGGTCGAGTTGGCCGGACACCAGTGGCACGGCGTAGTACAGGCGCACGGTGACGCCGACCGACTGCTGCACGTAGGGGCTGGCGTCGTCCACCTCGGTCTCGACGAAGACCAGCCCGCGGGCGGCGGCCCGGGCCGTGTCGGTGGCGGTCACCTCCAGCGCCAGCGGCACGGTGCGTTCGGCGCCCACCTGCAAGGCCGGGATCGCCAGCGTGCCGGCGCGGCGGGGGCGCAGGGTCATCGAGAAGGTGGTGCGCGCGCTCATGCGGCCGTTGACCAGTTGCACGCTGCGGCTGTCGGACTGGCCTTCCACTTCGAAGTCGCGCAGCAGCGGGGTCAGGTCGGGCGTGGCGGCCGCAGCGTCCGTCTCCACGTTCAGGGTGACCGCCTGCCCCAGGGCCACCTGCGGCTGCTCCAGCCACGCGCGCGCGGCGGCGAGCAGCGACAGCGGCCACAGCAGCAGCGCGCACGACACGATCGCAACGATGCGCTTCATCGTCCCTCCCTCTGGCGGCGTTCGTGTTCCAGCCGGAACTTCGCCTTCAACAATGAACCCGGTTCGTCCGGCACGCGCTTGAGCCATGCGTCCACGGCCTGGCGGCGCTCGCGCTGCTCGGGGGTTTCCGCCGCCACCGCCGCGCCGTCCTGCGGCGGGCGCTGCGCACCGTTGGCCGCCTGCTGCGCCATCGCCTGGCGCATGCGTTCGCGCTGGGCGGCGTCGGCCTCGGATTGCTGCGCAGTATCAGCCGGGGAAGACGGGGGCGGCGTGCCGGGCTTGGCGGTGTCCGGTGCGGAGGACGGCGGCGTGTCCTGCCGCGGCGGCGATGCGGGCGCCTGCGGGTTCTGCGGATCCTGCGCGTCCTGCTGCGATTGCCGGCCCTGTCGATTCTGCTGTTGATCCTGCGGGTTCTGCCGGCCTTGCGGACTCTGCGGATCCTGCTTGCCCTGCTGCCCCTGCTGCCCCTGCTGCCCCTGCCTGCCTTGTCCGTCGCCGGACGGCGGCCGCTTGCGCGCGGCATCGACGGCCTTGCGGTTGGCGATGGCGTCCTCCATCCCGGGCTGCCGCCGCAGCGCGCGATCGTAGGCGGCGATGGCGTCGTCGTAGCGCTGCTGCTTGGCCAGCGCGTTGCCCAGGTTGTACCAGCCCTCGGCGGTGTCGATGCCGGCGAAGGCCTGTTCGGCGACGGCGAAATCGCCCTGCCGGTACGCTGCCACGCCCTGTTCGATCCGCGCCTGCTGCCGCTGGTCCGCGCGCTGCCACCAGTCCGCGCCGGCGGCGTGCGCCGGCGACGCCAGCGGCAGCAGCAGGCCCAACGCCGCCACCGCCATCACGCCGCGGCGGAAAGCAAGCAGCCCCAGCAGCATCAGCGGCGGCAGCAGCCAGTAGCCCTCGTCGCGCCACGTCCTGGTGCCGCCCTGCGGACCGGCGGCCTCCGCCTGCGCGGGCAGCAGCACACCCAACGCTTCCAGATCGCCATCGCCGGCCGAAAGCGTGCGGTACTGCCCGCCGCCGGCCGACGCCAGCGCACGCAGCGAGGCCGCGTCCAGCGCCGCATGGCCGATCGCACCGTCCGCGCCCTGATAGGCCGCACCGGCCGCCGTGCCCAGCCCCAGCACCGACACCCGGTAGCCCTGCGCGCGCGCCTTCGCGGCCGCGGCGCGCGCGGCGGCATCGGCGCGGTCGGTCAGCAGCAGGATGTCGCCCTGGCTGGATTTCGCCTGTTGCAGCAGGCGGGACGCCCAGGCGATGCCGCGGTCGGCGCGCTGCCCATCCACCGGCATGACCTCCGGCGACAGGTCGTCCAGATAGAGCGCGACGTTGGCGTTGTCCTGCGTCAGCGGCGCGACGGTGAAGGCGTCGTCGGCGTAGGCCACCAGCGCGACCTGCCCGCCGCTGCGCGCTTGCAGCAACCGCGCCAGCTTGGCGCGCGCCTGCAACAGCCGCGACGGCGGCAGGTCGGCGGCGCCGATGCGCTGCGACAGGTCGAGCACGACGACCAGCGGCGCCTTCGATTGCCACAGCGGCTGTTCGCCCTGGCGCCAGCTCGGCCCCGCCAGCGCCAGCACGGCCAGGGCGAACGCCGCGGCCGCGACGGCAGGCCCGCGCCAGGATGCGGTGCCGCCCTTCGCCAGCAGGTGCGGAAGCAGGTGCGGATCGACGCGCCCGCGCCAGGCGCTGGACCGCTGCCGCCGCGCGCGCCAGGCCCACGCCAGCAGCGGCAGCGCGAGCAGCGCCCACAACATATGCGGACGCAGGAAATGCAGGTCTTCCCAACCGCTCATGCGGTGCGCCTCCGCGGCCAGGCGAAGGCCAGCAGCGCGGCGCCGAGCGCGCCCAGCAGGGGCCAGGCATAGCGCTCGACCCGCGGGCGCACCGCTTCGCCCGGCTCCTCCACCGGCTCGAGCCGGTCGAGTTCGGCATAGATGCCGGCCAGCTCGCGGGTGTCGCGCGCACGGTAGAAGCGCCCGCCGGTCGTCTTCGCCACCGCGCGCAGGGTGGCTTCGTCGATCGCGTCCGCGCCGCTGGACGGCATCGGCAGGGGAATGCCGAACACGCTCATCATGCCGCCGTCGCTGCCGAAGGCGATGGCGTGGATGCGCACGCGCTCTTCCTTCGCCAGTTCGGCGGCCTTCTCCGGCGTCAGTGCACCGGCCGAATTGACGCCGTCGGTGAGCAGGATCAGCACGCGCTGACCTTCCTGCTGCGTGCGTAGGCGGCGCACCGCCAGCGCGATGGCGTCGCCGATGGCGGTCTCGCGCCCGGCCAGGCCCGCCACCGCGTCGCGCAGTTGTTCGCGCACGCTGTGCAGGTCGCGGGTGAGCGGGGTCATGGCGTAGGCGCGCTGGCCGAACACGATCAGGCCGACGCGGTCGCCTTCGCGGCGGTCGAGGAAGTCGGCGAGCACCGCCTTGGCCGCGGTCAACCGCTCCACCACCGCGCCGCCCAGTTCCATGTCCGCCTCGGTCATGCTGCCGGACAGGTCCACCGCCAGCATCAGGTCGCGCCCGCTGGCCGGCGGCACGACCGCTTCGCCGAACTGCTGCGGGCGCGCGGCGGCCGCGCACAGCAGGAACCAGGCCAGCCACGCCAGCGCGGCGGTGCGGCGCGGCGACCGACGCGCGCCCTGCTGCGCGATGCTGTCGAGTTGGCGGCCATACGGCACCCGCAACGCCTCGGCCGTGCCGCGCGCGGCCGGCAGCAGCCAGCGTGCCAACCAGGGCAAGGGAAAAGCCAGCCACATCCACGGCCAGGCGAAACCGGCATAACCGTCGTGCAGCAGTTGCAGCGTGGGCCAGGACAGATTCATCGCCGTCCCGCCATCAATTCGAGGAAACGCGCGCGCGCCACGGCGGTGGCCGCGCGCAATGCATCCGGCGCCACTTCGCGCCGGTAGCCGCCGTCCAGCAGCAGGCGGCCCGGGCCCCGCGAGAACGCATGCCCCTGCCGGCCGTCGAGGAAGCTCAGCCAGTCCTCGCCCTGCAGGCGGTCGGCCTGCGGGTCCGCGCGCCGCGCCGCGCGGCGCAGCCGTTCCGACATCGCCGCCACCTGTTCCGCGGGCGATGCGTCTTGTCCGGCGGCATCGAACCACGTCGTCCACGCGCGGCGGCGACGGCGCAGCCACCAGGCACGCCCTGCGAAGGCCAGCACGACCAGCGCGACGGCAGCGGCCACCAGCCACCAGCCCGGCGCCGGCGGCCACCACGACGGCGAAGGCGGCACGTGCACGTCGCGCAGCACCAGCGTCGCCAATATCGTCATCACGCCACCTGCGGCCGGGCGCGCCCCAGCAACGGCAGCCAGGCATCGCTCGGCGCGTCGCTGGCCAGCGCACCCACGCGCACACCGCGCGCCGGCAGGCGTTCGAGCGCATCGTCCAGGGGCTTGCGGAACGCCTGTTCCCAGGCCTGCCGCTGCGCAGGCGCGGCCAGGTCCAGTTCCACCCGGCGGACGGCAGGCGGTCGTGGGGCGGATCGGCTTCCAGCGGATCGACCAGCAGCACCACCGCGACGTCGTGGTGCGCCGCCAGTGCCGGCCAGCGCGATTCCGGCAACGCGGCGATGCTGTGCGGATCGGCCAGCACCACCAGCCGCGAACCGGGACGCAGCAGGCGCGCGGCATGGTCCAGCGCGAACCCCAGGCCGAGGTCGTCGGCGGGCGGCGCCGCATACCAGCGCGCCAGCGCGTCCAGCACCCGCAGCACGCCGCGCGTGCCGGACGCCGGCGGCACCGGCGGCTCGGCCGCGCTGCCGCGCAGGCAGGCCAGGCGGTCGCCTTCGCGCAGCGCCGACCACGCCGCGACCGCGCCCGCGCGCGCGGCCTGCACCGACTTGAAGCGCACGCGCGTGCCGAAATACAGCGCCGGCGCGGTGTCGGCGACGATCAGCGTCAGGCGTTCGCGCTCGGCCTGGAACAGCTTGGTGTGGGTGCGGCCGCTGCGCGCGGTCAGGCGCCAATCGATGTGGCGCACGTCGTCGCCGGCGACGTACTCGCGCGACTCGGCGTATTCCATGCCGCGGCCGCGCAGTTGCGAGGCCGCCGGCCCCGCCGCGGAATGGCGTCCCTGGCGCGCGCTGCCGCCGCGCCGGGCGCTGCCGCGCAGCGCGACCAGTTCGCTCAGAGTGGGGACGATGCCTTCGCTCATGGCCGCCTCACGCCCTGCGGCCGCTAGGGCAGCGGCACGACGTCGAGCAACGCGGCCACCAGGCGGTCGCCGTCCCAGCCCTCGGCGGTGGCCTCGTAGCTGGGCAGCACGCGGTGGCGCAGCACGTCCGGTGCGATGGCGCGGACGTCCTCGGGCGTCACGTAGTCGCGCCCGGCCAGCCAGGCGCGCGCGCGCGCGCAGCGTTCGAGCGCGATGGAGCCGCGCGGGCTGGCGCCCCAGGCGATGCGGCGCGCCAGCGCGGCGTCGTAGCGCGAGGCGTCGCGCGAGGCCAGCACCAGTTCGACCAGGTAGCGCTCCAGCGCCGGCGCCAGGTGCAGGTCCAGCACCTGCGCGCGCGCGGCGAACACGTCCTCCAGCGGCACGCGCTCGACCGTTTCCGTCGCCGGCAGCATCTGTTCGCGCGCCCGCTCGCGCGCCAGCCGGAGGATCTCGGTCTCGGCGGCCGCTTCCGGATAGCCGATCTTCACGTGCATCAGGAAGCGGTCCAGTTGCGCCTCGGGCAACGGGAAAGTGCCCTCCTGCTCGATCGGGTTCTGCGTGGCCATCACCAGGAACAGCGCCGGCAGCGGATACGTGTGGCGGCCCACCGTGACCTGCCGCTCGCCCATCGCCTCCAGCAGCGCCGACTGCACCTTGGCGGGCGCGCGGTTGATCTCGTCGGCCAGCAGCAGCGGGTGGAACAGCGGCCCGGGCTGGAACTCGAAGCGGCCGTCCTGCGGACGCCAGACCTCGGTGCCGGTCAGGTCGGCCGGCAGCAGGTCGGGGGTGAATTGCACGCGCGCGAAATCGGCCTGCAGCCGCGAAGCCAGCGCGCGGATCGCGGTGGTCTTGGCCAACCCGGGCGCGCCTTCCACCAGCAGGTGGCCGTCGGCCAGCAGCGCGATCAGCAGCCGTTCCACCAGCGCGGCCTGGCCGACGATGGTGCGGGCGAGATCGTCGCGCAGCGCGGCGAAGCGGTCGAACAACGTGGCGTCGTGCGAAGGGTGGTCCATGGACATCCAAGGGCTGTGCGGCGTGCCTGTGACCGCAGTTTGCCATGCGGGTTCCCCCGCCAGGCACGGCGCCCGCCGCCGGTTCAGCGGCAGGTTCGGGACAAAAGGAAACGGGCCGCGATCGCGGCCCGTTCCGGAATCCCGCCGGCGCAACGCCTCAGTGCTTGGCCACCGACAGCACCTTGGGGGTGATGAAGATCAGCAGTTCGGCCTTCTGCTTACTGCGGCCCTTCTTCTTGAACAGGTTGCCAAGGAAGGGGATGTCGCCCAGGAACGGCACCTTGGAAACGCTGCTGCGGTCGGTGAACTCGTACACGCCGCCGATCACGACGGTCTGGCCGTCCTCCACCAGCACCGCGGTGTTGATCTCGCGCTTGTCCAGCTCCGGCACGCTGCCGTAGCCCTCGAGGGTGATGTAGCGGGCCACCTCGTCCTTCTTGACGTTGAGGTTCAGGAACACGCGGCCGTCGTTGGTGATGGTCGGCATCACCTTCATCTCCAGCAGGGCTTCCTTGAACTGCACGTTGGGCGTGGCGATGCCGCCCTGGCCGGCCGTGATGGTGACGTAGCCGACTTCCTTGCCCTGGCGGATCACGCCTTCGCGCTGGTTGGCGGTCACCAGGCGCGGATTGGAGATGACTTCGCCGCGGCCTTCTTCCTGCATGGCCGACAGTTCCAGGTCCAGCGAGAAGCTGCTCTTCAGCAGGGTGTACGCGAGCGCGCCCGCCGTGGACTGGGTGAAGCCGCCCGCGGGCAGGTTCACGTTGAGGCCGCGCCCGCCAGGGGTGCTGATGGAACTGCCGTAGGCGTCGCCCTTGGTCGTGGTGTTGCCGTTGGCGTCGGTCGTGGTCTCGAGATTGTTGACGCTCACGCCGAACTTCGCGCCCAGGTCGCGGGCGAAGGTGTCGGTGGCGATGACGATGCGGCCCTCGATCAGCACCTGGTCGACCGGGCGGTCGATCATCGAGATCAGCTCGCGCATCTGCGCGACCTTCTTCGGGATGTCGCTGATCATCAGCATGTTGGTGCGCTCGTCGGCGACGATGCGGCCGCGCGGCGAGAGGAAGCCGTTCTCCTGGTCGCGGTTGCTGCCGCCACCGCCGCCGTTGTTGTTCTGGTTGCCGATGCCCTTGGCTTCGGTCAGCGCCTTGAAGATGGCGGCGGCGCTGTGGTAGTTGATCTGGATGTAGTCGGTGACCATGTCCTCGCGATTCTCGATCGCGATGCGGGCGTCTTCCTTGTCCTGCTCGAACTTGGCCAGTTCCGGCTGCGGCGCGACCCAGACGACGGCACCGTCGCGGCGCTTGTCCAAGCCCTTGGCGCGCAGGACGATGTCCAGCGCCTGGTCCCACGGCACGTTGACCAGGCGCAAGGTGACGTTGCCCTGCACCGTGTCCGAGGCGACGATGTTGAGGTTGGACTCTTCCGCGATCAGTTGCAGGACCGTGCGGACCGGGACGTCCTGGAAGTTGAAGGTGACCGGGCGACCGGCGTAGCGGCGCGCGTCGCCGGCGACCTTGGCCGCGGCGGCGGCGATAGCCCCGGTGCCCGCGGCCGGGCCCGCGCCGCCCATGGCCTTCTGGCCATCGCGCGGCACGATCTCGACCACGTATTCGTTGCCCGACTGGTAGGCCAGCGACTCGAAGCCGCCGCGGGTGCTCAGCACCAGTTGGGTGTTGCCGCCCTTGGCGAACGCGTCGACGCGCTGCACCGGGGTGGCGAAGTCGGCGACGTTGAGGCCGCGCTGCAGCGAGGCCGGCAACGTGGCGTTGCCCACGTCGACCACCACGCTGTCGCCTTGGTTGCGCAGGTCGGGCGCCGCGCCCTGCCCGGCGAACTTGACGATGAGGCGCCCGGCCCCGTCGTCGCCGCGGCGGAAGTCGATGTTGGAGATCGCGACCGGCGCCTGCTGGACGGCGGCGGCCTGCGCGTGTGAGGCACCGGCCTGGGCGGCGGGGGTGGCGGCACCGGCCGAACCGGCGGCCGCCAGCAGGCCGACGGCCAGTCCCAGGGCGCGGATCCGGAGGGTCGCCAGGCGCCGGGAGGGCTGCAGGGCGTGGGCGTTCGAAGCGATCATCGTGTATCCCCTAATCATTGATCTTCAAGCGCGATCGACGCCGGCCGTTCCAGCCAGCCACCTGCGCCATCCGGCACCAGTTCGACAAGTTCTATGCCATCTTCGCGGACCGAGGTGACCCGGCCGTCGCTCTGGCCCAGGTAGTTCCCCGGACGTACCCGGTAGGTGACCTTGTCGGGCCCCATCACCAGCGCCACCAGGCCCGGACCGCGGCCGATCGTGCCGACCATGTCCAGGCTGTCCAGCGGGTATTGCTCCAGCGTTTCCTTGCGCCGGTTCGGATCGGGGCGCAGCCCGCCGCCCTCGTTGTTGTTCCAGGCGTCGCTGAAGGGATCGCGCAGCGTCTGCGCGGCGTATTCGAAGGTCTCGAACTGCTGCATCACCGGCAGCGGCTCCAGCGGCGGCGCCGGGCGCGCGCGCACGTCGTCGACCCACTTCTCCAGGTTCGGGGCGTCGCCCGGCGTGCTGGTGATGCCGCGCGCGCAGCCGCCCACGAGGACCAGCGCGCCGAGCACCATCCAACGCAATTGGCTGCGCATCATTTCTTGTCTCCGGCTGCTTTGGCGGCCTCGGCGGCGGCCGCTTCCTGGTCGGCCACTTCCTTCTCGTCCAGGTAGCGGTAGGTCTTCACCGTGCCGGACAGCTCCAGCGCGCCGCGGTTGATGCCGCCCTTGCCTTCCTTGGGCTGCAGCGAGATGTCGTGCATGGTCAGGATGACCACGCGCGGCAGCGACGCCACGCCGCTGACGAAGGCGCCGAACTGATGGTAGTTGCCCACCATGCGCAACTGGATCGGCTTCTCGGCGTAGAACTCCTTCAGCGTTTCCGGCTCGGGCTGGAACAGCTCGTTGGTCAGGCCGCTGGACAGCGCGGTCTGCGAGATGTCGATGATCAAGTCCGGCATTTCGGTCTTGCTGGGCAGTTGGCGCAGCATCTGCTGCAAGACCTGTTCCATCTGCGTCAGTTGCTGCTTGAGCGGCTCCAGGTTGGCGGCCTTGGCCTGCTCGTTCTCGAAGTCCTGCCGCAGGCGCGCCTCCTCCTGTTCCAGCGAGGACAGCGTCTCCACCTTGCCGCGCACCAGCAGGAAGTAGGAGAAGGCCAGGATGAACAGCGCGAGCACGACGCAGAAGACGACCTTGGCGTTCTGCGGCCACGCGCCGATGTTGTTGAAATCCAGGTTCTTGAACGATGTCTTCTTCTGGCTCATGACGCGCTCCCGGTGGCCGGGGAGGGAGTACCGCCGGAAGGCGGGGGCGTGGCCGGTGCAGCCGGTGCGGGCGCCGGGGCGGCCGGCTGGCCTTCCAGCGGCGCGGCAGCGGGAGCGGCGGGCGGCGCGGCCGCGCCGTCGGTGGCGCCCTCGCCCGCCGCGGCCGTCTCGGCGGACTGTTCGGCAGTCGGGTTGGCCAGGCGCACCTGCAGGGTGAAGGCGTAGGGCAGCGCGCGGCCGGCGCCGGACAGGCTCGGCGTCTTGGCGTCCTCGGGCTTGGCCTCGATGATCGACAGTTCCGGCTTGGTCATCCAGCCGGACGTCTCCAGGTTGCGCATGTAGGCGCTGACGCGCGCGTTGGACTGCGCCCGGCCTTCCAGCGTCAACACTTCGCCTTCCTGCTTGATGTTGGAGAGCATCACGCCGTCGGGGATGGTGCGGACCAGCGAGTCGAACAGGTGGACCATCTGCGAGCGGTTGGCCTGCAGCTTCTCGATGACGTCCTTGCGCGCCAGCAGGCGGCGCTTCTGCTCGTCGAGACGCTCGATCTCCTTGTTCTGCGCCTGGACCTTGGCGATCTCGGCCTTGAGGAACTCGTTGCGCTCGCCCTGCCCGGCGACCTGGCGGTCGTAGTGGAACCACAGCAGGAACGACAGCAGCAGGCCGACGATCGCGGCGGCGCCCAGCATCGCGTAGAACTCGCGCTGGCGCTGGACGCGGCGCTCGGCGCGCCACGGGAGTAGGTTGATCTTCGCCATCAGTCGAAGCTCCTCAACGCCAGGCCGGTGGCGATCATCAGCGCGGGCGCGTCCTGCGCCAGCGCGTGCGCCTGCACGCGCGGGCCCAGAGTCATCTGCGCCAGCGGGTTGGCGACCACGGTGGGCACGCCGAGCTGTTCCTCGACCATCTCCGGCAGGCCCGGCAGCGCGGCGCAGCCGCCGGCCAGGACGATCTGGTCGACGCGGTTGAACTCGCTGCCGGCGTAGAAGAACTGCAGCAGGCGGCTGATCTGCTGGACCGTCGCCTCCTTGAAGGGCTCCAGCACCTCGATCTCGTAGCTCTCGGGCAGGCCGCCCTGGCGCTTGGCCTGGCCGGCTTCCTCGTAGGTCAGGCCGTAGCGGCGCATCACCTCGTCGGTGAGCTGCTTGCCGCCGAACACCTGTTCGCGGCTGTACAGGCTGCGGCCGCGGCGCAGCACGTTGAGCGTGGTCATGGTGGCGCCGATGTCCACCAGCGCGACCACGCCGTCCTGCGGGATCGGCAGTTCGTTGGCCATCAGCGCGAAGGCGTTCTCCACGGCGAAGGCTTCCACGTCCATCACCTTGGCGGTCAGCCCGCCGAGTTCGAGCGCGGACTGGCGCAGCTCGACGTTCTCGGAACGGGAGGCCGCCAGCAGGACCTGCACCATCTCGGGGTTGTTGGGCATCGGGCCCAGCACCTCGAAGTCGAGGTTCACTTCCTCGATCGGGTACGGGATGTAGTTGACCGCCTCCAGCTCGACCTGGGCCTCCAGGTCGCTCTCGTCCAGGTCGGCGGGCATCGGGATGATCTTGGTGATCACCGCCGAGCCGGCCACGGCCGCGGCGGCGTACTTGACCTTGCTGCCGGCGCGGTTGACGGCGCGGCGGATGGCCTCGCCCACCGCCTCGACCTCGACGATGTTCTTCTCGACCACGGCATTGGGCGGCAACGGCTCGACCGCGTAGTGCTCCACGCGGTAGCGGTTACCGACGCGCGAGAGCTGCAGCAGCTTGACCGCGGTCGAACTGATGTCGACGCCGATGAGCGGCGACTGGCTTTTCGGGATTAGCCCCACGGTATTTCCCCTTCCGACGGGCACTGGGCGTAAGGATTTCGCCCACATTAATAACCAAGTTTTTACGCTTGGCAACCGGCGCTGACGTGGCTGTGCGGCTTGTCACGTTTCGCGAGGGTTGTTCCCCAAGTCCCTGTTCCCCTTGGGATCGCCCGTGGCGACCCCGGCGGTCATCTATACTCTGCCGCCACGAATTCTGCAATCGGAAAGCACTGGATGTCCCGGCTCCGTCGTCTTCTCCGTTGGACCCTCATCACGTTCCTGATCCTGGCCCTGGCCGCCGCCGCCGCCCTGGGGGTGCTGTACTACACGGTCTCGGCCAAGGTCCCGGACATCCAGTCCCTGCGCAACGTCGAGTTGCAGGAACCCCTCTATATCTATGCCAGCGACGGCCGCCTGATCGGGCTGTACGGCGAGACCCGCCGCTATCCGGTGGCCATCGGCCAGGTGCCCCCGCGGGTACGGCAGGCCTTCGTCGCCGCCGAGGACAGCAACTTCTACCAGCACAACGGCGTGGACCCCACCGGCATCGGCCGCGCGGTCTGGCAGATCGCCAGCCGCAAGGAGGGCCGCGTGGCCGGCGGCAGCACCATCACCCAGCAGGTGGCGCGCCAGTTCTTCCTCAGCTCCGAGTACAGCTACACGCGCAAGCTGGTGGAGATGATGCTGGCGATGCGCATCGAGAAGATGCTGACCAAGGACGAGATCCTGGAGCTCTACCTCAACAAGAGCTTCTTCGGCAACCGCTCCTACGGCGTGGCCGCCGCCGCCGAGTACTACTACGGCAAGACCCTGGACCAGTTGACCCTGGCCGAGGCCGCCACCCTGGTCAGCGCGCTGAAGTTCCCCTCCAGCGGCAACCCCATCAGCAACCCGGGGCGCAACCACGAGCGCAGCGCCTACGTGATCGACCGCATGCTGGAGGACAAGTACATCACCGCCGCGGAGGCCGCCCAGGCCAAGGCCGAGCCGATGCACGCCAAGCCGCACGAGCGGCCGGTCGAGGTGTACGCGCCCTACGTGGCCGAGATGGTGCGGCAGGAGATGATCGCCCGGTTCGGTCCGGAGGCGCTGACCAAGGGCTACCACGTCACCACCACGCTCGATGCCGAGGCGCAGACCGCGGCCAACGAGGCGGTGCGCGACGGCCTGGGCCTGTACGACCGCCGCCACGGCTGGAACGGCGTGGAGCAGCACTTCGACGTACCCGCCGAGGCCGACGCGGCGGCGCTGGCCGCGCACCTGCGCGGCATCCCGGCGCAGAACGGATTGCTGCCGGCCATCGTGGCCCGCACCGACGAGGACGGCGGCGCGACGGTGGTGCTGGCGGACGGACGCGAAGTGATCCTGCCCGCCGGCGCCAGCAAGTGGACCGGCCGCGCGCCGGCCAAGCTGTTCCGCCGCGGCGACCTGGCCCGCATCAAGGCCGGCAAGGGCGAAGGCGAATACCTGGTCGACCAGATCCCGCGCGCGCAGGCCGCGCTGGTGTCGCTGGACGCGAACAACGGCGCCCTGCGCGCGCTGGTCGGCGGCTACAGCTTCGCCGGCAACAAGTTCAACCGCGCCACCCAGGCGCGCCGCCAGCCGGGTTCCAGCTTCAAGCCGTTCGTGTACGCGGCGGCGTTCGAGAAGGGCTTCAACCCGGCCTCCATCGTGCTCGACGCGCCGGTGGTGTTCCGCGACCGCCGCGGCCACATGTGGCGCCCGCAGAACGACGGCGGCGGCTTCCGCGGCCCGATGCGCCTGCGCGAGGCGCTGGTGCAGTCGCGCAACCTGGTGTCGGTGCGCCTGCTGGACGGCATCGGCGTGCCGTTCGCGCGCAAGTACATCAGCCAGTTCGGTTTCGAGGAGGCCGAACTGCCGCCCAATCTGTCGATGTCGCTGGGCAGCGCCTCGCTGACGCCGCTGTCGATGGCGCGCGGCTACGCCGTGTTCGCCAACGGCGGCTCGCGGGTGACGCCGTGGTTCATCGACGAGGTCAAGGACCGCGAAGGCAACGTGGTGTTCAAGGAGAACCCGGCGGTCGCCTGCCGCGGCTGCGGACAGGGCCAGTACGGCGCCGCCGGCACGCCGGCCAGCCAGGTGGTCGACGGCTTCAACTTCGGTCCGGCGCAGGCGGCCAAGCCCGCCACGCCCGCGCCCGTGCCCGCGCAGCCCAAGCCGGAAGAAAAGCCCGCCGATCCCAACGTCGTCACCGCGCCGCGCGCCATCGACGAGCGCACCGCCTACCAGTTGGTGTCGATGATGCGCGACGTGGTGCTGCGCGGCACCGGCACCGCCGCGCGGGTCCTAGGCCGCGAGGACGTGGGCGGCAAGACCGGCTCCACCAACGACCACCGCGACGCCTGGTTCGGCGGCTTCGGCGGTCCCTACGCCACCGTGGTGTGGGTGGGCCGCGACAACTTCCAGTCGCTGGGCTACCGCGAATACGGCGGCAAGGCCGCGCTGCCCATCTGGATCGACTACATGCGGGTGGCGCTGAAGGACAAGCCGCTGGCCGCCAACGATCCGCCCGACGGCATGGTGCAGGCCACGCTCAACGGCGTGACCGAATGGGTCAAGGTGGAGGACCTGGAGCGCATCCAGTCCGAGAACCTGTTCGGCCCCGAGGACGCGGTGCCGGACGAGGAAGCGTTCGACATCTTCTGATCCGCGCTTGAAGTCTGCGCTTGAGGTCCGCATGACGGCGCGCACGCACCGTCATGGACTTTCATCGGGCATGGTGTAGAGTCGGGCCACGTTTCGACGCGGAGGCCCGTCATGCACCACGCCCGCCAGCACGCCGAAACCCGCACCCGCGAACGCCGCCAGCGACTGGCGCACGAAGCCGCCCGGCTGATGGCCGAGGGCGGTATCCGCGATTTCCACCAGGCCAAGCTCAAGGCCGCGCACCGGCTCGGCATCCACGACGACGCCTCGCTGCCGCGCAACCGCGAGATCGAGGACGCGCTGCGCGAATACCAGCGCCTGTTCGCCGGCGACGCGCACGCCAGCGGCCTGCGCCGGCGGCGCGAAGGCGCGCTGCGCGCGCTGGACTTCTTCGCGACGTTCTCGCCGCGCCTGGCGGGCCCGGTGCTGGACGGTACCGCCGACGCCAACTCGCCGGTCCACCTGCACCTGCACAGCGACGATCCGGACGCGGTCACCCGCTTCCTGGAGGAACACGGCATCCCGGCCGAAGCGCGCACGCGGCGCATGCGCATGGACCGCGAGCGCGTGGCCGACCTGCCGGTCTGGGTGTTCAGCGCCGAAGACCTCGGCTACGACCTGACCGTGCTGCCGCACGACGCGCTCCGCCAGGCGCCCCTCTCCGCGGTGGACGAGAAACCGATGAAGCGCGCCTCGGCCGCGCACCTGCGCCAGTTGCTGGCCGAAGAAGAGATCGCCGGCTACGAAGGCGACGGCCGCAGGGACTGACGCGTTCCCGCCGCAACGGCAGTGGTGGCGGCATCGCGATGGCGATGCGCCGTTCGCGGCAACCTGCGCTGCCCGATGCGCGCACCGGGCAGCGGCTCGCCCATGAATGAAAAAGGCCCCTTGCGGGGCCTTTTCCGTCATGCCTGCGGTACGGCTCAGCGCTTGTCGGCCGGCACGTAGTCGCGCGGGGTATAGCCGGTGTAGATCTGGCGCGGACGGCCGATCTTGGCTTCCGGATCGATCTGCTGCTCCAGCCAGTGCGACACCCAGCCGGCGGTGCGGCCAATGGCGAACATGACGGTGAACATCTCGGTCGGGATCTTCAGCGCCTTGTAGATGA